>DATLUX010000142.1:0-5854 GCA_035577805.1 Verrucomicrobiia bacterium
GGGGAGTAAGAGTAAGGAGTAAGAGTAAGAGTAAGAAGAAGAGGAGGGGCTGGCCTTTGTCCGCCACGTTCAACCGCATCTCCTGCGGCTCCTGGCTTGACACCCACTCAACAGAACCAACACGCTGCGCTTCATCTCACGTCCGTGTGCTATGCAAAGTTGGCGGCCAACCCTTTGCCTGACAGCCGGCCTGCTCGGAATCTTCGGGACGACCGGCGCAACGCAAGCCCAAGGTTATTCACCCGACGAAGCGGTGGCTCGCATGAGCCTGCCCCCAGGTGTCGCGGCCAGCCTGGTCGCCGCCGAACCCATGGTGCGGCAACCCGTCTGCATCGAGTTCGACGATCGCGGCCGGCTGTGGGTCATTCAGTATCTGCAATATCCCAATCCCGCCGGCTTAACGCGCACGAAAGTTGATCGCTATTCCCGCACCCAATACGATCGTGTTCCCGAACCACCTCCGCGCGGCCCGCGCGGAGCCGATCGCATCACGATTCTGTCCGACACGAATCACGACGGGCGCGCCGACACGGCCAAGGATTTCATCAGCGGCCTGAATCTGGCCAGCGGCCTGGCCTTTGGGCACGGCGGCGTGTTTGTGTTGCAGGTGCCGTATCTGCTGTTCTACGCGGATCGCAACCATGACGATGTGCCGGACGGCGATCCCGAGGTGTTGCTCACGGGGTTCGGCATGGAGGATGCCCATTCGGTAGCCAATTCATTGACCTGGGGACCGGACGGCTGGCTCTACGGTTGCCAGGGCAGCACCGTGACCGCGCACATCCGCGGGTTGGAGTTCCAACAGGGGGTGTGGCGTTATCATCCGGTCACGCGCGAGTTTGAATTGTTTTGCGAAGGAGGCGGCAACGCTTGGGGACTGGACTTTGATGATGAAGGCGAACTGATCTATAGCACCAACCTGGGCCCTTACCGGATGACGCACGGACACCAGGGCGCTTATTACTGGAAGAGCTTCGCCAAACACGGCGCCTTACATCATCGCTTTGCCTACGGCTACTTCGATCACGTTGCGCATACCAATTTTACCGGCGGACACGTTACGGTGGGCGGCCTCATCTATCGCGGCACCAATTTGCCCAGCGCTTTTCGCGGCCGCTACATCGCCGGCGACCTGCTCGGTCATGGAGTTCAGTGGCATGAACTTTTTCCCTGGGGGTCCACCTTCACGTCGCGTCATGGCGGAGACTTACTGCAAGCCAATGACACTTGGTTCGCCTGCAGTGATCTCACAGTGGGTCCCGACGGGGCTATTTACGTGGCCGACTGGTATGACCAACGCACGGCTCACCCGGATCCCGATGCTGCGTGGGACCGCAGCAACGGACGCATCTTCCGCCTGGCGGCGCCCGGCACGCAGCCGGGGCCGCCGCCTGACCTGGTGTCTCTTGCGAGCCAGGATTTGCTGAAGGCACTGCAGGATGGCGACCATTGGACTCGCCAAAAAGTGCGTCGTCTGTTGGCGGATCGCCGCGATCCATCCGTGCACGCGGCGTTAGGCGCACTGGCTCTTCGCACCGATTCTTCGCAGCGTTCGCTCGAAGCGCTCTGGGCGCTGCATGTCAGCGGCGGCTTCAACGAAGATACCGGGCGCGCTCTGCTCCGGCATCCGAGCGGGCCCGTGCGCAAATGGGCAGTGCGCTTGCTCGGCGACCGACGGTTCTGCGCTCCGCAGACCTCCCGGGCGCTGGCCGACCTCGCTGTAAACGAACCCGACGTCCGCGTGCGCGCGCAATTGGCCGCTTCCGCCAGACGCCTGCCTGTCGCGGCGGCCACACCGATTCTCGGCGCGCTCCTGCACCACTCGCAGGATGCAGCCGACCCGCATCTTCCCCTGTTGCTTTGGTGGGCTGTCGAACAACATGCGTTGGGCGGGCACAGAGAATTGTTGTCCATGTTTACGTCGCAGGCGCTCTCCACGAACGCGCTTATGCGCGACTTTGTCCTGGAACGGCTCCTGCGCCGCTGGAGCGCAGAAGCCCGCCAGGAAACCGATGACGCCTGCGCCCAATTGTTGGCCAAGGCTGGCGAAGCGCAGATTGACCGATGGTTGGCCGCGCTTGAACTGGGCCGCGACGAAGCGGCTCTGATCCCAGCCGGACCGGGCGTCGAGACGTTATTCGGCGTCCCAGCGCAGCCGACGGCGCCGGCGACGCCAACCAATACGGTGAGCCACGCGCGAGCCCGCGCGTTTTCTCAAACCCTGCGCGAACAACTGCAAACCCGCTGGCGGCCTGACACAACCAACACCGTGCTCATACGCCTTTTGCTAGGCACGGGTGACACCGCGGCCCACGCACGCGCCCAACAACTGCTCCGCGGGAAGGATGGCCCGGCTGCGCTGCGGACCGAAGCGGCGCGGGCGCTAGGTCGATACCCGCAACCCGGCGACGCTGAAGCATTGTTCCATTTGGTTTGCTCCGATTTAGCCGCGCCGGAATCCCTGCGGTTGGCCGCGCTGGAAGCAGTGGCCACGAGCCCGCCTGCCGCCACTGACCAAGCCGACCGGTTGCTCGGAGCCTACCGCGGCCTCTCGCCCCAGAGTCAGGTGCGTTGGCGCGAAGTGCTGCTCTCGAGAAAAGATTGGGCGCGCCGTTTTCTTGAGGCGGTCAACGACGGCCGAGTGGTCGCGCGGGACATTCCGGCCGAGACCATGCGTGTGGTGGCGTTCCATCATGATGCCGAGTTGGATCAGTTGGTGCGCCGTCATTGGGGCAAAGTTTCGGGCGGAACGCCGGAGGAAAAGCTGGCGGAGATCCGCCGCTTGAACAACGACCTGCGCGCAGCGCCGGGGAATCCGGTGCATGGTCAGCCGATTTTTCTACGTCTGTGCGCGACTTGCCACACGCTGTTTGGCCAAGGCGCCAAGATCGGTCCTGACCTGACCCACGCTAACCGCGCCGACCGCGACTTTCTGCTCACGAGCCTCCTCGATCCGAGCGCCGTCGTGCGAAAGGAATATCTGGCCTACGAGGTCCAATTGACGGACGGACGCCTGCTGAGCGGGTTGCTGACCGAGCAAACCGACGGGCGGATCATCGTCACGTCCTCCACGGGCGAGCACACGACCCTGAATCGCGGCCAGATCAAGGAAACCCGCGAATCGGCCTTGTCCCTGATGCCCGAAGGACTGGTCGAGACGCTGACTCCGCAAGAATTGCGCGATCTCTTCGCGTGGTTGCAGAAGAATCCCTAACGAGGCAGGGCCTCAGACCAGCAAGGGGAGGAAGTTTCTTTGCAAAGATTGGGCGTCTTGGACTGCCTTGCCGCTCTGAGGCCCCGCCTCGTTAGAGCTGCCCCAAATCGTCACAAACAAATCGTTGCCATTCCAGGCCCGGCCAATAGTCTGGTGCAGTCAAGTTCACCCATTTTTCCGTGCGTAATTGGCGCGCATTTTGTGCCGGTGTGCTGTTGTTCGGCGCGGGACTTCTACCTGTGCGAGGAGCGGATTTCGAGGTGATTAACACGGAGGACAGCGGGTTCGGCAGCCTGCGGCAGGCCATCGCGGATGCCGACGACAATCCGGGCGCCGATCGCATCGTGTTTAACATTCCGGGCGACGGCGTCCAGACGATCCGCCCGCTCACCGTCCTGCCTCCCATCAGTGATCTGGAAATCGACGGTTACAGCCAGCCCGGCAGCAGCGTCAACACGCTCAGCAATGGATTCAATGGCGTCCTCTTGATCCAGCTCGATGGGGTCAACATTCGGAGCACTTCGACGGGCTTCCGTTTGGAGGGACACGCCAAGATCCGAGGGATGGTCATTAACCGATTTAGCTACGGCATTGGCATCAGTTCGGAAAGCAACGTGGTGTCGGGCAATTTCATTGGACTCGATCCCTATGGCCGAGACGCGCTGGGCAACGCAGAGGGGATTGGGACTGGGAACGATATCGCCACAATCATAGGCGGCATCGCGCCGGCCGATCGGAACGTCGTGGGCGGCAATGGAGGGCATTCCCTGCAAGTTGGCGAGAACTTTAGTCCCCAAACCACGGTCACCTCCACCAATATCAGTATCCTGAACAACTACTTTGGGACCGATGCCAGCGGACTGCGTCCACTGCCGACCAACGCATCTTCCACCACCCTTTCGCTGCGCTCTGCCGAGGGGCTGACCCTGGGCGATCCGGAACCAGGAGCAGGCAATGTCATTGCGATTGGGCAGAACGGTCTCCACCTCTACGCAGGCAGTCATCAAACGCGTATCCTGGGAAATCTCATTGGCGTGGGAGCGGATGGTCGCACTTCGCTACAACAGATAAACAGCGTTTTGGGAATCGAGGCGGGGGCTTCCGATGTCCGGATAGAACAGAACGCCATTGCGTTCAGCCGCACGGGCGTGGACGTCAACGGCGAGCGCGTTGCTATCGTCAACAACCGAATCTATGGGCATGGGCAGGCCGGAATTCTCCATGCGGCGGCCATCCCCGCCAACGACATCGATGACCTCGATACCGGTCCCAATGGCTTGCAGAATTTTCCCACTCTCAGCGCAGTATCGGACGGAACCGAAGCGGACATCAGTGGAGAGCTCCAAAGCAAGCCCGACACGACCTACCTCGTCCAGATTTTCGCAGGCAGCGGCCCCAACACCAACGGCCTGGTCGAAGGAGAACAGATTCTCGGCACCACCAATATCACCACCGACGGTTCGGGTTTGGCGCCTTTTGCGCTGCGTTATCCGAACCCAGGTCAGGCGATGTCCTGGCTTACGGCCACCGCCACTGATCCGGATGGAAACACGTCCGTGTTTTTCCCGGGAACAGTCATCCGATCGCCCACATTCCTGCAGTTTCATCAGCAGCCGCAAAACGTAACCGTCTCCAACGGAGTCACCGTGATCTTCCGCGCCGTGGTGAGCGGGGCAAGCCCCATCACATTGCAATGGCAGCGCAATGGCATTGATCTCCCTGGCGAAAATAACGAGACCCTCACGGTCCGCACGGCGCGGCCTTCTGACACCGGAGTCTACCAACTGGTGGCCAGCAACAGCTTCGGTACTTTGGCCAGTCTCCCTGCCCAGCTGACCGTCCTCACCCCGGCCATGTTTGTGTTCCAGCCGCTAAGCCAAATCGTTGTTTCCGGTCAATGGGTCACGGTCAGCGTGGGCATGAATGAATTCACCACGCCGCCCATTGGCTTTCGTTGGCGGAGCAACGGCATTTTCCTGACCTCGACGGTCGGCACTAATTACAACTCGTTTGTTGGTTTCCGCGCCGGCGCCGCGAACAGCTCCTGGTCGGTGGTCGTGACCAGTCTTGTCACCCGTGGTGGCATCGGCAGTTCCACGGCCACCATCAGTGTGGCCCCTGACCGCGATCAGGATGGACTTCCGGACGCTTACGAAACGCTGTTCAATCTTGACCCCGATAATCCCGCCGACGCCGCGCTGGATCCGGATGGTGACGGTTTGACTACCGGCCAGGAATATCTCGCCGGGACCGATCCGAGATCCCCGGCAAGCCGCTTGCAGTTCGATCAGATCCACCTCGAACCTGGATTGGCCGCACTCGAATTCGAAATGGCCTCAAACAAGATCTACCGCATCGAGTTCGCCGACGAACTCGGAACGGGGCCATGGCTTCCATTATTGGATCTGCCCGCGCGGCCGACCAACACGGTGATGACGATTCTGGATCGACATGCGCTTAGCCGACGATTCTATCGATTGCTGACTTCTTCAGGTTTTTAAGCTACCCATGAACCTGACCTTCGGGAACTCGAAACTCTTGGCCTTCTCACCCCTCACCCCGGCCCTCTCCCCGTTGAGGGGAGAGGGAGCAGTTCATGGTCCCAATGCGCGTCCAAAAGTTGGAGGTCCGTCCTACCCA
>DATLUX010000143.1:0-8784 GCA_035577805.1 Verrucomicrobiia bacterium
CTGGATCACGTAGTTGTTGATGACCACGTAGCCGTCGGCCGAGACGATGAAGCCCGAGCCGAGCGATTGCGCTTCGCGCGTGGTCGGCTGCTGCTGCTGGGGGCCCCCGCCACCGCCACCACCGCCACCGCCACCGCCACCGCCGCCACCGCCACCGCTGCCAGCGCCAGTGCCACCACCGGCGCTGCCAGCGCTGCCAGCGCTGCCGCTGGCGCTACCGCCGCCGGTTGGTTGCGGGGGTGTGTTGCCCGTCTCGTTCGTAATATCAGACACAGTGCCTTCTCCTGGTTAGGTTAGAATTGCAGGCCGCCTTCGCGGGCGGCATCCGCCAGAGCTTTGACTTTGCCATGAAACCGGGCTCCGGAACGATCAAAAACGATCCGGGTGATGCCCTTCTCTTTGGCCACCACGGCCGCCAGGGTGCCGATCTTTTTGGCGCTGGCGACGTTGGCGCGAAGGTTGTCGCGATCGGGAGCCGATTTCTGCACGGTGCTGGCCGCCGCCAGAGTGACTCCCCGCGTGTCGTCGATGAATTGGACGTGGATATTCTGATTGCTGAAAAAGACCGCCATCCGCGGGCAGTCGGGTGTGCCGGCAACCTTTTTGCGAATCCGCCATTTGCGGAGTTGCCGAAGCTTTCTCTTTTTCTGGTGCTGCATGGTGCTGCGACCTCGGTTTGGGCCGGGGTCAAATTGGGATTACTGAACGGTCTTGCCTTCCTTGCGCTGGATTTTTTCGTCCGAATACTTGACTCCCTTGCCCTTGTAAGGCTCGGGTGGATAAAAGCTGCGCAGTTCGGCAGCCACCTTGCCCACCAATTGCTTGTCGGGGCCTTCGACCAGGATCTTGGTGTTTTCCTCAACGGTCACTTTGATTTGATCAGGGATCGAGTAAATGATCGGATGCGAATAACCGAGATTCAGGGTGATGTTCTTTCCGGCCACGGCGGCCTTGAAGCCAACGCCGTTAATCTCGAGCCGCTTGGCAAAGCCGTCGCTGACGCCTTTGACCATATTATTGAGCAGGGCCCGGCTCAGCCCATGCAGGGCGCGCGTCTGGGCATCCTCGCCATCGCGAGTGACCACGATGTTGGCGCCCTCGACTTTGGCGGCGGTGCGGCTGGGCAATTCCCAGGCCAGTTTGCCTTTGGGCCCTTCGACATTCACCTTCCGGCCCTTGAACTCCACCTTCACCTTGGCCGGGATGGTGATGGGCTGTTTTCCGATACGTGACATAATCGTGCTGGTGTTGCTTGGCAGAGGCGCCGCGGGTCGGTTACCAGACAAAACAAAGCAATTCCCCGCCCAGGTTATTCTTGCGCGCCTGGGTGCCGCTCATCACCCCCTGCGAGGTGGAAATGATGGCAGTGCCCAGTCCGCCGCGCACTCTGGGGATGGTGGTGGCCCGCACATAACGCCGCAAACCGGGTGTGCTGGCCCGGCGCAGGCCCTCGATGACGCCTTTTTTGCCCTGGTATTTCAATTTCAGTTTGATGGTCTTGATCGTCTGGCCTTCCACGCCCACCTCCGCGATGTATCCCTCCTTCTTCAGGATGCCGGCGATGCTCTCTTTCAGGCGCGAATGCGGCAACTCGACCGTTGGTAACAATGCACGGTGCGCATTGCGAATCCGGGCTAACATGTCAGAAATCGGGTCGGTCATAAGTGATCTGCTGCGTGTCTTGCGTCTCGATTAGTTGGCTGGGTCGGGGGCGGTCGTGTTCTAGTGATCTTGATCTGTGTCCTGGGTTTACCAACTGGCCTTGGTCACTCCAGGAATAAGCCCGGCCAGGGCTGCTTCCCGGAAAGTCAAACGCGAACAACCGAACTTTCGGAGATAAGCGTGACGCCGGCCGGTCATCGAGCAGCGGTTGACCACACGGCTGGGGCTGGCATTCTTCGGCAGCTTCGACAGCCCCGCGTAATCTTTCTTCTTTTTCAGCTCCGCCCGGAGGGCGGCGTATTTTTTCACCGTCTCCAGCTTTTTCTTGTTTCGTTGCCTCCAGCTGACTTTAGCCATAATTCGGTGTCTTGCTTGGTGTCGTGGTTTTACTTGCCGGTTTCGGAGAAGGGCATGCCCATCATCTTCAATAAATCCAGCGCCTCATCGTCGGTGGTGGCGCTGGTCACGATGGTGATATCCATTCCCTGCTGGCGTTTGATTTTGTCCAATTCGATCTCCGGAAAGACGGTTTGGTCGGCGATGCCCATGGTGTAATTGCCGCGGCCGTCGAAATGACGCGGGGAAACGCCGCGGAAATCGCGGATGCGCGGCAAGGTGGTGGCGATCAGGCGATCGAAAAACTCATACATGACATCGCGCCGCAAGGTGACGTGGCAGCCGATCGGCATGCCTTCGCGCAGCTTGAAGTTGGCGATGCTCTTGCGGGAACGGCTGATGGCCGGCTTGCGGCCGGTGATCAGAGCCAGATCCTTGGCCGCGTCGTCGATCGCGCTTTTCTCCAAGGACGCGCTCACACCCATGTTGACCACAATCTTTTCCATGCGCGGGATCTGATGCACGTTGGTGTAGCGGCGCTTTTGTTTGAGCGCGTCCCGCACTTCCTTCATGTACTTTTCGTAGAGTCTAGCTTTCATGTTTCACAAACCTCGGTCGCGCCGAGGGGCCGGTCATGCTGGCGCCGGCTGGCTGCGTTTGGCGGCCCGGGCGTCGAATCGTTCTGCCAGCATCAGATTGGAAAGGTGCACCGTGCCTTCGCGTTCGACGATGGCGCCATTGGGATGTTGCTGATTCTTGCGGGTATGGCGTTTGATCATCTTGACTCCCTCCACAATGGCCCGTTGTTTGCGGCGCAACACCTGGATGACGCGCCCGCGTTTGCCTTTTTCGGTGCCGGAGATGACCACGACCTCGTCGCCCTTCTTCACATGAGCCGTGTGCGTTTGCCTGTTCATATGCGTCTGCCTAAAAAATCAAAGCTACTGCCAATCAGATGACCTCGGGAGCCAGGGAGATGATCTTCATGAACTTCTTTTCGCGCAGTTCGCGCGCGACCGGCCCGAAGATCCGCGTTCCCCGGGGATTGTTTTCCTTGTCGATGATGACGATGGCGTTGCCATCAAACCGCAGGTAGGAGCCGTCGCTGCGGCGGATCGGTCGTTTGGTGCGCACGATCACGGCATCCACCACCTCTCCCTTCTTCACCGTGCCATCGGGGGCGGCTTCCTTGATATGGGCCTTGATGATGTCGCCGACCGCGGCGTAACGCTGGTTGCGTCCGAGCACACCGATCGCGGCTGCGCGTTTGGCGCCGGTGTTGTCGGCCACGTCCAGGATGGAGCGAATCTGGAGCATAGAAAAGTGGGTGAGAAAATGCGGCTACGCGTTGACGGGCGCGGTATCGGCGTTGCGTTCCACGACTTCCACCAGGCGCCAGCGCTTGGTTTTGGAGAGCGGCCGGCATTCCTGGATGCGGACGCGGTCGCCCACCTTGGCTTCGTTCTTTTCGTCGTGAGCGTAGAACTTGTTGTACTGGGTGACGACCTTCTTAAACACGGGATGAGGAAACCGGCGTTGCACGCGAACGACGATCGTTTTGGTCATCTGGCTGGAGAGGACCTCGCCGACGCGCTCTTTGCGGTTGCTGCGCGCCTTGTTTTCGGTCGGACTGGAAACGGGGGTGGAGTCAGGCATAGACGATCAAATCGAAATGAGTTAGGCGGCGCGTTGGTTGCGAAGCTCGCTCATCCGGGTCTCGATGCGGGCGATGTCCCGGCGCAAGGTGCGCAAGCGGGCGGGTTTTTCCAGGCGGCTGCTGGCCTGCTGAAGGCGCAGATTAAAGATCTCCTGACGCAAGTCGCGGCCTTTGGCCGACAGCTCTGTTAAGGTCAGGTCTTTCAATTCCGACATTTTCATTTGGTTCTTTCTGGTTCTCAGTGCCGGGAGATAAACCGGGTTTTGATCGGCAGCTTGGTGGCCGCCAGGCGCAACGATTCGCGCGCCAAAACCTCCGGCACGCCGTCGACTTCAAAGAGCACATTGGCCGGGCGAATGACGGCCACCCAGGATTCGAGCGGGCCTTTGCCTTTGCCCATGCGGGTTTCCAGCGGTTTCTTGGTGAAACTCTTCTGGGGAAAAATTCGGATCCAGACTTTGCCGCGCCGTTTCATATTGCGATTGATGGCCACGCGGGCGGCTTCGATCTGTTTGGTGTCCAGCCAACACCGCTCCAAGGACATCAACCCATACTCGCCAAAGGCCACGCTGTTTCCACGCGAGGCCAGTCCGGCGCGGTTTCCCCGGTGCATCTTCCGATACTTCACTCGTGCGGGCATCAGCGGCATATCAAATTCCTCGTGCTAAGATTTTTTTGCTTCGGCTATCTGCTATTTGGCTATTGGCTCTGGCTATTGGCTCTGGCCATTGGCTCGCCTCATGCCTCCAGCCCCACCGGTTCCGAGGGTTTGGGTTTTTCGGGTTTGATTTCGCCCTTGCAGATCCAGCATTTGATTCCGAGTTTGCCGTAAACGGTCAGCGCTTCGGCAAACCCATAGTCAATATTGGCGCGCAAGGTATGGAGGGGGACGCGGCCCTCATGGTACGTCTCCACGCGAGCCAATTCCGCTCCGCCCAAGCGCCCGGCGCAGCGGAGCTTGATGCCTTCCGCACCGAAATCCATCGCGGTTTGCAAAGCCTTCTTCATGGCACGGCGGAAGGACACGCGCCGTTCGAGCTGCAAGGCGACGTTTTCCGCCACCAACTGGGCGTCGATTTCCGGCTGTTTGATCTCCATGATGTCCACGTAGATCTCTTTGCCTGTCATCTTGCTCAGTTCTTCCTTCAGTTTATCGATCTCCGCGCCCTTGCGCCCGATAACCACGCCGGGGCGGGCGGTCAGGATGGTGATACGACACCGGGTGGCGGCCCGTTCGATGAGAATCTTGGGCACGCTGGCGGATTCGAGCTTCTTCTTGAGCATCTCACGAATCTTGCGATCTTCGGCGAGCAATTTGCCGAAGTCTTTCTTGTCCGCATACCACTTGGAGCGCCAATCTTTGTTCACGGCGATCCGCAGACCCACTGGATTTGTCTTTTGACCCATAAAAACGTTGTCGGTGCCAGGTTTCTCGGCTTTGGTTCTTGGTTGCTGTTCTCGGCTCTCGGTGATCCGTTCCAGATGTTAGGTTTCCGACGGATCGGCGCGCCCGTCAGTCAGCACGATCCGGACGTGACACCCCCGTTTCAGGGTGGGTCCGGCCGAACCGCGCGCTTTGGGGGTAAATCGCTTATAGGTGCTGGCGGCGCCCGCCACCGCTTCGAGCACGATCAAGTTGTCCGTGTCGAGTCCGCGATATTTGGCGTTATTCGCTTTGAGGTCCTGGGCGTTGGCGATGGCTGATTTCAATGTTTTGGCCACGGCGCGGGCGGACTTGCGCGGCACCACCGCGAGCACGGCCTCCGCCTCACTGGCCGGCAAGCCCTGAATCTGGCGGACCACTTCGCGCATTTTTTGCGGCGACATGCGGAAGTTTCGGTAGATGGCTTGGACTCGCATAGAATCGTATCGAAATCGAACGTGCTGGGTTACTTGGCTTCGGCTTTGGCGGTGTGCGCGCCGTGTTTCTTGAAGGTCCGGGTCGGTGAAAATTCTCCCAGCCGATGGCCGACCATGTTTTCGGTGACGAACACAGGATTAAACACCTTGCCGTTATGCACGTTAAAGGTGAGGCCGACGAAATCGGGCGTGATCATCGAACGCCGCGACCACGTCTTGATCGGGGTCTTGGACTTGGTGTCCTTGGCCTTAACGATTTTTTCCATGAGATGGCCATCGACGAACGGGCCTTTTTTGATCGAGCGTCCCATAACAATCTATCTGTAAATCATTTCGAAATGCAGTTATTAGCGATTAGCGCAGTTTCATCGGCCGCCCGTCCCGCCGAACCAAAATGAAGCGGTTCGAATACTTCTTGCGGTGCCGGGTGCGACCGCCTTTGGCCACCTTGCCCCAGGGCGACATGAGCTGCTGCCAACCGCCCCCAGACTTGGATTTACCAGCGCCGCCACCGTTCGGGTGATCGACGGGGTTGCGGCTCACGCCACGATTGATCGGGCGAATGCCGCGATGACGCGAGCGCCCGGCTTTGCCGAGCACGATATTTTCGTGCTCGAGATTGCCCACCTGGCCGATGGTGGCGAAACAGCTCTCATGGACCTTGCGGATCTCACCTGAAGGCAGGCGTACCTGGGCGTAACCTTGGTCACGCGACATCAAGGTCGCCGAGGAACCGGCGCTACGGACCATTTGGGCGCCGTGGCCGGGAAGGATCTCTATGTTATGGATGGGCAACCCGATGGGAATCGCGCGAAGAGGCAGGCTGTTGCCGACGTCCGGTGGCGCGGTATCACCGCTGAGCAGCTTGGCGCCGACGCGCAGACCCACTGGTGCGATGATGTAACGCTTTTCGCCGTCGGTGTACTCCAAAAGCGCCAGGCGCGCCGAGCGGTTGGGATCATATTCAATAGCCGCCACGGTGGCTTCGATCCCGTGTTTGTTGCGCTTGAAATCCACTAGGCGCAGCTTCTGTTTATGGCCTCCGCCGATGCCACGTGTCGTGATACGCCCATAATGATTGCGTCCGCCGGTTTTCTTGCGAATGACGACCAGGCTTTTCTCGGGCGTGGTCTTCGTGATCTCGTCGTAGGACGCGATGGTGATATAGCGCGTCGACGGGGTCAGCGGTCTAAATGTCTTTACTGGCATAAGCGATCAAAATGAGATCAATACGTTCCATCCAAAGCGTGACTTCACTGCCGGCACAGCTCGGTGTGGCTCGGACCATCAATCCTGCTTCTGAGTCGGAAGATCAGTTATCGGCCCTGCCGTCTAAATTATGCTGTCCGTGGCCTTTAGGGCGAAACGGAGCGCAGAGACTAGCAAAGCGAAACCCCACTGCAACAAGTTTTTGAAACTTTTTTACAGGGCCGGAGACGGGGCGCCATCGCCTTTGGACGCCTCCGATCTGGGCCGGCTGGCCAAGGAAAAACGGCCCTTTACGCTTCCATACGGCTGAGAATTGACGAAATAAGCGCGAAGTTGCCGGCTCTGCGCCCCCGCCGGCCCAATTGCGAGGCAGAGACTTGTTACCAAATCAGTTGGCCGCCACCGCCGCGGGCTCGGGTTCCACCCACTTGCCCTGCTCGCGGATGAGATCCACCAGGCGCTCCACGGCTTCCGCCTCCGGGATATTGAATTTGATGGCGCGTTTGCCGACGTAAAGATTGACCTTGCCTGGCGCTCCGCCGACATACCCGAAATCCGCATCCGCCATCTCCCCCGGCCCATTCACGATGCAGCCCATGATGGCGATCTTCACCCCCTTGAGATGATCGGTGCGCGCCTTGATCCGGGCCGTCACGGTTTGCAGGTTGAAGAGCGTGCGGCCGCAACTCGGGCACGCCACGTAGTCTGTCTTGAAGGAGCGACACCCGGCCGCCTGCAAAATATTGTAGGCCAGCCGCAACGACTGGCCGGCTCCGGGTTCTCCGCGAACCAGGATGGCGTCTCCGATGCCATCGGCGAGCAACGACCCGAGGACGACGGCAGCTCGCAACAAGGCGATCTTCGGCTCGAGCGGGGCGCGTTCAAAGTGCAGACAGTCCTTCAGCAAGATGGGATTGGCCCGGCCCATTTGGTGCAAACGCGAGGCCAGCAATCGGAAGGCGGCAATGGCCGGCAGTTCCACGCCGTCCTGCACCGTAAGTAATTGCGTGTCGCAGCCCACCGCAAACGGTCTGGTGGGATCGATCTCCTGCACATTAAGATCTTGGTAGACCGCTTCCGGCTTCACATCGTCCTGCGGGCGAATCTTCGGCGCGACTTTGTCCCACGTGGCGCGAGTGACCACCACGCGCACGGTTTGGTCACCGCCGCAACGCAGGCCATCCGAGCCCAGGTCGACCTGCGGAGTGGCGCGCCGCTGGAAAGTGAACGGATCGAACGGGGCCGGGACGGCCAGCGGTGCAGCGATTGCGGCCGGCCCGGTCTGGGCGGGACGCGTCAGCTGTGGGATTTGGGCCAGCAAATCGCGGCACACGGCGATCTCGTTGGGCGAATCTTCGGTCAACGAGACGCGGATGGTGTCGCCGAGGCCGTCGGCCAGCAGGGAGCCGATGCCGATGGCGCTTTTGATGCGGCCATCCTCGCCGTCCCCTGCTTCGGTCACCCCGAGGTGGATGGGATAATTCCAATCGGGCCCGAGCTCGTGCAACCGAGCGACGAGCAGGCGGTAACATTCGATCATCACCTTCGGGTTGCTCGATTTCATCGAGAACTTGAAGTTGTGAAACGAATGAGCCCGGGCGATGCGAGCAAACTCGAGGGCGCTCTCAACCATGCCCAAGGGCGAATCGCCGTAGCGATTCATGATCCGGTCACTGAGCGAACCGTGATTGGTGCCGATGCGCAGCGCGCGTTTTAAGTCGACGCAAAGCTTGACCAACGGGACGAAGCGTTCCTCGATCCGCCGCAACTCCGCGGCATATTCCTCGTCGGTATATTCCTTGACGGCGAATTTTTTGGAATCGGCGTAGTTGCCTGGATTGACGCGCACCACCTCGACCCACCGGGCCGCTTCGAGGGCCGCCTCGGGTTTGAAATGGATATCCGCTACGATTGGAACCAGGCAGCCGCGTCCGCGCAATTCAGCGACGATGTGCTGCAAATTGGCGGCGTCCTTCACGGTGGGAGCGGTGATGCGCACGATCTGACAACCAACGGCGACCAGGTCGAGAGTTTGGCGCACGCAGGCGGCCGTATCCATG
>DATLUX010000144.1:0-2384 GCA_035577805.1 Verrucomicrobiia bacterium
CGGCGGGTTTGAGGTCGGCGATGATCGGAGTTTTGGCGCTGATGCGATCGAAGTCGTCCATGGTCAGCGGAATTTGCGCTTCGTTGGCAATCGCCAGCAGATGTAGCACCGCATTTGTGGAGCCGCCGCTCGCGGCAACTCCAGCAATGGCGTTCTCAATCGCGACCCTGGTGATGATTTGCGACGGCGTGACGTTTTTGCGGAGAAGGTCGAGAACCAGTTCGCCAGCGCGTTCGCCCGCCGCGGCCTTAGCGGGATTCGTCGCAGGAACATTCGAAAGACCGATAGGGGCAATGCCGAGGAATTCGCTGACCAAAGCCATGGTGTTAGCCGTGAACTGGCCGCCGCAGGCGCCGGCGCCGGGGCAGGCCGATTTTTCGAGAGCGAGCAGGCGAGCGTCATTCATTTTGCCGGTGGAGTGGGCACCGATGGCTTCGTAAACGTCCTGGATGGTGACAGCGTGCCCCTCGAAGGAACCAGGTGCGATAGAGCCGCCGTACAGAACGAGGCCGGGAATATTCAGGCGGGCGAGCGCCATAATTCCGCCGGGAATGGTTTTGTCGCATCCTACCAGAACAACGAGCGCATCGAATAGATTGCCGCGGGTGACGAGCTCGATGGAATCGGCGATGACCTCGCGGCTGATCAGCGAAGCCTTCATGCCTTCGGTACCCATGGTGATGCCGTCCGAGATAGACACGGTGTTGAATTCGAGCGGGGTACCGCCGGCTCGGCGGATACCGGCTTTCACGTGCCCTGCGAGTTCGCGGAGGTGATAGTTGCAGGGGCCGATTTCGATCCAGGTGTTGGCGACACCAATCAGCGGCTTGGTGAAGTCGTCATCTTTGAGGCCAGAAGCACGCAGCATGGCGCGGGCTCCGGCGCGGTTGGCTCCGCCGATTAAGGTCTGGCTGCGAAGTTTTGCAAAGGCATCGGCCACGTTGTGTTCCTCTCAAAATTCGGCTTCTCAAAAAGGCGGACTACAGAGCGGTGAAAAAGTGCCGCCAAAAACTGAGGGCCATCACCCCGATTTGGATGATGGCCCGAATTTCTCGGAAATCTTTGCTACGCCATCACCCGGATTTGTCGTTGATTACAACGATCTGGGGAATTCGTACGACGCGTCGAACGCAGGTAATCGAACTCGATTCACTGCGTTGCTGCGTCATCATGGCGCTGCGAGTCATAGTCTCGTGGACACCAGCCGCTGCGAAACAGCAGCGTGTTCCGCCATGTAAGGTAGCAGAATGAGGCAGCCAAGGTCAATGAGTCCAATTAATAGAAATGCGCGACTCTATAAATAAATATTATTGCAATTGGGAGCGGGTCGGTCAGCGCAGGGAACTTTCCCGCGAAATTTCGGGAATTCATGGAGGGAGAGGACACTTCCCGACAAAGGGCTACGTAACTCCGGCAGGGCGCCTCCCGTCTTACAGGTAAGCGGAACGACCAAAGACACGGTGACGAGTATGAAAGTTTGCAGCTTTCCAGCATCGCTATTTCTATTGATGATGTTTGGCTGGTCCGGCCAGGTTTTTGCGCAGGACCAGACGCCGGATGTGATGTGGGCACCCGGCAATGGGAGCCAGGATGCCGGTGTCGGGCCACGCGGACCGCGGGCCGGTCAAGAAGGCCGAGGGCGGCCGTTCTTCGGAAAGATCTCTGCAATTCAGAACGATTCCATTGAGGTAACCGGGCCCGACGGGAACAAGCTGACACTCAAACTAGCAAGCGGCACGGAATACCGGAAGGACCGTCAACCGGCGAAGCTCGTGGATTTCAAAGTCGGCGATCCGGTAATGGTGAGGACGGACCAGGCAGACGGAAAAGGAACAACGGCATTGCTCGTAGCCACCGGGCAGTTTGCCATGCGCGGACCCGGTGCAGAGGGCCAAGGTGGTGTCGGAATGTTCGGCACGCTGGGTAAGGATTTTGTGATGGGAGAGGTAAAGGCGATTGATCCACCGCGACTAACAGTTATGCGCACCGACAATCTGTCACAGACGCTGGAGCTGAGTGAAGAGACTTCATTGCGCCGCGGGCGCGAAAGCATAACGATGGCCGATATTCAGGCGGGCGATCATGTGATCGCCCGGGGCGCGCTGGAAAACAACCTGTTTGTGCCGAAGAGTTTGCGTGTTGTCCCGCCGGAACAGTGGAAGAGGATGCAGGAGAACATGGCGGGAGGCGGGCCGGGAGCCCCGCGCGCTCCGAACGCGCCGGCGGCTCCGAACGCGCCGCCAAATCCACAGAACCCACCGGAGCCGCAAAATTGATGCGGTTGCTTCGCGGCGTGATTGTACTGATCGCCGTGCTCCTGATCGGCGCGGTATTTTTGGTATGCCTCAAGGCACAGGATGTACCCAGTCCTGTGCCATCCATGT
>DATLUX010000145.1:0-40414 GCA_035577805.1 Verrucomicrobiia bacterium
TGGTGCTGGATTTCACCACCAACCGCCTTGATCTGCAGTTCCTCGATGCTGGCGGAGTGGTGCGTGACACCTTCGCCATGGTGAAGGAAGCGGCTGGCCCGCCCGCCGCGCCGACTGGTCTTACCGCCACCGCTGGAGACGCGCGCGTCGACCTGAATTGGAACCCTTCCTCCGGCGCGACGAGCTACAACGTCAAGCGCTCCACAGTCTCCGGTGGGCCTTACACGACCATTGCTAGTGGTGTCACGACCACCGCCTACACGGATACCACCGCGGCCAATGGCACGACCTATTACTACGTGGTTACCGCAGTCAATGCGGCCGGCGAAGGCCCCGACTCCAATCAGGCCGTCGCTACGCCCCAGCCAGGCACCGCTCCAAATCCGCCCTCGGCCCTCGTCGCTCGAGCCTCTGGCAAAAAGAAGATCAACCTGACCTGGGCCCAATCCAATAGTCCGAACGTCACTCAAAACAAAATCTATCGTGCGACCGTCAACGGCGGTCCTTACAGCCTGATCGTAACCATTACCGCCACGACTTCCTTCAATAATACCGGCTTAACCAGCGGTACTGCTTATTATTATGTCGTCACGGCCGTGAACAGCAGCGGCTTGGAAAGTGTGGCCTCCAACCAGGCGTCCGCCACGCCGCGTTAAAACAGTTAAAAACAGTTAAAGCACAGTAGAGTTGAGTTTTGGATGTCGACTATGTTAGGATGGTTAACATCATGCCCCAGTTACGTTCCTCTGCTGTACTGGCGACGTTGGTTGTCGCCGGGTTGAGCTTCACTTCCACCTTCCACGTCACGGCCCAATTGTTGCCGACGGATGTCGGCACGACCGTGAACGGGTTCCAGGATGATTTTGACGGGGCGACTCTGAACCCGAGTTGGACCGTGCGCGGCCAGACCAGCTTCTCGCTTGGCGGGGGGATGCTGCATCTCAGCACCACTCCGGGTGATCCGAATCATCTCCTGTACGAATTGGGCGGTTACAACAATTCCGTGCAGGAAGTGCTGGCGCGCATTCGCGTGACAAGTTTTGGCACCGGCGACGCGTCGCGTGGCGGCGTGGGCGCGGTCGTTGATCCAGCCAGCAGCCAGGGGATCAATTTCTTTTTCCGGGACGAAGGTCCGGCGGCGCGGCACGTCGAGTTCCTGGACGACACGCGGGCCTGGGGCACGGAACTGGCCTTCGCCTGGCAGAATAACACCTGGTACTGGCTACGGCTGCGCCACGAACCTAATGCCGCCTCGCTCGGTGGCGTTAATGATGCCTTTGGCAAGATCTGGCTGGCGGACGGCAGCCAGGCGGAGCCGGCGAGCTGGCAAGTCACTTATCAATATACTCCGCCCCTTTCGGCTCGGGCGGGCTTTGCTGGACTGGGCGGAACCAGTTCCAGCGGCGTGGCTGAGTTCGATGTGGATTACGTGCTGATCAAAGCGGCGGGCCTCCCCAGCATCGTGGTTGCGCCCAGCACCTTCGTGCAGGTTCCAGTCAGTATTACCAGTCAGCCTCAAGGGCGTCCCGTGGGTGAAGGCGCGTCCGTGACCCTGATCGTCGGAGTTACGGGAACGCCCGCGCCCACGCTGCAATGGTATCGCAACAACGCGCCCATTAGTGGCGCCACGGGGTCCAGTTATACAATCGCGGCGGTGCCGTTGGCGGACGACGGAGCGGCTTTCAAGGTGGTGGCTCAGAATGTGGTCAGCAACACGACTTACTCCGTGACGAGCGGCGTGGCCGTCTTGAGCGTGACGGCGGATACCACCCCACCGGTGTTGACGGGTGTTCAAGCTCTTGGATTGAGCCAGGTGCAGATTCTGTTTTCCGAGCGCGTGAGTTCCAGTGCGACGCAGCTGGCTAATTACGCCGTCACGAATGCGGCCGGCGCTCTGCAGTTATCGGGCGCGCTGCTGGATTCGTCGCAAAGCAACGTGGTGTTGTCCGTGAGCCCGATGACGCAGGGAGCAACCTATAAGGTGGTGGTGAACAATGTGCGCGATACTTCGGCGGCAGCCAATCGGATCGCGGCCAACTCGATTTTGGAGTTCACCGCCTTGTCCTACACTCCGGCCGCGGTGGGGAATCCGCAGCCGGCCGGTGGGGCCATCGCGGTGCCTGGGGGTCTCAACGTCACGGCCGGGGGGCGGGACATCGGTGGGACCAACGATCAATTGCAGTTTCATTATCAAGCGCGCAATGGCGACTTTGATGTGAAAGTGCGCTTGGATTCCTTGACGCTGACCGAGGCTTGGTCGGAGGCCGGGTTGATGGCGAGGGAAGACACGACGGGGGGGAGCCGTTTTGCCGGGGCCTTGGCGACTCCGAGCATCAGCGGCGCCTATTTCCAGTATCGCGATCCGGCCGGCTCGGCCGCCGCAACGACCGGCTCGTTCCCGGTCAATTACCCGAATACGTGGCTGCGCCTGCGCCGTCAGGGCAACGTGTTTACCGGTTATGCAGGATTCGATGGCCAGGACTGGGCGGTCCTGGGCACAGTCACGATCACAATGCCTTCCACGGTTTTGCTTGGAATGGCCGCTTCCAGCCATAACACCAACCAAACCGTGACCGCGGCCTTTCGAGGCTTTGAAGAGGTGACCGCGGCCGGAGTGCTGACCAGTGCTCTGCCTACGGAGCCCCTGGGCCAAGCCAGCCGGCGCACCAGCCTGGTCATTTCGGAGATTCACTATAATCCGCTCGACCGCCCCGATCACAAGAACCTCGAGTTCGTCGAGATTTTTAACTCCCTCAGCACCGCCGAAGATCTCAGCGGCTGGCGGCTGGACGGTGATGCCGACTTTGTTTTTCCGACCAACACGGTTCTGCCAGCCGGCGGTTTTCTGGTGGTGGCGGCTTCCCCGGCCGATCTGCAGGAGGTTTACCAGATCACAGGGGTGCTCGGACCGTTTTCGAGCACGAACAGTTTGCCGAACGATCGCGGCACGATCCAGTTGAAGAATCGGGTGGGCGCCGTGTTTGTGGAGGCGCATTATGACTCGACCGCGCCCTGGCCGGCGGCGGCGGATGGCGCTGGACATTCGCTGGTGCTGGCGCGGCCATCTTATGGCGAAAGCCGGCCCGAAGCCTGGGCGGCCAGCGACGTGGTCGGTGGTTCACCGGGCCGCCTCGACCCGGTCACGATCGATCCTCTGCGCAACGTGGTGATCAACGAGTTCCTGGCTCACACCGAGGCGACCGCCTCCGATTTCATCGAACTCTACAATCACAGCGCCCAAGCGGTGGACATCTCTGGCTGCACGCTGAGCGATGCGCGTAATACCAACAAATTCGTGATCCCAGCCGGTAGCATGCTGGCGCCTCGCGGTTTCATCTCATTTGATCAAAACCAACTCGGCTTCGCCTTGAGTTCGGGCGGCGAAGGCATCTACTTCCGCAACCCAAGCCGCACGCGCGTGCTGGACGCCGTCCGTTTTGAACCGCAGGCAAATGACATCTCTTCCGGCCGTTTTCCGGATGGGGCGCCCGGGTTCGCCGAGTTGACCGTCCCCACGCCCGGCACCACCAACAGCCCGCTCTTGATCCGCGACATCGTGATCAATGAAATCATGTATGGCCCGATCTCAGGCAACAATGATGATCAGTACATCGAACTGTTCAATCGCGGCAGCCAGGCTGTTTCGCTGGTTGGCTGGAAATTTACGAGCGGCATTACCTTCACCTTCCCTTCGACGGCCTCCCTGCCGGCGGGCGGATATCTGGTGATCGCAAAAGATGCGGCGCGCCTGATCTCTCATTACCCAAACCTCAACGCCAACAATACGCTGGGGAACTTTGGCGGCGGTTTGGCCCGTGGCGGCGAACGCCTGGCCTTGGCCAGACCAGACCCATCCTTTACGACCAACAGCGGCGTCGTTACCACGAACTTCAATTATGTGGTGGTGGACGAGGTGACCTTCCGGGACGGTGGACGCTGGGGCAAATGGTCTGATGGCGGCGGCAGCAGTCTCGAATTGATCGATCCCAGAAGCGACAACCGGCTGGCGGCCAACTGGGCGGACAGTGATGAGAGCGCCAAAGCACCTTGGACCACCGTCTCCGTCCGCGGCGTGCTCGACAATGGCACCACCACGGCCGACCAACTGCAGGTGCTCTTGATGGGGGTGGGCGAATGTTTGATCGACGATGTGCAAGTGGTGAATCCCGCCGGCTCAAATTTTGTGGCCAACTCGAGCTTCGAAGCCAATGCCGTGGGTTGGACGGCCGAGGGAACTGAGGAAGGCTCGTCGTGGGAGACGAACGAAGGATACAACAGCGCCCATTCGTATCATGTGCGGGCCTCGAGTCGCGCGGACAACCAGGTCAATCGCATTCGCACGCCGCTGCGAGCGGCCCAACCGTCCGGCGTCACCAATACGATCAGCGCCAAGGTGCGTTGGCTGCGTGGTCATCCCGAAGTGTTGTTCCGGCTGCGCGGGAACTGGTTGGAAGCGGATGCGTTGATGGATTTGCCCACGAACCTCGGCACCCCTGGGGCGCCCAACAGCCGGCTCGTGCCCAACGCCCCGCCCGCGATTTCCGACGTGGTCCATTCCCCGGCCGTGCCGGCCGCCAACGCCCCAGTGTTGGTCACCGCCCGCGTCCATGATCCGGACGGCGTGGCATCGGTGCAGTTGCGTTATCGGCTGGACCCCAGTCCCACCATAACTTCCATCCCCATGCTGGACGACGGCACGGCTGGCGACGCCGTGGCCGGAGATGGTTTCTTCAGCGCCATTTTACCTGGCCGCGCGGCGGGGACATTGGTTGCATTCCATGTCCAGGCCACGGACCGCTTCAGTCCCACTGCCGCCAGCTCCATCTTCCCCAACGATGCGCCGACGCGCGAGTGTCTGGTCCGGTTTGGGGAGAGTGTGCCCCCCGGCAGTTTTCCGTCCTACCGGATGTGGATGACGCAGGCCTCCTTCAACGCCTGGGATGCGCGCAACAATCTGAACAACACGTTGAACGACGTGACGCTGGTGTTTGGCAATCATCGGGTGGTTTACAACGCGGGCGCGTGTTACGCCGGCAGTCCCTATATCGCCCCTGGCTTCACCACCCCCAGCGGGAACCGCTGCGGTTACACCATCGATCTGCCGGCTGATGATCCGTTCCTGGACGACAACGCGCTGGTGCTGGACTGGCCGGGTGGACACGGGAACGAGAACACCGCCATCCAGGAAGAGATGGCCTATTACATCGCCGATCAAATGAACCTCGCGTTCTGTCATCGTTATTTCATTCGCCTGACCGTCAATGGCGTGACGGATATGCAGCGAGGCGGAATATTTGAGGCGGTCCTGCAACCGGGCAACGATTTTCTCAAGCAATGGGTGCCGGACGACAGCAACGGGGAGTTTTTCAAGGTCGACCGAGCCTTCGAGTTTAGCGACACCGGAGGGCTGATCGCCGATCCCGAACCGCAACTGCGCATTTTCACAACGCCGGACCTGGTCAACGGCGGCGCGAAGAAAAAAACGGAGAAATATCGTTGGTGGTGGTCGAAACGCTCCTTCGAGCGGGCTCATGATTATACTAATATCTTCGTAGCGGCCGACGCGCTGAATGCGCCCACCCCGGAACCTTACACCAGCCAGACCGAGGCGCTGATCAATGTCGAGCAATGGATGGGCATCTTCTGCTTTGAACATATCATCAACAACTTCGACAGCTGGGGCCATGACATTGGCAAGAACATGTACATGTACAAGCCCCAAGACGGGCGCTGGCAGATCTATGCCTTCGATCTCGATTGGCTGATGCTGGTCTCCCCCGGCGGCCCCGGCGGTTACACGGCCAGCAGCGGTCCTCTGTTTGCCTGTGATGATCCGACCATCACACGCATGTACGGGCATCCACCTTTCCGCCGCGCTTATTTCCGCGCCGTCCAGAACGCGGTCAATGCCGCCTTTATCCCGGCGAAATACGAGGCCCTGATGGACGCCAAATACGCCGCTCTCCTCGCCAATGGCATCACCCTTTGCGACGGCCAGCCGTTGGCCAATCCGTCCGCGGTGAAGACGTGGTTCAGCCAGCGGCGCACGTATCTGGTCAATCAACTCAATCCGCTCAACGTGGCCTTCGCCATCACCAACAACAGCGGCTCCGACTACACGACGCCCACTAACGTTCTGACGCTCTCCGGCACGGCCCCCATCCAGGTGCAAGGTCTCCTCGTCAATGGCGCCCAATACCCCGTTCGCTGGACCAGCGTCACCAATTGGTCCGTGCGCATCTTGCTGCACCCCGGCGACAACGCGGTCACCGTGACGGCTTATGGTGCGGGCGGGAATGTGTTGAGCAACTTGACCGATAGCATCCATGTGAATTCCACCGCGCCGGCGGAATCGCCGCTGGGCCGGGTGGTGATCAACGAGATTATGTACCACCCCACCGCGCCTCACGGCGAGTTTGTCGAGATCCATAATACCTCCGCGTCGTCGGTCTTCGACCTCTCCGGGTGGCGTTTGAACGGAGCGGCTTACACGTTCCCGCCCGGCAGCCTGTTGGACCCGCGCAGTTATTTGGTCGTGGCCGAGGATCGGGATGCGTTCGCGGCGACGTATGGGCCCGTGCAGGTTTCCGGCCTGTTTAACGGCAACCTGGATGATGGCGGAGAGACCCTGAGCTTGATCCGGCCTCTCCCAGGAACCGGCGGAGGCGCGATCGCCGCGGCGGCCGACGCGGCCGCGGAGGAATTGATCAATACCGTGACCTACGACGATGATCCCCCGTGGGCGCCCAAGGCGGCTGGACAGGGCGCCTCCTTGCAATTGATTGATCCAACGCAAGACAACAGTCGCGTGGCCAATTGGTCCGATGGTTCAGGCTGGCGTCTCTACACCTTTAGCGGCACGAACTCGGCCAACCCCACCAACTTGCAATTCTTCCTGGCCACCGCCGGCGATGTGCACCTGGACGACATTTCCCTCGTTGCAGGCACGCAAGCCAACGTGGGGCCGAATCTGCTGGCCAACGGAGATTTCGAAACAGGCGCGCTCGATCCATGGGTCGCGGCGGGCACTCATGCCGGTAGCGCCGTCGTCTCGGATGTGGCCCACAAGGGAACCAAAAGCGTTCATGTCGTCGCCACCGGTGCGGGTACCACCATCTCGTATCTGGGGCAAACTTTGGCCAGTCCGCTCGATCCGCTTGCGTTTTACACGCTGAGCTTTTGGTATCTGCCGAGCCTCAACGGGACCGGCATGACCTTCCGCATCACTACTCCCTTCCGGTCCCCGGGTAACATTGATTACCGGCCGTTGCTTTCGACGCCCGGTGCCGCCAACTCCACCGTGGCGTCCCTGCCGCCATTTCCCGCCCTTTGGATCAACGAACTTCAACCCATCAATGTGACCGGCGCCACCGACAACGCCGGCGAACACGAACCATGGGTGGAGTTGTTCAACGCCGGGACGAGCGAGGTGCCCCTGACCGGATGGTTCCTGACGGATAACTATTCTAATCTGACCAAATGGCCGTTCCCGGCCGGCTCGAAGCTGGGACCCGGCGAGTTTCGCCTGGTTTGGTTGGACGGCGAGCCTGCGGAAACCACGGCCAGCGCGTGGCACGCGAACTTCCGCGCGGCCTCTTCCAATGGATCGGTGGCGCTAGTCTTCCCGCTCAATAGTCAACCTGCCGTTCTGGATTACATCAATTACGGAGTGGTCAGCGCGGATCGTTCCATTGGTTTTCATCCGGATGGCCAGTCCGGGCCGCGCCAAAACTTCGCCAACCCAACTCCTGGCCGCACCAACGACATCAGTGCTCCGCCCCGCCAGATCTGGATCAACGAATGGATGGCGGCCAATGCCGGGTACCTGGCCGACCCGGCCGACGGCCATTTCGATGACTGGTTCGAGCTGTATAACCCGGGGCCGGTCGCCGTGGAACTGACCGGATACTCTCTCTCCGATCGTCTGGCCGATCCCAACGCCCGGTGGACGATCCCGACCGGACGCATCATCGCTGCTGGCGGGTTCCTCCTGGTGTGGGCCGACGAAGATACCGGCCAGAACAGTGAGACCAATGCGGACTTGCACGCCGGTTTCAAATTGAGCCAGACGGGCGAAGCCATCGCGTTGTTCGCGCCGGACGGCCGGCTCGTCGACGGGGTGACGTTCGGTCCGCAACTCGATAACATCAGTGAGGGACGTTGGCCCGATGGCGCGTCAGCCTTCTATCCCATGCCCACGCCCACTCCCCGCCGGCCCAATGTCCGGCCGATCCCTCCCGAGGAAGTGCGGATTTTATCCACTCAATTGGCCGCCAACGGAACACTGACCATCACCTGGAGCTCGCAAGTGGGCGTCCGTTATCGCGTGCAAACCAAGAATGCTTTGGGGGCGCCCGTCTGGGAGGACGCGGCGGAAGTGGTGGCGACGGGACCGACCGCGTCGAGCAGCCTTCCGTTTAACGGTTCACCGCAACGATTCGTTCGCATTCAACGGTAAGGGCAGGGGAACCTGGCCTTGCCGGCTCAGATAGTACAAAAGATCGCGCACCTCTTGATCGGCCAAAGGTGTCAGCAAGCCTTCCGGCATCATGCTCAGTTCACTCTCACGCTGACTGGCGATCTCGTCGCGTGGAATGGTGATTAACTCATTGGCCGTTTGGAGCGCCACGGTTTTATCCGTCTGACTTTTTACCACGCCCGTCAGGCTTCGGCCGTCCTTGGTCTCCACTTCCGTGGCGCGGTATTCGTTGGGAATGACGGCGTTGGGATCAACGATCGTTTCGAGGAGATAATTGAGATCGGCCCGGTTGGCGCCCGTAATGTCCGGTCCCACTTTACCGCCGGTATCAAACAAGAAATGGCACTGAGCACAAACCTTGTTGAACACGACCCGGCCGGCGCTGGCGTTGCCGGGCGTGGACCCACCCGCGGCCCAGACGCGGCGATATTTTTCGATCTCGGCCTTCTTGTCTGCGCTGGTTTCCCGCACGGTGCCGTAGACGCGTTTAAACTCAGCTTGCAAGTCCGGATCCTTCAACGTCCGCAACTGCCGGATAATATCTGCGGTGAGATCCTTGAGCGACACGGTTCCCGCGGACACGGCGGCGAGCATCGGTTTGGCGTAGGCCGCGCGTGAAACCAGGGTATTCAAAGCGTCGCGACGCTGGGCCGGATCCAGGCTTGCATAAGCCTTCAGCAACGCGGCCGGCGTTGCCGCATCGTCATAAGCTGCCAACGCGCGCAGCGCCTGACCGCGCATCGCGGGTTCCTGCAGCAACTGCTGCAAGAGCGGCGGGAGTTCCGGATCCTTGATTCCCACCAGCGCGTTCATCGCCTCCCGCCGTGGGGCGGCCGGTGCGGCGGAATCGTTCAAAGTCCGGCGCAACTCCCGGCGCGCGCGCGCGCTCCCGAAGGTCAGCGAAAGCGTTTGAGCGAGAAACCGCACTTCGTGGTTGGGGCTCGAGGCGAGTTTTGTCTCAACGGCCTCCCAACCTGAGGGCATCCGAACGGTGCGTTGCCCTTTGAGTCCATCGCTGATCCCGCGCAACAGATCGAGTTGAAATTGGGGATCATCTTTTTGTTGGAGCAACCGCACCAGGACCAGCATGGGGTCTTCATTTTGACCCAGCAACGAACCGGCGGCCAGGAGCAGGGCCAGGAGTGTGCCCAGACCTTTTGACCCGAAGCGTTGAAGGCGGAACGTTGAGCGTTGAACGTTGAACGTTTTTTCAATGCGTTTCATGAGAAGTTCTATTGCGGCAGCCGGAATACGCCGCGGCCAGGATGCTCAGATTGGCACAGTTAACGGTCGCTCACCAACCAGCTGGAACGGGGGGGACTATGCCGTGAAAACACCAACCGGTCGAGCACAAAGGCCAGTCCATGCCGCGGCGCCGTCGCTATTCCGCAATCCGCCCTCCGCCTTCCGCCTTCCGCCCTCCGCAATCTCACAGCCGCAGGAAGATCTTCTTCCGATACAGAAACCAGACGATCAACAACCCGACCCCAATCTCGCCGCAACCCAGGACAAATGCGCCCAAGCCCTGCATGACATGAGCATCGAGAAAGACCCGCACATCCCCGCCGAACACCCGGGCCGCCACCAACCGGAAATTCAGAATGTTATCGGCCAGATAAACCGTGATGGGATTCATGCCATACCACACGAACGGCTGACACCAGCGTGTGCAATGGCGCATGTCGATGATCCAGTAAAACAAGCCCAGCAACAGCCCGCTGCAGCCCCCCGCCACCAGCACATACGAAGAGGTCCAGATCTTTTTAATGATCGGAAATTGGATCGACCAGAGCAGCCCGGCCACCACGCAGATCGCACCGCCCGACAGCAGCAAGGCCAGCTTGCGCCGATCCTCGTACTGCGGGCTCTTTAATAACAACCCGGCCAGGACCCCCAACAAACACGTGCCGATGGCCGGCAAGGTGCTCAATAACCCTTCCGGATCCCACGTCTTGTCCCATTTCTTTCCCGGCAGATATTTTTGATCGAGGTAATTGGCCAGATTAAATCCCGGCTCGAAGACCCCTCTGGCTTTGGTGGTGGAATTCCAGTTGAGCTGCGCCGTGTTTGTGGCCGTCATGCTCTGGCTGATCAATTGTCCGTTCGCGTCCACCGGCCGAACATCCGGGAACGGCACGAATGTCATCAACGCCCAATAGCCCACCAACAAGCCGGCGCAGGCGGCGGCCAGTCCACGCGGCGACAGGTAACAAAACAGGATCCCGGCAAAAAAATAACAAAGGGCGATGCGATTCAATACTCCCAGGAGACGGATATCCGGCCAGTGCCGGCTGAATCCACCCGAGTAAAAGAGCGCGACCGCAAACAGCAACACCGACCGCCGAAAGATCCGTTTCATGGCTTCGCTGCGGCCGTGTTCCTGAATGGTGCGTCCGAGGGAAAACACCAACGACACCCCCACAATGAAGACAAACAACGGGAAGATCAGATCGTAAAAGCGGAATCCTTCCCACTCGACATGCTCGAGCTGGCGGGCGATGGCCTTAGAAATCGGGGAATCTCCAAAACCATCCAGCGCGCGCGCGAGGCTTTCGCCGCCCATGATCCAAAACATGTCAAAACCACGCAGAGCATCGAGGGAAACCAGCCGGTTGGAAGGAGGGATGGCAGCAGTGGACATAACTGGAGTTGGATTACGGTGGTGGTGGGCAGGGGAGCGGGCTAGGGTCGCCTCGGCCGGTGGAGCAAGGTTGGCACGGGTTTAGCGCAGGTCGACACAAACCAGCTTGTCTTTGTTGCGGGCATAGAGCAAGCCATCGGCCAGAGCCGGGTGCGCACGCACATCAAACGGCAACACCTGCGCGCGGGCGACCGGCTTAAAACCGTCCGGCGCGGCCTGGGCGCGGATTAACTCGCCCCGCTCGGTGAGCACCAGCAGTTGGTCGCCCGCTAAAGTCACCGTGCCCGCCTTTAAACCGGATTCGCTCCAGCGCACCTTGCCGCTTTTCAATTCCACGCACCGTAATTCGCAGCCTTCCTCCTGCCGGCCGTGGAATCCGTACAGAAAATCACCATACGCCACGCTGGTGGCGTAGTGATTGGAAAGCACATCGTTAGACGCCCAAACCTTTTCCGGTGATGTCGCGTCCCAACGCAAGACGGTGGCTCCCAACCCGTAGCTGGCGGAGAGGAAAATGAGATCGCCGATTACCAGGGGAACAGCGGCGCTAACCGACGCGTGAACGGGCGGCCGCCATGGGTATTGGAAAAGCACATGGCCTTGGGCTGGATCGAGCGCCGTTAAAGTGCTGCGCGTCACCACCAACAACCGCCGTTGCCCGCCGCGATCGATCATCGTGGGCGACGAATAACTGGCCTCGTCCGAAGTGGCTTTCCACAGCACTTTCCCTGTGTCCGCCTGGAACGCGACGATCCCGGCCTGTGGGCGGCCGCCGATGTTCAAGATCACGGCGTTGCTCTCCACTAACGGCGAACAGACGCGTCCGAAGAATCCGCGCGCCGGTTTAAACTCGGTCTCGGTGTCCACATGCCACCGCTGGGCGCCGTTGGACAAGGACCAGCAATACAACTGGCCATCGGCCCCATAGGTGTAGACTCGATCACCCGCGATGGCCGGACTGGCCCGCGGTCCATCGCCGCGTGAAAAGTCGTCGTGATAACTCGTCGGGTAATCTGCTTTCCACAACGCTTTACCCGTGGTCGCATCGAGGGCCTCGATGGTCTCCCGATCGCCGACCCGATGGAAAAGAATCAGTTGGCCCTGGGCGACCACCGGTGTGCTGAAGCCTTCGCCGACCGGACGTTGCCAGAGCAACTTTGGACCGTCCTTCGACCAGGGCGCACCGAGACGTTCGGAACTGATTCCATTGCGAGTCGGGCCGAGAAACTGCGGCCAATCTCCGGCCCGCAGCAGCGGCGCAGAGGCGATCGCAGTCAGCAGAAGCAAGGCAGCGCGCATGCAGGTAGACGCCCGGAGAGTGCGGTGCCGAACCCGCGCGATCAAGGGAATTGATCCGCCTCACCGAGTTCAGCTGGGCGGTCTGTTGGAGAACTTCATCCAGCATGGATTCAAAGGCTTGGTGCTGATCAACGGGCACGGCGGAAACGATGTGCCCGGCCGCCAAGCCGATGCTCACACTTCTTAAAGTGTGAAACAGCCACCGGACCGCGGCTGTGTCCCACCGGGACCAGCCGCAGCGTGCAGGAGGTCTGAGGATGCGTGAGTCGTCTCGACGCGTGGAGGGGCCTGCCCTGAGCTGGTCGAAGGGCTGCGTAGACGCTGCGGCTCCGTTGCCTCCAAGCGCTGGGGTAGCCAATGTATCCGTAGCCCTTGTGCACGCTGCGGCTGGTCTCCGACACAGCCGCGGTCCAGGCAGTCCGTGCATGCGCCTTTCGCGGGGTTCTTGCTTGACGGGCGCGCGCGCGTTCGGTGAACTCGTTAGAAGATCCCGTGTTCCAGCTTGTTTCTTGGCTGACTGCGTCACGGGATGGGTTGGTCGACTCATCAACGTGTGTGTGTTTGCGAGGAACACCAAAATCGCCCGTACCGCCACCCAGAATGCCCCAGCGGCCCGTGGGCGCGCGCGCAATCACCTCCCAAAAACTCCTATGAAGAACCTATTCGTATGGACCGGCGCGTTCGCGCTGGTGTTAACAGTTGTTTTCACTCCGCTTTGCCGAGCTGGGGTAATTATGGTCGTGACGCGAAGCCCTCAGGATACGGCTTTCGGAACGGAATACGTCACTCAAGAGGTGGGCCCTTCTATGGCCACGCCGGGTGACGTCGCGATGGCCTCGCTCTTGAACGATCACGGTTACTCTTCCCGCCTCGTTCTGGATAAGCTGGTTGGTCCCGCCGGTGAAGCCGCCGGTTTCCCGCCGGCCTCGACCTTTTTATCTCCGGCCAACCCGGATCTTGCCATCAGCCTCTTTATTGTCTCGGGCAGCGGCGCTTCGGCCGATGCTCCTCCTCCGCCGCCGGGAATCCCGTTGATGATGGGCGAGCACGTCACCTTGGGAAACAACTCCGGCCGTCAAGGCAGCATCTACATGTATAACGGCACGCAGAGCAACGACCCCAATGAGTCCACCGTCCCGGCGGTTTCCAAATACATGAAGGTGCTCCTGCCGGATCATCCCATCCTGAAGGGGATTCCAATGGATTCACAGAGTCGGATTAAGATTTGGCGCGAGCCGTACCCGGAAGAAGAAGCCCACGTGCCGCCGGCCGGCCGGCGCAACTTTGAATTCCGCTGGTGCACTCAAGCGGTGGCCGATGCCGCCGAAGGGGTGTCCGTGCTCGGCGTGCTGGACGGCGCCGAGGATCGCTCTGTCTTCGCGGTGGCGGATGTGGGCGCCAACCTGGCCAACGGGACAGCCGCCACCAGCCGCCTCGTGCACATGTTCATGAACGAAAACGGATCGGGCGGTTCCCGCCGCGTCTTCTATGCCCTGACCGATGTTGGCCGCCAGATCTTTGTCCGCGCCGCCAAATGGGCCATGGGCGAAACCCTGGAGCCGGTGCAACCGTTCCGGATTATCGACGTGACCCCTGCTGGCGGCGGCCGCATCAAACTGTCCTGGGACGGTGTGGCCCTGAAGAACTACCGCATCCTGGCCAGCACCGATCTCGGCAGCCCGACTGCTCTCTGGCAAACCTTCGTTGACGACATTCCGGGCGCCAATGGTGTGCTCTCGCGCACGCTCGATATCTCCGCCGGGCCGCCGGGGTTGTTCATGCAAATCAAATCGCTGCCATAAACGGCGGTAAATAGGCGAAGCGACCATCAAACGCGGACAGTGAAAATCGGAAGCGAACAATCAAGGCCGTGACCGAAGTCACGGCTCGGTTACCGGTTCGCTGGTCACGGTCAGGATGACCCAATCCTTGCCCGGAATACTCAAACCAACCCGGCTCAGGATCGAATTGGCTCGAAGGACCCAGCTGGGAGGCGACGGTGGCGATCCTGTCAACTGAACATGGAACCGCCATGGAACAGGTCCCACTGGGCGGGGCGCCAGGACGATCTGTTGTTCGTGACCGGCTAACGCCTTCGCTGACGTCATGCCGACAAAGAGCTCGTTGGTGTCGAACTTCCAGCCCGTCGGCAGATGATGCTCGATTGGCCCCTCGAAGTACTGCAAACGTTGATCCGTGTGATTGGTCAGATGGAATACCGCCAGACTCCGGTCTCTGGTATCGGGTTGCCGATAACGCATCGATCGAATTCCATCCACGTCATTGGTGAACCCAATAAAAACCAGCGAGGCGGCCGGAGTCGGGCGCAGGCTCAAGACCAGGAATAAGACGAGGCACCCTGCCACTGCCGCACCACCCACCATCCAAACAAGCTTCCGTTTCACGCGATAAACCAGAGTCTTCGACGACAGAATCTCTGACAAGAATCTGCGCCAAATGTTCTGACAACCTAAGCGACTCGGAGAACCTCACTCCGGCGGATCTTTGTGTTCTTTGCGTTCTATGTGGCTACCAACTGGTGGGCGGATTCACCGATCGTGAGCGTTTGTCGTTAGAGGTTTTGGTAGCACGCTGGCTCAAATTGCTGACGCGTCACATTTGGTACCATCGGACCAATAGCGTTTTCCTGAAGTCACCTGCATTTTGACGCTACCCGCGGCGAACATTTCCTGCCGTTCTCACCCCTCACCCCGCCCTCTCCCCGTTGAGGGGAGAGGGAGATCTTCGGTGGGACGTGTTCGTGAGTTACATGGAATGACTTGGATGCGTCGTGGTGATGCGGCCAATCGGCCTGCCTGCTGCTTCGTCATAGGGTTCGCATGAGAACGTCGTCTCGAACCTCGAACCAAGTTGGAGACCGCCCGAGGATCGCAGATTACAAACCCTCAGATCTCTGTGCGCTTAACGCGTAGTAAAAGAATAAAGCTGCCCGCCGGGTTGAACCTCGAACTGCAGCTGGACGGCCGCGCGGCCCACCAGGGCTTGCAGCGACTTGCCATCCAACGTGACCTTGTGACCGAGCGAACCGCCTTGCAGGTGTGCTGACGCGACGGGTTTTCCGCTCTTAAGCACCCGCACATCAATCGGTCCGTTGCCGTTGATCAACAAGTCTTCGCCTTCGAACAAAAGCGGTTTGGTGATGAGTTGGCCCGCGACCACGGAGACAAATCCATCAGGACGCAGACGGGCTCGAAAGATTCCCCCGCCGGTCACCCGCAGACCGCGCGGATGATTTTTGCCCCAGGAAGAACTGCCGTAGTAATAAATTAATTCATCGCCGATGCGCAATGGTCCCTGGTTGAATTCCGTGATATAGCCGCCGTCGCTCCCCCCGTCATTTCCGCCCTCGGCTCCGTTGGCAATCCAGACGGCTTGTGTATTCTCGTCGTTCAAGTATGGGACCTTGTGCCAATCGAGGCCGTCGCGGCTGCACATCAATTTGATGAAAGCGCAACCGGCGGCCGAGTAGGAGTAATCACCCCCGCTATGCCAGATTTTCAGTCCGCCCAGCCACAGTGAACCGTAACGCCACGCGGTCGAGGCGTAATATTCGTCCCAGGGCAGATCGCCGTCTCGCGCGGCGCCGGGCGGGACCAGCGCGACGCGCTGCAGGCGGCTCGGGTCGAGCCGTTGCTCGAGGTGATCGACAAACAAAAAGGCACGGCACCGCTGACGGTTTCCCGGCCCGACGGCTGTTTTGTTGGCCAATTTGATTTGTGCAAGGTAACGGCCACTGAACGGATCGTACGTGACTGTCGTCACGTCGCCCGCGCCAAACAATTCCCAGTCGTCCTGTTTGATGGCGAAATCGTGAATGCCTGTCACAAGCGGTCCGCGTTTCCAATCGAGACCATCTGGCGACCACACGTAGTAGAGGCCTTCGAGATCACCCATGTTGGCAAACCAGACCCAGCCCTTATACGGGGCTGCTTGGTCCCTTGCATCGTAGAGGAAGGAGCAGAGGTCAATATTACTGGCATAAAGGCCGCTCTCTGGGTCACGCAGATCCTCGCGACGCCGCGGGAATACCGGCCGTGGCGAGCCCTCGTCGCCAACGGTCCAGTTGATGCCATCTGCCGATGTGAACCGAAATAGTTGTGTCTTGTCCCAACCATCCCACGGTGTGCGCAACGCCAGCGCGAACATCACGTATTTCTTCAGGCGGATGTCATACAAGATCGAGCCATTAGCCTCCAAGGTGCCTGGAGCAGTGATGTGCAGATCGCTTAACGACAATAAAGGCTTTGCACTGCGATCGTCTTTCGCTGGCTGATGCAACCTGCGTTGCAATCGGGCCTGCGATTGGATCAGATAATCGTCGACAAACAGCTGCGGATCACCTGGCTTGACCACGATTGGTTCAGCGGCAACCGGGTTCGGGGCGCGCTCGCCAAGGGTTTGGGCAGACAGCTGCTCTCTGGCCATGAGACAGCTCACGACCAACCCGGTGGAGATCCACCGGTTGAGCCGAGCCGAACGCCAACGGCTGGAACGATCCCTGCGCGTTGGCGTTCCTACGCGCAACGTGCGCTGCAGCAGCAGCGGCTGGCCTTCGCAGCCGCAGCGCGCTAAACGCGGAGGAGGCATGGCTCGCAGCCTATCGTCTCATCCAACCGGCGCCAAGACCGCAAAGGAACGCGAGGAACGCGCTTCCAACGGAGTCGACTACAACGGAGAAGTTGTTGAACGACCAAGATCGAACGGTGTCGAAGCAGTGCCCTATGACGCTTCGAGACGCTTTTGCCGAACCTGTCCTCTCTGCGGTGGATTGGAATTTTTGACCCGTGCGCATCGGATTACTGCGTCATTTTCCTGTCGATCAGAAGTTTCCTGCCGGTTGGAGGACGGCGGCGGATTTGCAGGCTTGGCGCGAGCGCTACGACATGGCGGAGGGGTTGGTCGGTGAGTTCGATTTAGGCGGCGTGGCCTGGCGGGCGTGCATTTCGAGCGATCTTCCGCGGGCCTGCATGACGGCCAAAGCGGTTTTTCAGGGCGAAGTGGAGGAGACTGCGCTGCTGCGCGAGCCGCAGTTCGCTCCGTTCCAAACCGGCAACCTTCGTCTTCCCGTTTGGGTGTGGCAATGGTTGCTGCGGCTTTCCTGGATGACGGGACATTCGTCGCAGCGAGCGTGCCGCGATGAGTTTCGCGGTCGCATTCTTGCCGTGGCGGATCGATTAAACGCGCTGGACCGGGACACGCTCGTCGTGGCGCATGCCGGAATCATGGCCTTTTTGAGCGTGGAATTGCGTCGGCGCGGCTATGTCGGACCGAAGTTCCGGATTGCGAAGCATGCGACGGTTTACATTTACGAAAAAAACGGCGGTGCCAGCGCGACGGGGCCAGGCGCGGTCGAGCGCGTTCGGCAGGATGCGGAGAGTCACAAGTAAAATTGTGTTCGTCTGAACTTACCTTGAGCTACCCATTCCCCTTAGATGCTTCCGTCTTGCCCATTCCGCGGTTCAGGCCTAAACCGTGTTGCGTGCTGGTTCCCCGGTTGATTTTGTGGTGGTGCGCGGTGTGCTCGCTCGCGTGGAGCGCGTGCGGGGCGACGCCGAAACCGTTCCACGTGACGCATGCGCCGGAACAACCGCGCGCGGGCCAGGCGGTTCGGATCACCGTCCGCACCTCGCCCGAACAACTGCTGGGACGTTCGGTGAGCTTGGAATATCAGTTGGTGGATCCGGGCCGCTATCTGGCTCTTGCCTCCGCCGCCTACACGAACCAGTGGGTCTCCGTCCCGATGAGGGCGGCGGCGTCCGAGGACACCACTCCATCCGCCGGTGTGACTTACAGTGCGGAACTGTCGGGTTCACTTCAGCAGCATCGTCGCCTGGTTCGTTATCGCATCCGTGCGGGCCGTGAGTTGGTTGCGCCCGGGGCTGCGGACAATCAACCGAACTTTGCTTTCTTCGTTTACGACGGGGTCCCGGCCTGGCGGGGCGCGATTGAACCTGGCAGTAGCGAGCCGGCACGAGGCAAGCCCGTCACGTTCAGCGCCGAATTGATGCGAAGTGTCCAGGTGTATCATTTCCTGGCCGACCGACGCGCAGTGGAGAACACGACCTGGTACGAACCCACCGATGTCCGGGATGACTCCGCGCGCCATCAATATCGGTATACGGGCACGTTGGTGGTGGACGGCCATGTGTATGATCACGTGCGATTCCGCGCGCGCGGCGGCGAATGGCGTCATGCCATGGGCAAGAACATGTGGAAATTCGATTTCCCGCGCGGAAACCATTTGCAGGCGCGGGATGATTTTGGCCGGCCGTATGACGCCAAATGGGGGAAGCTAAACCTGGGCGCCTGCATTCAACAGGGCAACTACCAGCGCCGGGGCGAAGATGGCCTCTTCGAGGCCGTCACCTTTCGGCTGTTTAACCTCGCGGGCGTGCCGGCGCCGCATACGCACTATGTTCACCTCCGCATTATTGACGACGCCGAAGAGAGTCCGGCCAGCCAGTATGAAGGGGATTTCTGGGGACTTTACCTGGCCACGGAGGAAATCGATCAACAATTCCTCGAAGAACATGGCTTGCCGGACGGCAACCTCTATAAATGGGACTTCGGCGCTCCCAAACCGGAGCATCTGTTGCCCAACGGTCCCAAGAACGGGGAAGACGTGCGTCAGTTTGCCATGGCCTTGCGGCGGCCGCAGCCGGACGAATGGTGGAGGGAAAATGTGGATCTACCGCGTTACTTCAGCTACCGGTCGATCCTCGAATGCGTTCATCATTACGACATCGCCGCCGGCAAGAATTATTTCTATTATTTTAATACTCCTCGCCGCCAATGGATCGTCCTGCCGTGGGATGTCGATCTGACCTGGAAAGCGGACATGTTCGGCACCGGCGCCGAGCCATTCTTCCGCGCCGGTGTGCTCCGTCGCGCGGCGTTTCAGATCGAATACGAGAATCGCCTGCGCGAGATCCGCGATTTGCTTTTTAACTCCGAAGAAACCGGGGCGCTCATCGAGGAGGATGCGGCGGTGATCTCCGATCCGGGTGGTGGACGTTCCTTTGTGGACGCGGACCGCGCGAAGTGGGATTTCCACCCCATTCACAGCAGTCGCTACGTTGAGCCGCGCAAGACCCAGCCAGGTTTGTTTTACGCCAGCGCGCCCACGAAAGATTTCCGCGGCATGATTCAGCTGATGAAAGACTTCATCGTTCAACGCGGCCAATGGTGCGACAGCGTGCTGCTGACCGATCGGGGCATCCCCGGCCGGCCCAGGGTGCAGGCGGACGGCCCACTCCAGGATCAGGCCAAGGCGCTGCGGTTTCGCGCCGCTGGATTAGCGGGTTCTGCCCCGCCGATGCTCCAATGGCGCGCGGCGGAAGTCGCCTCGCGCCCGTCGACCAAGCCGGTCGGCCCGCGTTCGTACGAGATCCAAGCGGTGTGGGAAGGGTCCGGCGCGGGCACCGTGGAAATTCCCACCAGCGTCCTCAAGCCGGGTCACAGCTATCGGGTGCGCGCCCGGGCTTGTGATGCGGACGGGCGCTGTGGACATTGGTCCGAACCGGTGTCATTCCAGCTCCCCTAGTGATGTGTCCCCTAAATAGCTATTTAGGGGACACATCACTAGATCTGCTGGATGACGTCTGTGGACCGCCGAGAATGAAAAAAAGCGGCGGTCGCAGACCGCCGCTTAGAGAGTGCCGCCACCTCGCTTTTAGATCTAGCGCGACACTTGAACCTTAACGTGACCTTTGGATGTGTTGCCCGAGGCGTCCGTGCAAGCCACGCAGATGGTGTAGATGCGTGGTGTTTGACTGGAGGCAACTTCCGCCCGGACTTCCAGGGTCAGATCGCCAGTGACATTCCAGTCCTGCCACGTGCTGTCACTATGACCGATCACCGGGTCGCTGCTGGTCACCGAGACGATCCGGCTGCGCGGAGCGGGATCGCAACTGTCGACGGCTTCCACGCAGATTTTGACGGGAACCATTTTGCGATTGGTCTGCAGGATCTCACACGGATTGGCTTTGACCGCGTTGATGACGGGCGGGGTAACGTCCGCGACTTCCAACGCGACGGCAACCGTAGTCGCATTGCCGGCTTGATCGGCGACCGTAACGCGGACTTCCTGGCTGCCTGTGATGGTCGTGCCGGCTGCAGGTTCCTGGCTTACGCGCAGGTCTGCGTTCGCCGTGCAGTTGTCGCTGGCCGTGATCACGCTGGAAAAGTCCGGCACCACGGCTCGGCAGTCGCTTCCGGACGGCACCGGCACGCTGGCGGGAGCCTGGACGACTGGCGGAGTGACGTCCACGACCGCAAACCCAACCATACAGGAGGCGGCGTTTCCGGCGGCATCCGCGACGGTCACGACGATGGGGTGATTTCCACAAGGCAACAAGGTGCCGGCCGCCGGGTTTTGGGTCTTGAGCAAGTTTTCGGCGGGTGTGCCGTTATCTGTGGCTATCAGGTTGGCCAACAAGTCGGGCACGGCTGTCTGACCATTGGCGCCGGCCGAAGCGGTTTGGTCGGCCGGGCAGGCGAAGACGGGCGGAGCGGCATCAACGACCGTGACGACCACCGTGTCGTCGGCGGAGGCTGCGGACGGGTCGATCACGCGCAGGGTGATCGTGTGCGCGCCCAGCGCCAGCGTAACAGTGGACGTGGCGCCTTCCCCAAGGAGCTGAGCTCCTTCGAACCATTGGAATTGCAGAGTGTCGCCATCCGGATCGCTGGAGCCGGAGCCGTTGAGGGTCACGAGTGCGCTGGTGCTGGTGCTGGGGACAGTTTGGTCCGGGCCAGCATTGGCCACCGGAGGTTGGTTTTGCTGAGACCGGGGCGTCAGCAAATACCAGGTCACCACGCCTTGGAAGGACCCGACTCCGGAGATTTGGCCATTGTCGTTGATAAAATAGGCGTCGGTCAGAACCCAGCCGGAGTTGGCGGGCAGCATCGTATTGAGGTCGCGCATCACGCCCGCCTGCCAGAGGAAGGCGTGCCCGTCGCCCCCGGCAACTTCCGAGGCTCCGACGATTTGGCCGGCATTATTGATCTGAGCGGCGCTGCTGCGGGTCCCACCCAGTGTGCCCAAATCCTGCATCACACCGGCATGATAAAGGAACGAATGCAACTGGGCATCACCGGCCAGGAGGGAATCGCCCGCGACGTCGCCCGCTTCATTGATGGAATAACCGCTGGAAAACGTTCCGCCCAATGTGCCGAGATCGTGCACGGTGGTTCCATCGAAGAGGAAGGCATGGCTCTCCATGGCTGAGACCCCTGACTCACCTGTGACCAACCCTGAATCGTTCAAGGCCGCCGCTGTACTATAGCTGCCCCCAAAAGTGCCAAGGTCATGGAGCGTCCCGTCGTAAAAAAAGGCATGATTCTCCAGGTCGCCCGCGATGGTGGAATCGCCGATGACTCGCCCAACGTTATTCACAGCCGAGGCGGAACTGAGGGAACCGCCCAGCGTGCCGAGATCAATCAACCCGCTGCCGGCCCGTAAGAAGGCATGGAAATCGACGCTGCCCCCGACAATCTCCGAATAGCCGACGACGTAACCGGAATCGCTGACACTTGTGGCGAGGCTGTTGGCTCCTCCCAATGTGCCAAGATCAAACAACGTATGGCCCACTGCCAGGAACCCGTGCAGCTCGGCATCCCCGACCGTGGCCGCATCGCCCACGACTTGATTGAGACGATTGATCGCAAACGCCTCCGACATGGTGCCGCCAAGCGCATTGAGTCCGTCTGCAACGCCGTTCTCCCAGACAAACGCGTGCGGGGTCGACCCCGTGTAATAGGTTCCCGCCAGGCGTCCGCCTAGATTAAGAGCGTTGACGGTCAGCGAATCAGCCCCGGGCACGGCCACGTTGGTGATGCTGAAACTTTGGGCAACGGCGGCGCCCTGCGTGGCCAGCAGCAGGAGCAGACATACTGGGGCGGCCAGGTTGTTGGAGAGTCGGTTGTTCTGAATCAATGTGTTCACAGCTTGTCCTTTCGACCATCCATTTTTAGCAGGTTGCGCTCCAACTTTTACCCGATGGCTGCCTTCGCATTTGAGAGAAGTGCCTCTGGGGAGTACGCGATTTCCCTTACCGGTCGCCCGCTCGAAACTGCGAAAAGTGTCCTGGCCCCTCGCTCCGCGTGGACACTGCCTCGACCCGGCCCAGGACAAGTCCAATTTCATGACAACCTGATTGGTAGGAGCCACCTAAGAAGGCTCACTTCTAAAATGCGTGGGTCGAGAGACGCGCAGCAAGATGGGGGCAGAAAAATGGCGGGCAGAAAAATGGTAACCCACTGGAGGCTTGAGTCCCGGCTTGCACTAGGTACCTTCGCCGCGATCCGCACCGCGCATGAAGAAGCGACTGGCATCCCGCAATGTCCAACCCACCACCACGCTTGCGCCAGGCCGCGTTTATCTGATGGCCAACGGCGACCTGCGGATGTCAGCCAACCAGAAATGCTGGCCGGAACAGGCCCGGGTCGAGCGCATCCTGACCCGCGCCGTCCAGGCGCAAGGCTGGAAAGTGGTGCGCGCTCACCGGTATGACCCCCAGAAACGACATGGCTTCATTGACTCACAGAAGATGGGCCTGGACGTTTTTCGCCGGCTCGATCCGCAGGCACCGCTGATCGTGGCCGAGTGCGTCTGGCAGTATAGCCATCATCTGTTGGGCGGGTTGACCACCCATCGCGGCCCGATTCTCACCGTGGCCAACTGGAGCGGGACCTGGCCGGGCCTGGTGGGTTTGCTGAACCTTAACGCGTCCATGACCAAAGCCGGGATCCAGTATGGCTCCCTTTGGAGTGAGAATTTTACCGACGCGGCTTTTCGTGGCGGGCTGCGGCAATGGCTAACGGAAGGCATCGTGACCCACGATCAGAGTCATGTGCGTGACTTGGCCCTGCTGAAGTTGCCGCGGGCGGACGCCCTGATCGGTCAACGATTCGCCCGGGCCCTGCGCCAGCAGAAAGCCATCCTGGGCGTGTTCGATGAAGGATGCATGGGGATGTTTAACGCGATCGTTCCGGACGAATTGCTTCATCCCACCGGTCTGTTTAAGGAGCGGCTCAGCCAATCCACGCTCTATGCCGAGATGCAACGCGTCACGGAACCTGAGGCGCGCCGGGTCTTGGATTGGCTGCTGAAGAAGGGTCTGAAGTTCGCCTGGGGCAAGAACGAGGCCACCGATCTCACCGAAGCTCAAACGCTCCAGCAATGTCGCATGTATATCGCGGCGGTGCGTTTGGCCGACGAATTTGGGTGCGCCGCGATCGGCATCCAATATCAGCAAGGACTCAAGGATCTCACCCCCGCCAGCGACTTGGTCGAAGGTCTCCTCAACAACCGGGATCGGCCTCCGGTCCAGTCCGCGCCTACCGGCCGTCTGCTCTTTCCGGGGGAGGCCGTGCCGCACTTTAATGAAGTGGATGAATGCGCCGGCCTCGACGGCCTCGTGACGTATCAGTTGTGGCGGCAACTGGGCTTTGCACCCGAGAACACCCTCCATGATCTGCGCTGGGGCCAACATTATCGCGGCCACGGCTTAAACGATTACGTCTGGGTCCTGCTTATTTCCGGGGCGGCTCCGCCCGCTCATTTTGTGGGCGGCTATCGGGGCGCGACCAGCGAACGGCAACCGCCCATGTACTTTCGTTTGGGCGGCGGGTCCCTGAAGGGCGTTTCCAAACCGGGCCACGTGGTCTGGAGCCGCGTGTTCATCATGAACGGCTCTCTCCATTGTGATCTGGGAGTGGCCCGCGTTGTCCAATTGCCCGCGCGCGAAACTGAGCGTCGCTGGCGCGAAACCACGCCGCAATGGCCCATTATGCATGCGGTTTTTGACGGCATCACTCGCGATCAGATGATGGCCCGCCATAAATCCAACCACATCCAGGTGGTGTACGCACCCAATGAGAAACAAGCTCATCGCGCCGCCCGCATCAAAGCAGCCGCCCTGGCTGAGTTGGGCCTCGAAGTCCACATTTGTGGCCACGGCGTGGTGGGAGAGGAATGGCTGTAGCGGCGGTCTCTGACCGCCCTGGAGTTTGGACATTGTGTCGCTTTGAACGTGTCCCGCCGCATCGCCATGCCCGATTGCTCATTGCTCATTGCTCATTGCTCATTGCTCATTGCTACTGCCGAACCTCTTCAGCACCTAACTATGATGAAGCCTGTGATGCAGAGAGCCGAAGGGATTTTGCCCATAAGTTAGGCATTGCCGCCAAGGAGATGCGCGAAACCAGCGGATGGCTGCGATTTCTAATCAAGGTGAGGCTTGTTCCAACAGCAATGAGCAATGAGCAATGAGCAATGAGCAATGAGCAATCGACTTGAATCCAACGACGGTTGGAAACCTGCCAAAATGTCCAAACTTCAGGGGCGGTCTATGACCGCCGGGCCACAAGAAACTGGATCGGAAGGTCGATGGTCGCAGGCCGCCGCTACAGTTTGTGGTGAAGCGTCCGACGATAAGCTTCGACAAAAGTTTCCGGGCTGGCAACTGGCCGATTCTATGGCTTGGAATCTGGAGTCTTTTTCATCTGGGCGGCGAGCCGGTCGAATTCGGCCTGCACATTGGTGCCTTGATAGAACGACAACCAGCCGCGCAGCTTTCGAGAGTCGCCTGGGGGACAGTCCGGGAACTTCGGATCGGCGTGTAAGCAGGGCACGGGCGCGTTTCCCCACACGCGATCGGCCGGTTCCCAGGCGGTTACGATCCATCTGGAGCCCTCGTCGGATCGGCAGGCCACAAATGGTTTTGCAAACAATTTGTTGGTATTGGTCTGCTTGTTAAAGCCCGCAGCTCCTTTCAGCATCACACAATTCTGCACCCGCAGATCACTCAACAATGCCGCCGTTCCATTGGTGAGCGTCAGTTCCATCCGGACCAGGTCGGGCTCGGGAACCACCCGCGCCCCGAAACTGATTCCGTTGGGCAGCCGGCGAGCGATGTCGTAGGTCCCGTCCGGACGCCGCTCCCATTCGAGTGGCGGCAAGGTGAGATTCTGTTTATCGAACACCGTCGGAACGTGCGTGTGCGCGAGGTAGGTCAGGCCGAGATTGGACCAGATGGCTTCCGGCACATCCACGACCACATAGCTCTGGTCGTCCCAAGGTGTGAACACGCTGATCTTGGTTTCGCGTTGAGGATTGACGGCTCCTTCGAGGAACCCAATGCGCGGATGGCGCCCGCCTGGATACGGCAGGACGAGCAAAGGCGCGTGGGCGGCGCGTTTCGGTTTGCCGTCCAGCTCGATGCCATATTTGCCGAGAGTGGCGGGCAGTTGAGCTGGAGACAACCCGCAAGCCGCCTGGATCTCGGCCGGGGTGAAGTGATGGTACCAGACCATGTTCTGGAGCCAATACTTCCATTCGGCGTCCGAGGTTGGCCGGCGGGGCACCGGAGCGACGTTGATCGGTTCGGCAGCCGGAGCGGCCAGTGCGGCAACGGGAACCCCCATCAGGCTGCTCCACGCGATCAGCAACGCGCCCAACCCGCGCAGGCGCCGGGTGGCTGCTCTTTGCTTCCGGCTTTCCAGACGTTGAACGTTGAACGTTGGTTCAGTGCGATTCATTTGGATTTTTTAGCGCGGGAAGAAATCCGGGGTGACGCGCGCTTCCGTAGACAGCTTGTATTGATAGCCGGTGGGCGACTTCAGAACGATCTCAACCAGATAAGCGCGGTAGCCGTGTTTGGGGGTGCTGATCCGAGCGGACGCGTGTCTGCCGCCGTTTTGGATGACGCGATTCACCCAGGAATCGTCCCGGAAATCGCGATCGGTGGAATCGCTGGTCCACAAGCGGGCGACCGCGGCGTTGGGCTTCACATCGATGGCGATCTCAGCGGTGTTGCCGGGCTTGAACTTCCACTTGAACTGAGGCAACGGCTGGCGTTCGGCCACCATTTGGAAGAAAGCCGCCAAGGTTTGGTTGGCATCCTTGCGGTTGCCCAGGTCATGTCCTGCGTTGGGCGTTTGGAAGATCAACTTGGGTTCCGGAAGGTCGTCCCAATAGTGGCGCAACGAATCGACCGTCCAGTAGGGATCGTTGGTGCCCAATAACAACAGTTTGGGGATGTTATAACGCTGGCGATAACTGTAGGGATCAACGGCCGACCGAAGTTCCACCATGCGCGGTTCATCGAGGTTCAGGTGCAGATTAAGCCGGGTGTAATCATTGATCTGTTCGCTTTGGCGTCCGTAACATTTCTCGGCCCATTCGATCTGTTTCTTCATGTTCAGCGTATCGATCACCATCGGGGCGATGGCGGCCACTCGACGGTCCACCGCGGCCGTCAACCAGGTGGTCCAACCCCGCTTGGAGGCGCCACTGACCACAAACCGCTCCAGGTTTTGGCCGGACTCTTTCTGCGCAAATTCTTTCACCGCATCCAAGGCGCGGACCGCGCTTTTGACCATGGGAAAAAGCGCTGGCCAGGTCGGATCGCCGGTCTTCAAGTATTGATCAAAGGTGTAAGCAATCAGCGCATCTTCCCTGCGACCGTCGTAAAGCGGCTGATTGGGCACTCTCGTCACTACCGCAGCCAGCGCCCCGGCCCGCTCAGCCAGGAGTTGCAGCAATCCCAGCGAGCTCCACCCTTCGCCATCCCCGGTCACCAGCACAAAGGCGATGTCGGCGTTGCGAATGGTGGCCGGACGCAACACCTGGATATGATGCGTCCACAAATTGCCGCGCCACTCCTGGGAGGTCAGTTCCAGGTGAATCACCGTGGCGCCATTGGTTTTCATGCGCCCGGCTTCGCGCCACGCATAATGCGTGTCCGGCGCGGAAACATAATCCTCCAGCGCCCCCGCTCGTCCCGGCGTCGGCCCTGCGCTTACCCACCACAGTAGAATAGCCAACCAGAGCACCGGCCCACATCGTGAGGGAAATCTCATGCACGCATCCGACTGGAGCCGGGCAGTCCCGTCAAGCATTGGATGGACCACCGCGTGATTGAGCCGTGCTGTCGCGGCAGTCCGATGCCCCGTGCAGCCAAGCAGCCAAGAACCCTTCTTGCTTGCGCCGCCCAACTGCAGTAGACAACCCGCCCATCATGAGCCATTGCCGTCTTTTGTGCGTCCTGCTTTCGTTATTGGCCTTTGCGGGCGCGGTCCGCAGCCAAAGTCCGCCAGGCCAGCATCGGGCGGCCGGACGCGACATCGAATCCCAGCAGGAAAGCGATTGGCAGGACAATCGTTGGAGCCGCACGGAGATCGGTCCTTTTCTGGCCTCCAACCTGGACTTGCGGGGCGGGAAGGTGGCCAAAGGCCTTTCCATCAAAGTGGGCGCAAGCCAGGAAGGCACGGTTTGCTACGACACCGCTGCTGGCATGCTGCGAGCCGGTTGGCTGGGGGGCTTTCTCAAACTGGACCCGCGCCGTTTTGGACTGATTAGTGCACCACGCGTCGATGGCCAGATTACTTTCACTGCGCCGGCGGGGGATGGTTGGGGTGGACGATCGGTGCGCTATCGGGGGTTGCATTTGCGCGGTCCGCGCGTGGTGCTGGAATATCAAGCCGGCGCTATGCGCGTGCTTGATTCGCCCTGGCTGGAAAACACCAACGAATTGAAAGTGTTCACGCGCTCGCTCGAAATCGGTCCATCGCCAGAGGAAACTCGTTTCGTGCTGGCTTCGACTTCGACCGGAGCTGTGCACATCCGCGCGGAATCCAAGCTGACCACCGCGCAGGCCGCGGCTGGTGCCCGCCTGTTTGGGGCCGGCTTGATCGACGGGAGCGCCGGCGCGCAGTTAAGTGAAGTGAACGGCCGACTCCTGGTGACCATTCCGAAACATAGTGGCGTTGTCCGCCTGAAAATGTTGCTCTGAGAGGGCAGCAGCGATCAATCGACGGCTTTCGAGGCGTTGGGCCGAACCATCAGCGTTAGTGGACCCGATGATGTGGGCGCCTTGCTGGCACAAGCTCCATCGGCCCATTGGTTGCCGGAACTTAAAACCGTTGGGCAACGCGGGCTCGACACCTCCATGCTGGCGGTGGACACGCTCACCTTGCCTTACGAAAATCCGTGGCGCACCTTGTTATTCCTCGCTGGGGTCGATTTCACGAGCGACGGCGTGGGGTACGTCTGCAGCATTCATGGAGATGTCTGGCGAGTGACGGGCCTGGACGACGGGTTGCGCGAGTTAAAGTGGAAACGATTTGCCACCGGCTTGTTTCAGCCGCTCGGGCTGAAGGTGCGCGACGATCAGGTCTTCGTCTTGGGCCGGGATCGGATCACCCGGTTGCAGGACCAAAACCACGATGGCGAAGCGGATTTCTATGAGAATTTCTGCGGTCTGATCGATACCTCGACCAGCAGCCACGACTTCGTTACCAGCCTCGAGAAAGATAACGACGGCAACTTTTATTATGTGGATCCACACGGCGCTTTTCGCGTGTCGGCCGATGGCCAGAGTCAAGAAAAGCTCGCTAGCGGCTTCCGCAACCCCAACGGACTCGGAGCCAGTCCGGATGGAAAAATCATTACGGTGGCCCCGCAACAAGGAGAATGGACTCCCTCCTCCGCCATCGCGGAGCTGCGTCCGGACAGTTATTTTGGTTATGGCGGTCCGAAAGTGACCCCCGCCCGACCGCTCGGATACGATTCACCGCTTTGTTGGATTCCTCATAGCGTGGATAACTCGAGTGGCAGCCAAGTGTGGGTGCCTTCCGGGCGATGGGGTCCGTTGGGCGGACACTTCTTGCATCTGTTGTGGGGCCGTTGCGGACTGATGTTGGTCCTGCGCGATACCGTCCAGGAGCAGGCGCAAGGGGCGGTTGTGCCTTTGCCAGGTCGTTTCCTGGCCGGGCCCAACCGGGGTTCCTTCCATCCGCGGGACGGGCATCTCTACGTGGCCGGCAGCACCGGTTGGCAGACCAGCGCCGTCAAGGACGGCGCGCTGCATCGCGTGCGTTTTACGGGGCAGCCGGTCCTATTGCCGATCGCCTGGCACGCTCATAGCAATGGATTGACAGTGACCTTTTCTCAGCCCCTGGCGCGCTCCGCGGCGGAAGATCCCGGCAGCTACGCCGTCCAACAGTGGAACTATCGTTACGCGGCTCAATACGGTTCCAAAGATTGGTCGGTTGCAAACCCGAAAAAAGAAGGACGCGACTCGGTCGAAGTCAAATCCGCCCGTTTGCTGGCCGATGGCCGCACCGTCTTCCTGGAAATGCCGAGCTTGAGTCCGGTTATGCAAATGGAAGTGAAATACAATCTTGATACCGCGGAAGGAAAACCGATGCGCGGCCCCCTCTGGTTGACCCTGAATAAGCTGGATGCGGCACGGAAGTAGAGCGGCGACTCTCCAATCGATCGGCGTGCATCTGTCCCCACCTTTGTCGGAATCTTTGTCGAGGCTGCGATCCGGCAGCGATCACGTGTGCGCCTGTTGGCAAGGGGAGCTGGGAGGTGGCAAGGGAATTTTGGGCAAGGGAATTTCCGGAACTAGCAAGGTTGCATTGAACAATGTTTTTTTTGAATAGAAGTTAAAAAGGCCGCCATTCCCTTGCCCCCAATTCCCTTGCCCAAACGGGGCAGATTTGTGACGCACGCTTGGGTTGGGAATGGGCCGATTGCCAAGCCTGAGGTAACCTAACTTGAATCGGTCAACAAACTACGTGCGCATCTCCCGGATCAAGCTGCTGGCCTCGGTTGTCGTATTGACGGCGATGGTCACCGGTTGGTGGCGCTTGACTTCGGCAAGTCCCGTGACGTTGGTCGTGGTGAAAATGGTTCCTCGAGATCGGGAGACTGAATTGGTTTCGGAGGACGATGAGTGGTCTAGTGGATTTGTCGAGGCAACCTTGGTCTTGGCCAACACAAGCGACCGACCGATCTTCTATCAGGGAGTGATGGACGCAGCTAATGTTGAGCACGTGTGCTTATGGCAGGAAGGTAGTGGTTGGCGCGGTGGTGGAGAAAGCTGCGGACTTTCGTTAAGTTCCTACACTCTTCAGCCATCCCAATCCGTCACTTTCACGGCACTTCTGCTTCCCGAGAGCATCTGCAAAGTGGCAGTCGATTATGAGGATGGCCGAGCGCCTGGCAAGATGTGGAACCTGTTGCCAGATTGGTTCACCAGTCAATTACCTTGGTGCCAGCGTCGGCGCAGAGTCACGACGCAAGAATTTGATGCCAGCAAGCCTGACCAGATGCGAACCGCAAAATGGTACCAACGCGCCGCGGCCCTCGGGAATGAGCCAGCCCGGGATCGAATGGATCAGCTTTCGACGCCACGCCGCTGACGGGCGCCACACTTTGCAAAGTGTGGCATCATCTTGTCCGAAGGTGGAGGCTGTCAGACGCGCTCATGCGCAGGCCCGCGGGTGAGCACAAGTGTTGCAACGATCGCAATGCGACTAACAGGACGGTCAGCGCCCCATGCGAATCTCTCGGATTAAGCTGCTGGCCTTGGTTGTCGTGCTGACGGTGATGATCATCGGTTGGCGCGGTTTGACTTCGACAAGTCCTGTCACGTTGACGGTCGTCAACAGGTTTCCTCGAGATCGGGAGGACGGGTCACTTTCGCGGCACGATGAGTGGCGTGACGGATTTGAGAAGGCCACGCTAGTTCTGTCCAATACGAGTAGGCGGCCGATCAGGTATTGGGGGTTGATGGATGCCACCAATGTGGAATATCGGTGCGTGTTGCGGGAAGCTGGCGGACGGCACGACGATGGAGTAAGCAGCGGGCTTTCATTACGCTCCTACACCCTTCCACCAGCCCGCGCCGTCACTTTTACCGTCTATCTGCTTTCCACCAGGCCTTGCAAAGTTGCAGTCGACTATGAGGATGGCCGGCCTCCGAGCAAGATGCAGAAGCTGTTGCCAGGTTGGATCACCAGGCGGATACCTTGGTGCCAGCGCCAGCACACCGTGGCCACCGAAGAATTGAATCCCGGCAATTGAAATGGGGGTAGTCCGTGTTCGGCTCAGCCAACTAGGACTAGGAACCAGGAACCAGCAACGAGTCTTGCGATCGCCTATCAACTTTACTTCCGTAGTCGATAGAAGGCCGTACCGCTGGTGGTCACGACGACGGGGCTGGTGGCGCCGCCGGTGACATCGGTCCACTGCGCCTGCTCGGACAGGGCGGTAGTCTGCTGGAGCATGAATCCAGATCCGTTCCAGTAGAAGGTTGCGTCCTGGCCCGAGCTGCGCATGAACAGCTCCGGCAACTCCGCGGACGGACTGTCCAGCAGCAGGGCGGATCCAAAGACAATATCCGGACCGGTGTTTCGGTTATGAACTTCTACGGCGAACAAGTTGTCGCCTTGCACCAGGAGATTCCCGTTGAGCACAAACTGATCGTCACAGCCGGGGACCGCATCGCCGCCGCCGTTGCAGGGAGGCGCCAACGCCGCCATGCTGTTCACGATGACGATCGGCGGAGCCGGCATGCGCAGACGGTAAACTTCCGACCCGTTCAGATAAAAAACCGCCCCGTCGTCGACGTAGTTCGAAAAGACCAACGACAGGCCGGCGGCGTTTCCCTGAAAAGCGAAGTGCGTCCGGAAGTAGTAGGTCCTCATCAACGGAGTTGGCAGGGGCGTTAATCGGGGCGTCACCGCTGGGTTATCCTCGATGTATAACAAGCCCGGGCCCGGCCCGAGCCAGCCCGAATCATCATAATTGCGCGCCGTCCAGTTGATCCCGTCCAAGTTGTTGGTGGTGTAGCGCCACGTTTTGGTCACATCAAAGAGCAGTGTGTAAGACGCGGTATTGGTGGTGCTGAATCGATCGCTGCGGCGGTAGATCGTGCTGCCCGTGTCCGAAATGGCCCCAAAGTAATAGTCCGACCCAGGTTCCAGGTTAGGGAGAGTTGCAATGTGTTCCTTGGTGAGACGCGAATCAAGCGGGGTGACGCTGCCCAGGGATTTGGTTGGCCCATACTCGACCTGGGTGGAGGCGGGCACGTCAGTGCGCCAGGTGATGATCGCGGTAGTGCTGCCAGGGATCACCTCCAGATCCAAAATGGGACTGGCCGGCGAGGTTGAGCGGACGCCGAAATTGCAGCCGATGGACCGCTGTGAGCCGGGCTGGCCGACCGCCCATTGGAAGCTGTTCACGTTAATGTCTTCCGGATCCCCAAATTCCCCCTGTTTGACCATGCAGGTGGAGCCGCCTCCATCCATGTTCATCCCGCTCCATGCGCCAAAGAGCAAAAGGAACTCGGCTGACTCGTAGTCAAATGCCCCGGCGCTGAAAGCCTGGCGGCCATCGATGGTCATCAGAATCAGGTATCGCTTGTCCCGCGTAAGTCCGAAAGCTGTGCGAGGTTGCGGTTGGTGCGTGCTATCGGACAGCGCATTGTCGTAGAAATGAGCGAAATTCGTTCCGTCGCGGACCAACGGGTACATACCCGCGATGGCATTGTAAACGCCGTTGGTGTTCAGGGCGGGCCAATTGAGGAAATAGAATGCGGCCTGGTTCGTGGACCCGAAGGTCATCGCGGACATGCTGTTGTTGGTTATGGTTTGCCTCGAAACCAAGCGGCCTTGTGAGATGACGGTGCCTTCCACCGACGCGGGCGTCCCCGACGTCTGATAGTAATCGCCGGGGGAGAAATAGCCCGAGTTCACGGCGACCTGCAACTGGTGCGCGACGAGGAACTCGCGCGTGGTCTGCAAGTAAGTTTCCCGCTGGTCCGGCACATAGTTATTCGTGAGGGGCGGGGTGATCACCAGGGTGACGTTGGTGTCCCAAAGATCAATGCGCAGGGCGTTCACCGACAGAGGTCCATTGGCGCCGGCATCGTTGGTGCCGGTGGCCTGCTCGATCCCAGCGAAAATCGTGGTCCACTGGGAGACGCTGCTTTCGCCCTGAGCTTTGGTGAGCCCCGCTAAGACCAGCCCGGTGAGGAGGAGACTAATACTTCGCATAGAGAGAGAGATTTGATTCCGACGCGATGAACCAGGAGATCCATTTGGCCGATTGGCGGGTTGGGGGCCGTCCGGACGTTGACTCCGAGTCGAGCGAGGTTAGTGGCCAGCATTCGCATTTGCCCTTATGGCTAACCCCGGGACAGAACTGCAGTCCACTGCACCGCGAGGAACCTAGGATTCTGTTATTCTTTTCACGTTTTTTGCAAACTGCCAAGTAACATTCGCGTGAAAAAACTGTCATGAAGGCGATTCTGCCGACGAGAATTCGTGGCTAGTCGGCTCCGCTGACCGCGTATCTCAACTTAGCCCGAGCCGGTTGGGTTGGGCCTAGCATGTGGGGGGCGTAGTCAGGCACTGCCCCGCGCTCAAGGCAGCTCGGGGCGCGGTCCCGGTGGCGGGACCGCTTCAGCGTCCGCCGGCTCGGGGGCCATGGACTGTCCAACGCTTCCTCCGATCCTTATCTTGAAGCGGCCTAAAGGCCGCGCTCCAGGGCAAGGGCAGTCAGCGAATGCGCCTGCATGTGGGAGTCAAACTCAGAAGAATCTTTCCCTCCTTCTGGACTTTGGGCATAACCCTGGGCAATCACATGCGTTTCCATTGTTCAGATCGCGTATCCCCGCACGGGGCCGGGCGGCTTTGGTTGGCTCTCGCTTCGTTGACCCTGGCCGGCTCCTTATCCGCCGCTGATCCGTTCGCCGAGAACGTCCGCACCACCCCCTGGCAGAAGCCCGACCAGGAACAGAAGTCATTTCACCTGCCGCCCGGGTTCGAGATCCAGTTGGTGGCGGCGGAACCCGATATCCTGAAGCCGATGAATATGGCTTTCGATGCCCGCGGCCGGCTGTGGGTCACGGTGACCCAGGAGTACCCGTACCCGGCTCCCACCAATCGTCCTGGCCGCGATGCGATCAAGATCCTTGAAGACACCAACGGCGATGGACGCGCCGACAAGATCACAACGTTCGCCGACGGATTGAACATCCCGATCGGCCTTTATCCTTATCGCAACGGCTGCGTGGTCTGGAGCATCCCGCATATTTGGTATCTGCAGGACACCGATGGCGACGGCCGGGCAGATCGACGCGAGGTTTTGTACGGGCCCTTTGACCATACCCGGGATACGCATGGCAACCAGGCCTCGTTCCGGCGCGGCTTCGACGGCTGGCTTTACTGCACCCACGGTTACAACAACGACTCGCACGTGGCGGGACGCGATGGCCATCAGGTCCATCTGAACTCCGGAAACACCTATCGATTGCGCCTCGATGGTTCGCGCATCGAGCAGTATACCCACGGCCAGGTCAACCCCTTCGGCCTCGCCTATGATGAATTCGGGAATTTGTTCTCGTCCGATTGCCATAGCGCGCCCATCTATCAACTGTTGGCCGGCGCCTATTACCCAAGCTTCGGCAAACCCGACGATGGACTTGGCTTTGCCCCGATGACGGTGGACAAGATCCGCGGCTCCACCGCCCTGGACGGCATGTCCTGTTATGCCGACGACCTTTGGCCCGAAGAATTCCGCGGCAACTTGTTCGTCGGCGACGTCATGAACAGCGTGGTTATGCGCGATCGCACGGTGGAACAAGGCGGCACCAAAACCGCCAACGCCATGCCCGATCTCCTGAGCACCGATGACCCCTGGTTCCGTCCCGTTGACACGCAACTCGGCCCGGATGGCGCCCTGTACATCGCGGACTTCTATAACCGCATCATCGGCCACTACGAAGTGCCCCTCAGCCACCCGGGACGCGATCGCACGAGCGGTCGCATCTGGCGCATCGTTTACCGGAAGGCCGCCGGCCAGTTGAATGTGCGCCCGGCTCGGGACCTTTCCAACGCATCCATCGCTCAGTTGTTGGCGGCCTTGGATGACAGCAATCTCACCTTCCGCCGCCTGGCCGCCGATCAACTCTGTGACCGTTTCGGCGCAACGGCCGTGCCCGCCGTCAAAAAGGCTCTGGATAATGCGCAGACGACGCCGTGGGCGCATGCGCATGCGCTTTGGGTTCTGCAACGCCTCGGCGCGCTCGACCGGCCGGCGCTGCTCCGCGCCGCCCAGCATCCCGAGCGCCTCGTGCGCGTTCACGCCATGCGCATCCTGGCCGACACCGCTTCCTGGAGCCCGGATCAACGACAGGCCGCGTTGGACGGACTCAAAGACGGCGACGGGTTGGTTCAGCGGTGCGCCGCGGAAGCCCTCGCGGCCCATCCAAACTACGACAATATCCAGCCCTTGCTCGTTTTGCGACAGCGGGTTCCTCAGAGCGATACTCATTTGCTGTATGTCGTGCGTAAATCCCTGCGCGATCAGTTGCAGGAAGAAGAGAATTTCCGGCGTTGGATCGCTTCGAAACCCGGGGAAGCCGACACCCGATCCGTAGCCGACGTAGCGGTGGCCGTTCGTTCGGCGACCGCGGGCACGTTCCTCATTGATTACGTGCAAAAGGCTGCTCCCAACGCGGAGACGCTCACGGTCATGCTGCGGCATGCGGTGCGTTACGCGCCGGAATCGAGTTTCGACACGCTGGCTACGCTCGCGCGCAGTCGTTTCGCCAACGACACCGATCTCCAGTTGTCGTTACTCAAATCAATTCAACAAGGCCTCGATCAACGTGGGGCCAGCCTTGGTCCGGCGCTGAAGACTTGGGGCACCGAACTTGCCGGCCAATTGCTCGAGTCCGTCGAGGAACGGGCCTTGACCTGGTCCAACACGCCTGTTCCTGATTCCACCAATCCCACCAACCCCTGGTTCCGGCAGAAACGCAAATCGGCCGATGGCGACAAAGATTCCTGGTTCCTCTGCAGCCTGTTGCCCGGCGGCGAATCCTTCACCGGCGTGCTGCGGTCCAAACCGTTCGTGATCCCCGCCCGCCTCGTCTTTTGGTTTGCGGGCCACGACGGATATCCGGGCAAACCGCCGCAACGAAAGAATTTCATCCGGCTGCGCACCATCCAGGGTGACCTTTGTGCCGAAGCTCAGCCGCCGCGCCATGATCTCGCGCAAAAAATCACCTGGGACCTTTCGGCGTATGCAGGAAGACAAGGCTACCTGGAAGCGACCGATGGCGATACCGGCGATGCCTATGCCTGGATCGCCTTTGGCAGGTTGGACCCCGCGGTCGTCCCGCTTCCCGCTCTGAGTCCCAACCTGGCGAGTCAACGGCAACAGGCCGCGGCCGAGTTGGCGGCCCAGTTGCGGCTGACCAGCCTCGAACCAGCCCTCCACCAGATCCTCGTTAGTAAATCCACCGATCCAGATACTCGTGCCGTGGTGGCCCGATCTGTGGTTACCTTGAATCCCTCCACACCGTTTGCTCCCCTCGCGCCACTCCTGGGTGACGCCGCCCTGACTGCGGGACTACGCCAGCGCTTGGGCGACGCTCTGACCGAGAAGGATCCCGCCAACGCCCGCTCGATCCTGGTCGAACTTCTCCGCGACGCTCCGCAACGTGCCCAGGTCAAACTGGCCCAGGCCCTGGCCTCCAACGCCGAAGGCGCCGACGTCCTCTTGCGCACCATCGCCGACGGCAAAGCGTCCCCGCGTTTGCTGCTCGATCGCGCGGTCAAAGACAAACTGCTGGTCGCTCGTCCCGAAGACGGCTCCGCCCGGATGAGCCAACTGACCAAAGGCCTTTCACCGGTGAACGAGGAACTGCAGAAATTGGTGGAACGCCGCCGCGACGCTTATCGTCCCGCGCGCGCTAGTGCGGCCGAGGGCGCGCAGGTGTTTACCAAGAATTGCGCGGCCTGTCATAGCATCGACGGCGCCGGCGGTAATGTCGGTCCGCAACTGAACGGGATCGGCACGCGCGGATTGGAGCGGTTGTGTGAGGACGTTCTCGATCCAAACCGGAATGTCGATCGCGCTTTCCGCAGCACCATCCTCGTCCTTAACGACGGCGATGTGGTCAGCGGTTTGTACCGGCGTGATGAAGGGGAACTGGTCGTGCTCGCCGAAAGCACCGGCAAAGAACTCAGCATCCCCAGAAAGAATGTCACCTCCCGCCGCGAATCGGACACCTCGCTCATGCCGGAGAATTTCGGTGAAATCATCACGCCGGACGATTTCAATAGCCTGCTGGCTTTCCTGCTCTCCAAGACGGGCAAGGCGCCTTAGCTTAGCTAAAGCTTGTCCCGAAAAGAGCGATTTCGGCCTTTGTCGGAAACTTCGTTGGAAACTTTGTCGAGGACTTTGTGACAATGTTGGGATTTCGACAAAGTTTGCGACAAAGATTCCGACAAAGTTTGTCCCGAGAACGTTCCTGGGACAGGCCTTAGCTAAAGCCCAGCCTATAACCGCGACGCACAGCTCGCACCGAGGCCCAACGGGCCGTCCCTTCCTGAGCCCAGGCCGAAGGCCGGCCGAAGGCCTGGGTTGCCTACGCCTCCAAGCCGGCGGCCTGAAGGGCGCCTGAAGGGCCGCGCTAACGGCTCGGGCACCCCCAACGGTACGGTTCGATTGTATTGTCGGCCCTACAGGCGCCTTTAGGGCAGTGCCTAAATGCGCCGCTTTTGTCTGTGCGTGAAACGCGTCCTCATGCCGGAGCTTGTCAAACAACTGCCTTTTCTGTGAACGGTTCATGTCTTATGCTGCATGCAGCAAACAGCCGTTCCTCACAACGAAAAGAATCATGACTACACAGAGCATGTCCACCGCCAGCCCGGGCGAAGGATCCCAGACCAAATCAGGGGTCGCCCGTTATCTTCCTCTGATCGTTCGAATCTTGCTGGGCCTGATGTTTCTGGTGTTCGGTTTGAACGGTTTCCTCCATTTCATCCCCGAACCTAAAGCGCCTATGCCCGAAAAAGCTGCTGCGTTCGCGGGGGCGCTGCACCAGTCGGGTTACATGTTTCCAACGGTGATGGGCACGCAGCTGCTGGTCGGGGTGTTGCTTTTGTTGAATCGTTTTGTGCCGCTCGCCTTGGCGCTGCTTGCGCCAATTATCGTGGGCATTGTTACGTTCCACATTTTCCTGGCGCCTTCCGGGCTGGGCATGGCGATTGTGGTGTTGGTGCTGGAACTCTACTTGGCTTGGGCCTATCGCTCCGCTTACCGTTCGATGCTGGCCATGCGCGTCTCCCCAGGCTGACAGTTCGTACTGTCCTAACTACACTACCTGACAGTTTCATTCGTTGCGGAGTGCGACCAACGGCTCGATGCGGGCGGCGCGCCGGGCCGGGATCCAGCAAGTCACTAGCGTGATGATCAGTATCAGGGTCGCCATCGCTGCCAGGGTCCAGGGGTCCGTTGGTCCGATTCCAAACAGGAAAGCTTTCAAGCCGCTCGCTAATGCGATCGCGATGCAGAGACCGATCGTGGCGCCGACCGCGGCGAGGCGCACCCCCTCGCCGAGGATGAGCCGAAGCACATCCTTTTGCTGGGCGCCCACGGCCATGCGAATGGCGATCTCCATCCGGCGCGAACCCACGGCCAACGATAACACTCCGTAAATGGCTACCGTGGCGAGCAGACATGCCACCACTGCAAAGGCCACCAACAGGTTCATCGCGAATGTTCTCGACGCCACGGACTCGGCTCGGACCTGTTCCAACGTTTTGATATTCTCCACTGACACCGTGGGATCAATGGCGCGCAACTCCCTTTGGACGGCGCCCGCCAGCGCGCGCGGGTCACCTCGGCTGCGCAGCACCAAGTGCTTCGAGAACGGGCCCGATTGCCAGAACGAAAAATACAACTCGGGCTCCGGGGCGTCCGTGAGCGCGTCGGTTCGCGCATCGGCCAGCACGCCGACGATCTCGAGCAGGTTCGTCGCATCGCCGGGGAATCTGAGCTTATGGCCAATGGCTGTTCCGCCGGGAAAATAGCGTGCCGCCATGGCCTGGTTGACCAGAACCACCGTGGGGGCCTTGCGATCGTCGCTGAGCCGGAAGCCGCGGCCTTCCGCCACTCTCAACCCGAGCGTCGCGAAATAATCGGGCGTGACCGATCGCGTCGGCAACACAACTTTGTCTTTGAAGTGGCCGATTTGCGATTGGCCATCGATCTCGAAGGCCGTGGTCCACTTGTTGCCGGTCAGCGGGACACCCCAGGCAAATGCAGCCGACTGAACGCTCGGCAAAGCGGACACGCGTTCGATAGCCCGCTGATGAAAATCCAGCCAGTTGGTGCCGACCGCGGTCACGCTCATGGTCAAAATCTTCTGCGTGTCATAGCCAGGACGAACTTTGGCCAGGGCGTTCACCGTCTGAATCAGCAGGCTGGCGCCCACCAATAAAGCCAGGGTCAAGGCGATCTGCAGCGCGGCCACGGTGGCCAGCCAACGGCGCTCGGCCCGGCCCACACTCGCGGTCCGGCTGCCTGCCTTGAGATCGCCCACAGGCGCGCGCCCGATCGAACGCCAAGCCGGCAGCGCGCCGGCGAACAAGCCCGCCACTCCGGCCGCCGTCAGGCAAAACACGAGCAACGGCCAGCCCAAATGCACGGCGTCGAGACGCGGGATGGCCGCGCCCCCGGTGGCTTTTAAGACCTGAACACATCCGATGCTCAGTCCGGCTCCCACCGCGGCGGCCAGAGCGGCCAAGAGCAGGCTCTCCGCCAGGACCGGACGACAAATCTGGAGGGAGCTCGCGCCCAAGGCGGCGCGCACGGCATACTCATGCTGGCGTTGCAGTCCGCGCGCGAGCAGCAGACCTGCGGCATTGCCGCAAGCGATCAGGAACACCAACCCAACCGCGCCAGTCAACGGCAGCAACAACTGGCGTCCTTCCCGGTTCACCTCCGCTTCCAGGGCGACGAGTTTCGGGCCGATGTCCTCGAAGTCGGGTTCACTTTGCGCTTCGCGCACGGTCAGCGCCTTCAACTCGGCTTGCGCTTGGCCCAGGGTTAGGCCTGGACGCAACCGGCCGACCACATCCCACTCCCGCCTCTTTAAGCGGGTCGGGTCCGCGACGGCAGGAACCCAGTAATCCACCTGGGCATCGAGTTTATAGTTCGGCTCCTGCGCATCGGCCGGCGACGGCAAAAACCGCAAGCCTGGAGGCATCACGCCGACCACCGTGAGTCGTTGAGCATAGCGGCTGATGCGAACCGTTTGTCCGACGATGGCGGGGTCGCCGTTGAAGCGGCGTTGCCACAAGTCGTGGCCCAGGATGAT
>DATLUX010000146.1:0-3439 GCA_035577805.1 Verrucomicrobiia bacterium
ACGGTCACCCCGACTGCCGGTCTGACCATCGTGAGCGGCTTGACTCTGACGTCAGCCAACGACGCGCCGGACCGGGACCCGGCTACTTACACTTTGGAAGGTTCTTATGATGGTGTGACGTTCACCATGATCTCAAGCGGGGATGTTCCACCGTTTGGCACGACGCGTTTCCTGAAGAACACGATTCTGTTCGATAACAAGATTCCTTACCTCAGCTACCGGTTGATCTTCCCGACCACAGCCGGCAACAGCACCTGTTGCATGCAGGTGTCCGAAGTGGAATTCCTCGGCGTGCTGGCTCCGGGCGACGTCACCGTGCCGGGAGATCCCATCGTGGCCACCTCCAACAACAGCCCCGGTTCCGAGGGTGTGGCCAATGCCATCGATAATGCACCCACCAAGTATCTGAACTTCGACAAGGTCAATACCGGGTTCACCGTCACCCCCAGCGTGGGTGACACCATTGTCATCGGCCTCAGCCTCACTTCGGCCAACGACGCCCCTGACCGTGACCCGGCCACGTACGATCTCAGCGGCTCCCTGGACGGAGTCACTTTCTTTCCGATCGCCAGCGGCGATGTCCCGCCCTTTGGCACAACTCGTTTCCTCAAGAACTACGTCTTCTTCCCGGAGAACACGAAAGCCTTCAAAACTTATCGGTTGATCTTCCCCACCACCGCCGGGAACAGCACCTGTTGCATGCAGGTCTCCGAAGTGGAATTCCTGGGCACCACCCCTGGCGTCGTGAATACCAATGCGGTGGATACCCTCATCCGCCAGCAGCCGCAGGACACCCCGGTGTTGCTCGGTTCTCAAGCCACCTTCCGCGTCGTCCTGACCGGCCCGTGGAGTGTGCAATGGTACCGGGACGGCCAGAAAATCGCCGGCGCCAACAACGCCGTCTATAAGACCGCGCCCGCCACCGCGGCGGATGATGGCGCTCACTACCAGGCGGTGGTGCAGGGACGCGATGGCCGCCAAGTCAGCGACGAAGTCCTGCTCAGCATCTTCACTCCTTCGACGACCGAGAGTATCGGCATCAGCTGGCATGGCGGCGGGGCCAACGGCGCTCCGACCGATCTGTTTTCGGATGACATCACCGGTTTCTTCCCGCAGGCTTATTGGAACAACGTGGCGAGCGGCGGCGGCGCGTTGCCTAACCCAATCGACAGCGCCAATTTAGCCCATCCTACCATCGCAGTGACTTGGGCGACCTCGGGTGAATGGGGTGTTGGCACGGGCAATGAAGATCCGTTGGGCCGCCTGTTCAACGGTACGTGCACCAGCTTCGCCACCGCGGAAGACCAAGCCCAGACGGTGACCTTGACCGGAGTGCCGCCAGGCCGGCATTCGTTATTGCTCTACACCGTTCAGGTGCCGGCGGAGTTCTTCAATATGAACTTCAAGGTCAAAACCTTTAATGCCGACGGGACGGACAAGGCGGTGCAAAGCCGCTTCACCCGCCCGCAAAACGGCGACGAGTTCAAGACCTCCCCGGGCTTCCTGTTGATGACTTCGTCCGACCCGGCCAGCCGCAGCGTGGGTAACATGATGCGCTTCGACGGATTGGAATCCGACAACGGGTCGATCCTGATCACGATGTGGGCGCCCGGTCGCGCCCAACCAGTGGGGCAAGATCCCATCCGCGGCCCGGGCCTGAACGCGTTCCAGTTGCTCTTGGATCCTTCGGATGTGGGAGCATCGCCGGTCATTACCAAGCAGCCTTCCTCCGTGACCGCGCTCCTGGGCGGCGTGGCGACGTTTACCGTCGAGGCTACCGGACCCAACCTGAGCTACCAATGGCTGAAGGGCGGCAAGCCTATCCAAGGTGCTAATAGTACCACCCTGATTGTGTCCGATCTGACCGCCAGTGATGAAGGCGTCTACTTCGTGGCGGTCAGCAACCCGGCCGGACGCGTGCGCAGCCGCAGCGTGGCCTTGGACATTGTTACCTCGCGCGATCTCTCGTTGGGCTTGGTTAACTACTTCAAGCTCGACGATGCCGGCGGTGCGGTCGCCACCAATGCTGTGGCCAGCGGCCAGCCCGGTGAAGTCCGCGGCCAATTCCAGGACTGGACGCCCGACGGCAGGATCGGCGGAGCCCTGTTGTTTGAAGGCGACAATTACGTCTTTGTGCCGGATTACACCAAGCCGAGACAAGCCATGACGGTGGCCGGCTGGGTCTACTCGGGCAGCACCGACTGGGGTCCGCTGGTCAACAATTGGGTGACCCTCCCGACGGCTGGTCTGAGCGGCCAGTTCGTGATGGAAGTCGTGGTCGTCGATGGAGCGCCCAATCTGCGTGGCGTGATTGAGGTCGGGCCCAACAAAGTGATCGCCATCGCACCCGTCCCCAACGCTGACTTGGGTACTTGGCACCATTTCGCCCTCAGTGCCAATGGACTCAGCCTGGATACCTACTGGGACGGCCAGCCCATCGCCTCGACGGATTACTCCGGCCAAATCGGCAACAATGTGCCCGCCATTCCCTGGCTGGCCATCGGCGCTGAGCTGAGTGCTGATCCCACTACTTCCGTCAAAGTGTTCCCGGGCACGGACAGCCGGTTTGATGACGTGGCCATGTGGAATCGCAGCCTCGGCCCCGCCGAACTTGTGGCGATCTACAATGGCGGCCTTGCCGGCCAGAACATCTCCCAAGTGCCGCCGGTGATCAACCCGCTCCTGCGGTTGACCGCGACCATCAACGCCGGCCAGCTCCAGCTCATCGCCACGGGCTCTCCCAATAGCTCCTGGCGCTTGGAATCACGCAATAACATCGCCGGACCTGATGCCTGGACGCAGCTGCAAAACATCACCCTCGGCGCCACTCCGACCACTATTACTCAGCCGTTGACCTCGGCCCAGAAGTTCTACCGTGGTGTCCTCCTGCCCTAACCGCAGGAACGCCTGACGCCAAAGCGATCAGGCTGATTTGAATCAAGCAAGCCGCCGCGGCAACGCGGCGGCTCTTTTTTTAGAGTGCGGAATGCGGAATCCGGAGTGCGGAGGGCGGGTGGCGTCTACCCATGAACCGACCCTCAGGTAGCAGCCGACGTCAGGAGGCTCACTCTACCCCAACGGGTTCTCCGGGAAAAAGATCAGAGCCCTTCGACAGGCTCAGGGTGTACCTCGTTAACTCGGCTGCTACGTGAGATTGGGTTGGGTTCATGGGTCCAATGCGCGTCCGAAAGGTGGAGGTGTCCGCTACCCATGAACCGACCCTCACCCGGCCTTGCGGCCACCCTCTCCCATCGGATGGGAGAGGGGCTGGGGGGGCAGCGGGCATAGACATGGGTGACACTTTAGGCACACACATGGGTTACACTTTGCAGCTCTGAAGATCGTTATCCATCCACTGCCGCGAAGCGGCAGCACTTGTTCCTCCCGCGAAGCGGCTCGACGGAATGGTCGGCGACTGGGATAGCGCCGATGGGAGCCG
>DATLUX010000147.1:0-2783 GCA_035577805.1 Verrucomicrobiia bacterium
GTGACGATGCCGCCGATGGCGTAAATCTTCCCGTCGGCATCCCGCAGCGGGAATTTGGTGACGAGGCTGGTGTGCGGACCGTCGTCTTGAATTGTCACCTCCTCGAAGTCCATGGGCATTCCCGCTTTAAGCATTTTTCGGTCATTGACCCGGCAAGCGGCCGCTTGCGCCGGCGGGAAAAGCTGGGCTTCCGTCTTGCCCACCGATTTCTCCAATGACAGATGGAAAACCTCGCCGAGCCGGTGGTTGAAGTGCTGATAGCGGCCTTTCGTGTCTTTGAGGAAGATCATCGCCGGGCTGTTGTCCATGATGGCATTGAGCCGCGCTTCGCTCTTGCGCAGAGCCTCCTCCGCCCGCCGGCGCTCGGTGATGTCGCGGACCACGGTCACAATGTAGTCCCGGTCGAGATGAACCCATTTCGCGCTGAATTCAATCGGAAACGTGGTGCCGTCCTTGCGCCGGTGGACCCCTTCGCCTCTTTGCGAGCCGTTGACGCGTATTTTCTCGGCCAATTCCAGCCATTTCGCCACGGAGAAGGTCGGGTCGATATCCGTCACCCGGAGCGCCAAATATTCCTCGCGAGTGCAGCCCAGTTCGGCGGGGCCGTTCTTGTTCACGTCGAGAAAGCGCCCGGATTTTGGATCAATGACTTCCAGGGTGTCGCTCGATTGGTCCACCAGAGTTTGAAAGAGCCGGAGCGCTTCTTCGGCTTCCTTCCGCGCGGTGATGTTTTCCACCAGCATCATGATGCCGCCGATTTTTCCGTGGGTATCTTGCCAGGGACTCACGCTCCAACGCAGCCAGACCTTGGTCCCATCCGCCTGGAGCCATAGCTCCTCGTCGCTGGCTTGGGGTTTCCCCTCCAGTCCCATCCGGTGGGCCGCCTTCCAGTGCTCCGGGAGATCCGGGTTGACCTCGTAATGGTTGCGTCCGGTAAGGTTGGTTGGGGCGGGATGAAGATCGCTTTTCCAGCGCTGGCTGTGGGCCAGATAATTCATGTTTCGGTCGAACATGGCGATGGGTGCCGGAGCCTGCTGCACGAAGGAATGCAGTTGCGCCTCGCGGGCTTTCAGGGCTTCCTCTGCTTGCTTGCGCTCGGTGATGTTGTGGACAATGGTAATCGTCCCAATGATTTTACCCTTGGCGTTCCGAAGCGGACTGCTCGCGTTGGATGCCCAGCCGGAGCGTCCGCTTTGCGGCACGTGAAAATGAACTTCCACCGGGGGGGGCGTTTCACCCGCCAAGGCGCGGTTCATGTGATCGATGACGCCCGCATCACGCAGGAAGGGAAAAACCTCCTCCGGGTGCTTGCCGATGACTTCCGCGGCGGACACCCCGGTCAACTTCTCCATGAACGGGTTCCAAACCACATGTTTCAGATCGCGGTCATTGACGATAATGCCCTCGTGTGCGCCGACAATGATTTGCTGGTTGAACAGACTGGACTCCCGCAAAGCGGCATCGGCTTGCTTGCGTTCGATGATCTCCGCCATCAAGGCGGCGTTGGCCTCGGTCAACTCAGCCGTCCGCTCCTGCACGCGCCGTTCCAGTTCATCCCGCGACTGGCGCAGCGCCTCTTCCGCTTCCTTTCGATCAGTGACGTCCACATGGACCCCCATCATCCGGAGGGGCTTTCCGTCCGTATCGCTGACGAGCGTGGCGCGTGAAAGAATCCAGCGCCAGGAGCCATCCTTGTGCCGCAACCGGAACTCCACCTCGAAGTCCGGCCAGGGATGCTTGATGAACTGCCGATGCTTCTTGAGCGTCGGGGTGTAATCATCCGGGTGCAGCCGCTTCAACCATTCCTCCAGCGGGTCGCCGATCTCATCCTCTTCATAACCCAGTTGAGATTTCCACTCGCGCGAGTAATCCACCTTGTCGGTCTTGAGATTCCAGTTCCACAGGCCGATGTTCGCGTCCTGCAAGACCAGTTTCAATTGCTGCTGCTTATCGCGCAAAGATTCCTCGACGCGCTTGCGCTCGGTGATGTCCAGGGAGGCGCCAACGCATCCGCACACCGCGCCCGACTCATCGAAGAGCGGCAGGGCACTGCCGAGGAGGTGGCGCTTTTCGCCGTTGGAAAAAACGATCTCTGTCTCCACGTCCTTCACCGCGCGCCCGGTTGCCGCCGCCCGTTGCATCGGCAATTCTTCCGGTTCCAGCCGCCGGCCGTTTGACCAGAACTGATATTGCGGGCGCTCATTTCCGCGGACGCTGGCCGAAGGAATGTCTCCCTCGGTTTGGCGGAGCAACTCCAGGGCGGCCGGATTGCCGGTTATCCGCTCGCAGGCCGCATCCTGGGCAATCAAAACGGCGGCCGGGATTGCATTCATCAGCGTCTCCAACTCCATTCGCTGCGCCCGCGAGCTGGCTTCACTCACGCGCAGGGATTCCTCGACGCGCTTGCGCTCGGTGACGTCGCTCAAAATCATCAGGCATTTTTTTGCATGATTCGACCCCGAGTGATCCACCACGGATTCCAGCCGGGCCTCGAACCGGTGCCCGGCCGGCGTCAACATCTCGAGTTCACAGGTCTGGATGGCTCCACTCCCAAAAACACCCCGGCGATGCAGAACAAAGGTGTTTTGGGATTCCGGAGCGATAAACCGGGTCAGCTTTTCTCCGGCCAAATTGGCCCGGGCAACATCGAGCAGGCGCGCGGTGGCCAGGTTGGTTTCGAGAATGACGCCCTTGACGTCCAGCGTCAGAAATCCAACGGGGGCGGCATCGTAGGGCAGGACCAGCCGTTCGCGTGCCGCCTCCAGTTCGCGTTGCGTCTGGCG
>DATLUX010000148.1:0-5791 GCA_035577805.1 Verrucomicrobiia bacterium
CCTAGCCGGGCTAGCTTCAATTAAACTTGTTTTTCCGGTGGGCGCCGATGGCGGGCGCGGTTGGATTTACCTCAGGACCGAAGTAGCGCAGGGTCACCAGTGGTTCGGTTTCGCTCGTGTTTTCGAAGGTGACGCCGCTGCGGGCGCCTTCTTCCGAGCAGAAGTATTCGTCTTCGGTCAGCTCATGAAACCGGATTAATTTCGGGCTGTTGAGCGGCTGGCCATTGAGGAGGCCCTTGCCTTGGACACAGATGAGGCCATAGGCGCCGTTATCCTTGATCGGACATTTCACGCCTGGGTTAACCGTCAGCTCCTTGGCCGTGAAGAGTTGTTGTCGGTCAATTTTGCCGTAAACAATCCAGCGATCGACGAAGCCTGCCTTGCGCGTATCGGCGACGGGCACGGGCTCGAGGTAATGGTTATCCTTGAAGTTCTCGTCCAGGTTGGCCTCCCAATCGAGTTGATTGACGATAAAATTGAGGTTGCGATGTTTGCTTTTGGGCATGTCTTTGACGAGCAGGTCCCAAGGCACCATGCGGCCTTCGACCAGGCTTTGGTACATGGCGAAGACATCGCTGCCCCATTGCGGTTCGTAGGTGCAGAGGGAACCCGGGGCATGGAGAATGCACGGGGGAATGAGCCAGCCCGTGCCCGGTTTGAGGCGATAGGCCCGGCTCAGATCCAGGATGCCGTTGTCACCGCGATTCCAGTTTTCCAAGCAGCGGCGGACGTCCTGGCGGGTGGTGCCGGGCTCCAGACCCATGAACGTGTAGGGAAAGTTGTTGCCAACGTTGTTATGCTGCGGAGGGAAATAGTACGATTCAGGTTTGCCTTCCTGGCCCACCAGCTTCGCCTGTCTGGCGTTTTGGTGCATATGATGCGGAATCGGGCCCATGTTATCGAAGAACTTGGAGTAGACCGGCCATTTCTTGTACCGATTCCAAATGCGCGTTCCGATCAAGGCCGCACCGCACTCGGCCACCGCCTGCTGCAACGTGAACCGGTTGCGCCCCACCACGCAGTAACTTAATCCCTCGTCCGGCGTCCGATTTTCGTTGGCGGCCGGAGTCGTCGACGCAAACCAACGTTCGTCAATGCCGCCCCGATGCAGCCCGTAAGCATAGAGATCGTCCGGATGCAGTTTGAGCCGTTTGCCCGGCTGTAAAAAGGAGCGCGGCACCCAACAAGGCGCCAAGCGCAACACCCCGCCGGTCGCGGAGAGTTCGGCTTCAACGATCTTTCGGACCTGTCGGGTGATGGTCTTCAGTTGCGTGACAGAGGGAATGCTCATGGGAAAAATGAAATGGATTTAGAGCTGGACATTAAAGGCGCGGAATCGCGCGCGACAGCAAAGCAAAAACCGCCCTGCTTGTCATCAGGAAGAATCAAAAAGAGGAATAGAAGTGCAACCTCTGAGCACCTCTGTGTCCTCCGTGGTAATCCTCCCCCTCCTCGGTCGGTTGCGGCTGCGCGGCGCTGGGGCCTCCGTGGATAATCCAAACCTGTAGCCAATCCGTGGGGCCCGTGCTTAACCGGCACCACCTTGTCCGGAGTAGAACTCGTCGACTTTGGCCGCGACATCCTTGTAGCCGATGTCGACTTCGTAGATCTGTTCGTACTGTCTGATGGCTTCTTCCTTTTTGCCCATTTTTTCGAGGACACCGCCGAACTTATAGAGCAGATCCTTCTTTTCCTCATCGAAGGTTGGCTTTTCCTTGAGGGCTTCCTGGAATTTTCTTGCGGCCATATCATTCATGCCTTTGGCGCTGAGACATTGGCCCATGCCGGCCAAAGCCTGGAGACGCCGCTGGGGGTTGGCCTGAGCTTTCTGGAACTCGGCGAGGGACTCGTTGAACTTACCGGCCTGAAAGTACAGTTGGCCCAGCTCGAACTTGATTTGGAGATCGGTGGGGTAACGCTCGGCGCGTTTGCGGCATTCTTCCAATTGGAAAGTGCTTTTCTCCGTTTTCAGCCGTTCGGCTTCTTGAGCCTGGACCGGATCGGCCGGGTCGAGCTGACTCAACAGATGGTCGAGGCGTTTGAGGCTGGTATCGGCGATGGCCTTTTCCAGCGACGGATCGTTGCCGGCCTCGGAGGTGCGGACCCGCTCGTAAAATTCCAGGGATTTGTCGAACTCCTTCTTCTGCGCGTAAAGCTCGGCGATATTGCGGATGAGTTTCAGGTTGCGCGGCTCGTTCACCAAGCGGGCTTCATACTCACGGATCAACCCTTGCGCGACTTCTTCGCTCTTAACCACCCGATTCTCTTGTTCGAGTTGGACGGCTTCCACTTTGTTTTTGAGGATGTCCCGATAACTGCCGGTGCCATCGGCCAGGGCCTCGTATCCGCCTTCATCCAGCGTTCGACGAGCCGAAAGGTTCTTCAGGGCCGCCGAGATTTCCCCTTTCGTCGGGTAGGCTCGCATGAGGTCTTGATAAAGAGCCTCCGCTTTTTGGACCAATCCCGCTGCGGTCAGCGCCTCACCGTAGGCCATGGACAGATCGTAATCGCGCGGGGAATGCTTCAGGAGCAACTCGTAGGCAAAGCAGGCTGTTTTGGGGAGATCGGCAGCCAGGGCGCATTCGGCCAGGATCTTGTTCCCGGCTGTGCTGTTGGGGTCGCCTTCCAAAATCTGCTCAGCGAGCTGCATGGCGTCCAGCGGGTTACGACTCTTTGCCATCTGTGCCTTGGCGATCAATGGCGAAGCGCCGGCGCCCCCTAAGACCTTCTTGAAAAAGCTGGTGCTGCCTCCGGTTTTTTTGATTTGAGCCACCCGCAGGGCTTGTCGGCCTTCCAGGAAGGCCGGTTCGCGTTGCAGGACCTGCTGAAAAATGGCGACGGCATAGTCGAGGTTTTGCCGCTGCAGTGCCGTGGTGCCTTTCTGGAATAGATCTCGTAGATCGCGGGGTAATTGTTGGAGACTCTTTTCTGGCATGGCCTGAAAATATCGTCCGCCGGTTTAAAAATCCACTTCAAATCGGACCCGCAAGGGGGAGCTGGACGGCCGCTGACGCGGCGGTTCAGTGGAGGGAAAAGCTTTGCGAATGGGCAAAATGATGTATTTTAGCCCCATCCCAGGCTTAACCAGTTGGCCGCGGTTGAGTTGTAACTGTCTTTGTAAATTGTCATGAAGAAGCTGTTTGTAGCGTTGTTCCCCTTTTGTACAGCCGTCTGCCTGCAAGCCGAGATGATCATTACCCCCTGGCATGGCCTCTTCAAAGGGATCGACCGGGCTGTCGGCACCAACTACCCCGATGCCAGTATTCCGCGTCTGCAGGTGGTCAATTGCGCGCGCATCGATCTCAGGGACCCCGATATTACTCTTTTCCCGACGCCACCGGCCTCGAATTATGTGGCCGGCAGCGTCGAGACGTACACCATGACGGTCACGAACTTCATGGTGAAGTACGGCTTGTCATTGGTGTCCGATGCCAACTTCTATAATGCCAATCCGGGCGGCTCCGATCCCAATTCGGAAGGATTGCCCTGCCGGGTTTACGGGATGCAAGTCTGCACCGGCGCAGTGGTCTCCCTTCCCGATACTGGCCCGGATAGCAACGGGCGCTATGCCTCGATTTTGTTTACCACCAACAAGCAACCCATCCTCGATTTCAATAACCGGCCTCCCGGCCACAGCCTGGCCGGCATCTACACCGCCGTCACGGGCTTTTATCCCATCCTAAGCAACAATGTGAATATCGGGGAGGCCGCGGCGGTGAGTTACCCCGATCCCAGCATCCACGAACCACAACCTCGGACCATCTTTGGACTGTCCGGGGATCGACATTATCTTTTCGTCGTCACCATCGACGGCCGACAACCCGGCTATAGCGACGGCGCCACGGATCCGGAAGGAGCGACCTGGCTCCAGCGCTTCGGAGCTTCCGACGCGATCAATATGGACGGCGGCGGGTCGACCGCCATGTACAGCTCAGACTGCGCGGGGACTCCGGTTCCTCTGAACAGCTCGAGCTACATTTTGTTGGGACGCGGCCGCGAACGAATTATTGGAAGTCAGTTTGGCGTTTATGCCAAACCCCTGCCGCTTCCGCTGAAAGATCTGACCATCATCCCGGGGACAACCACGGCAACGATCCGTTGGTCGACGGACGTTGACGCCTCCACCCAAGCTCAATACGGCTCCACGCCCAGTTACAGCAACACCACGCCGCTGGACTCCCGTCCGAAACGGGAGCATGTCGTGACCCTGACGGGGTTAAATCCGGGCTCCAAATATTATTATCGCGCCGTTTCCGTGGCGGGCACCGAAACGTTCGAAGCGGCCTGCGCCCTTCGAACCACCAACACGCCGATCTCGAGCACGCCCGTCTTCGAAGTGACTGCGACCTGGAAATACACGACCAATAACCTCGATGGCATCAATTGGAAGACGCTCAATTACGATGATTCCTCCTGGCTGGGGCCCGGGGCCGGCTTGCTGTACATCGAGAACAACACCGCCGTCTCGCCCAGGACCACACTGCTACCCCCGGGCGCGGCTGGGCCGGTGATGCGCACTTATTATTTCCGCAGACATTTCGATTTCACCGGCGTGCGCAGCACAGCGGCCCTGGCCTTCACCAGTTACGTCGACGACGGAGCAGTTTATTACCTGAATGGCGCGGAGATTTACCGGCTGCGCATGCCGGCCGCCCCCACGCCCATCGTCAATAGCACCGCCGCCATCGGGTCGCCTTGTGCCGGAACGGTGACCGCCGGGGAGGCCGCCTGTCCGGACCAATTCCAGGTTTCGGGGAGTCTGCTCAATAGTCTGGTCCAAGGGGACAACGTCTTGGCCGTCGAGGTTCATAACCTCGGCGCCAGCGCCGACATCGTTTTCGGATCCGCTCTCAGCATCAATATCGCCCAGCGCGTTCTCCCCAGCTTGGGCGTGATCCTGGAAAACAACTTCACCACACTGTTTTGGAATGGCGATGGCTTTACTCTGCAGAAATCGGACGACCTTTCCTCGACCAATGCCTGGGTGGACGTGCCCGGCAACGTGACCCGCAGCCCCTACAGCACGCAGGCCGGGCCGACGGTCTTTTACCGATTACGCCAGTAAAACGATTCTTACCGGCCTCAACCTTTCCCTGGAACGGTCGATATCCAAAGGGGCAGAGATCTGCTTGTCGATCGATGAGCATGCGCAAACTGCATAATAAGCGAGGAAACCGGGGCATGGGGCAGCATAAGCGCTGTGGGTTCAGCATCGTGGAGTTGGTGCTAGCCATAGGCTTGATCGGGTTGCTGGTGGTGGCAGTCTATGGAGCCATCATTTCCGGGATGAGCACCATGCGCATGGCGCGCGAGAACCTGAGAGCAACCCAGATCCTATTGGACAAGATGGAGGGGCTCAGGCTCTACCGATGGGACCAGCTCAAACCGGGTTTTGTCCCCACGCAGTTTATAGCGAGTTACGACGTCAACTCTGCCTCCACTAACTCAGGCATCCTTTATTATGGGACGGTGACCATTGCCCCTGCCAACACCGGCACCAGTTACGCCGACGACATGCGGGAGGTAACAGTGAGGGTCCAGTGGAAAACGGGCGCCCTGAACCGCAACCGGGTGATGTCGACTTACGTTTGCCAGTCCGGCCTGCAGAACTACACCTACTAGTCATCTTCGCTGCTCCCTATATGCAAAAGCAGATGGAAGCTCTCCATGAACCTTTCCTGTCTCGCAGCAGCGGACGTAAGGAGGCTCACTCTATCCGGGCGCGTTCGTCGGGAAAGAGATCAGAGCCCTTCGACAGGCTCAGGGTGTACCTCGTTACCTCGGCTGCTAC
>DATLUX010000149.1:0-6968 GCA_035577805.1 Verrucomicrobiia bacterium
GGCATCTGGTCCAAGCCCTCAACACCCTGGTCTCCGCCGACGGCAACGATCCCGCCATCGACGGTTTTGCCGACAAAGCGCGCCCCATCAATGACACCGAGAGAGCGATGGTCGCGGAAGGCGCGCGCCGCATGGATGAAGCGCAAGCGAAGAAGCTTTTGGGCGTTGATCGATGGGTTCATGACTTGAAATGGCAGGAAGCCTTGGAACGCCTGGTCTCGCGGCCCACCGTGAACATCGAAGGGTTGGTCGGCGGTTATACCGGGCCGGGCGGCAAGACCATTCTGCCGCACCAAGCCGTGGCCAAACTCGACCTTCGGCTGGTGCCCGACATGACGGCCGCCGAAGCGTTCGCCGCGTTGAAATCGCATCTCGGCAAACGAGGTTACGGCGATATTGAAGTGCGCATGACCGGCGGATACGATCCAACCAGCACCCTGGCGGATTCAGCCCTGATTCGGGCGCAGCTTTCGCTTTATCGGCGCGCCGGGCTGGAGCCGGTTCTCTGGCCCCGCGGCGCAGGGTCATGGCCCGGTTACGTTTTCACCGGCGAACCGCTGCGGTTGCCGGCCGGCCATTTCGGCCTCGGCCACGGCAGCGGCGCTCACGCTCCCGACGAATATTATGTGATCGACTCGTCCAACCCGAAAATCCAGGGGATGGACGGCGCTATACTCTCCTTCGCAGAGTACCTCTTCGAACTGGCGGCGGTGAATTGAGAAGGTTTCCCATGAGCCCTCTTCGCTCCGCCTTGCCCATTTCGCTTGCGCAGATTCTGCGGATTCCATCGCTTCTCTTCTTCGCGCTCGTCTGGGCGAGGACAAATCCCGCTGCGGCGCAGGCGGCGGATGCGCCTGCTCGAGGCACGCTTGTCCGCGTGGTGGACCTGGACGTCGATGAAGCGCAGCAATTGGAATTAGCGGACCGCAGTCGAGTGCAAGTGAAACTGCTGCGTGTCGAGGAGAAACGGGATCCGCTGCGGCAGGCGGTCCGCCAGGGGCGGGTCACGGTCGAAGTGAATGGACGGTCGCTGGTCATCACTTCGGCGACGTATCATCTGCCGACAAAGTTCGACGGCGGCCAGCTCGATTGCCCGATCACCAAAGGCCATGTCGCCAACAGCAGCGAAGGAAATGCGTGGGGACTCTTGAAAGACGCGCGGTTGCGATTTTGGCCGGCCGCCTCGCCGTGGATTGAACCCGGCACGTTCGTGTATCCGCTCCCACAACGCTGGTTCGCCAGCCACACCCAAATGGCGAACGAACCCTCGTTCGTCGATGGCGGTGAGGCGCCGGCGAACAAGAAGGTTTACTACCATTACGGGCTGGATTGCGGCGGGGCGGAGGGCTTGGTGGATGTGCTGGCGGCGGCGGCCGGCCGAGTCGTCTCGGTGGGGACAGAGTTGCTGGCCGGCTACGAGAACACCCCGGCCAAACCTCGCTACGATGTCATCTATCTGCTCGACGAGCGTGGTTGGTATTACCGGTATAGTCACCTTCAGAGTTTTGACCCGGCCGTCCGGCTGGGAACGCAGATCCGGTTAGGACAAAAGATCGGAGTCCTGGGCAAGGAAGGCGGCAGCGGCGGTTGGTCCCATTTGCATTTTGATATCACCAGCCGGCAACCATCGGGCTTGTGGGGCATTCAGGAAGGCTACGCATTCCTTTGGGAAGCGTATCGGCGACAATACGCGCCCAGGATAATGGCGGTGGCCCGGCCGCATCACTTCGTTTACACGGGCGACAAAGTGGTGCTCGACGGCTCGAAATCGTGGAGTGCCTCCGGCCGGATCGTGCGCTACGACTGGACATTCACGGACGGAACCACCGCCAGCGGTCCCACCGTCGAACGGAGCTATTCCAAGTCCGGTGAGTATAGCGAGATTCTCCAGATCACCGACACGACCGGAGAGGTTGACTACGATTTCGCGATCGTACTGGTGGTCGACAAGTCCGCGCCGGACCAACTGCCGCCCACCATTCACGCGGCGTTCGCCCCCACGACGGACCTGCGGACCGGGGATCCCGTGACGTTCAAGGTGCGAAGCTTTCGCACCACCGCGGGCCACGAGAGATGGGACTTCGGCGACGGCACGGAACCAGTCGCGGTAAAATCAGACGGCAACGTCGACGAGCACGCCAAGGACGGCTATGCCGTGACCCAACATCGGTTCTCCAAGCCCGGCCAGTACCTGGTGCGGGTCGAGCGCAGCAACGAGCGTGGTCAAACCGCCGTTGCTCATCTGCATGTGAGCGTCGGTGGGCCAGCTGTCCGATGACCACGTCCGCCCAGCTGGGACCTATGAAGCTTATCATCCGGGCTTGCCCGAGTTCGCCGCCGCGGCCATCCGCGTGTTCGCGGAACGGGAATTGTCCTGAGATGGTAAGAGAAAGTTGCCGGCCGGCGCTGGGCGGTGCCATGGGGGTTGGTGGTCGACGCGCTTATTGAGGCGCCGGCCGGCTAAATCATGCGTGCGTCTCGGTTCTGCGTTGTCTCATTTCAAAATAACGGATTGGTTCGTTCGTGGCACGGCGGGGGGATGGTTGACCCGGCTGCCTGCCACTGATAATTCCGGAAAAAGTCGGCGACCCTTACAGACTATTTTGGGGACTGTTTTCAATTTTGACCGCGACCACCCGAACGCGCATGATGGCGTCATGGTTCACCGACTGGCTGCTCTGGCGTGCTGGCTGTTCAGCCTGGTTGGGGTTGGTCTGTTCGCCCAGGGTCCCGTCGACTCCCGCAGCCTCGAGCGCCCGCCGAGCGGAGCGGAACGGCCGGTCGACAAGACGAATGATCCACCAGGTCACTGGGCTTTCCAGCCTCCGGTGAAGGTCTCGTTGCCCGGGTCCGGCGGCTCTTCCGCGCCAGCGAATCCCATCGACGCATTCCTGGCGGCGGCACGGCAAGAACGCGGGCTGCAGGCCAGTCCGCCCGCCTCCAAGGAGGTCTGGCTGCGCCGGGTGTATCTGGATCTGATTGGGCTTCCGCCCAGCCGCGAGGAATTGCGTGCTTTTCGGGCCGACGATTCGCCCGATGCGCAGGAGAAAGTCGTGGACCGATTGCTGAGCAGCCCCGAGTACGGAGTGCGCTGGGGCCGCCATTGGATGGATATCTGGCGTTACTCCGACTGGTTTGGTCTGGGCCAGGAACTGCGCTTCAGCCATCCGCATCTGTGGCGTTGGCGCGATTGGATTGTGGAATCGCTCAATGCCGACAAGGGCTACGACACGATGCTCCTGGAAATGCTGGCGGGCGATGAACTCGCTCCGAACCATGCGGAGGTTCTGCGGGCCACGGGTTTTTTGGCCCGCAACTGGTCTATCTTCAATCGGAACGTCATTCTCGATCAGGTCGTCGAACACACCGGACGGGGTTTCCTGGGCCTCACTTTTCAATGCGCGCGTTGTCACGATCACAAATTCGATCCGATCAGCCAGGTGGAATACTACCAGTTGCGCGCCTTTTTTGAGCCGTACCACGTGCGGGTCGATCGCGTGGCGGGCGAACCGGACCGAACCAAGGCCGGCTTAGCCCGGGCCTACGACGCTTTCCTCGAGAATCCCACCTACGTCTTCGAGCGGGGCGACGAGGCGCGTCCGCGGAAGAGTCAGCCCCTGAGGCCGGCTGTCCCGGTCGCTCTGGGCGCAGGCAAGCCTGAGATTCATCCGTTGCCGCTGCCCCTGGCGGCGTCGTGTCCTGACAAGCAGGACTTCGTGATCCAGGAAACGCTGGCCGCCGCAGAGCAAGCGGTCGTTCGAGCACGTGGCGCGCTCGAGCAAGCGAGCCAAAATGTGAAGGAGACCGCCCACGCGCACGCCGTCGCCGTCGAAAAGGACCACCAACTCCAGAGCGCATTGTTGACGGCAACCAATGGTCCCGACGCGTTGAAGACAGCGCAAGCAGCCGCCGCGCAAGCCGCGGAGAATTTAACCAAAGCGGCGCAGGCCGTCGTCGCCGCCCCGGGCGAATTGAAGCTGGCCGAACTTCAACTCGGCCTGGCCGAGGCCAGGCAGGCGGCCTTGAAAGCCGTCCTGCGCATCGAAACGATTGAGGATGCCAAACCGCCTGGGAATCGAACTGAGATCTGGAACAAGACGGCCCTGGAAACGTCCGCGCTGCAACGCCAGCTGGCCGTGCGCGAGGCACAGGTCGAACAGCTCCAAGCCCGCCAGGCTTGCGAACGTGCAGAGCGAGTCCTGGATGGATTAACCCTCGCGACCACCGTCCAGAAAGACAACAAACCACTGCGGGAAACGGCGCAGAAGGCCGCCGCCGGGCTGGTGGAAGCGCGCAACAAACTGGCCAAAACTGAGAGCCAGCTGGCCGCCGCCGAGCAGGCGGCTGCAGGCCCTCCCACCACCAACTACGCCGTCCGCCCGTACGCGTTCCCCAGGGCAGCCACGCAATATCGGGAGACGCCTCCAAACGAACCGTATCCTCAGATAAGCAGCGGCCGCCGCCTGGCGTTGGCTCGTTGGATGACCAGCTCCCGCCAACCCCTGACCGCGCGCGTGGCGGTCAACCACATCTGGTTGCGTCATTTGGGCGAGCCCTTGGTCACGCCGGTGTTCGATTTTGGTCTGCGCACCAAGAGGCCGTTGCTGCACGACCTGCTGGACTGGCTGGCCGTCGACTTGATGGAATCGGGCTGGAGCATGAAACGCCTGCACCGACAGATCGTCCTCTCCCAAGCTTATCGCATGAAGTCAGGCGGCGGCCCGAGTGACGTGTCCAATGCGCAAATCGATCCGGACAATCGCTATTTCTGGCGCATGAACACGCGCCGGATGGAGAGTGAGATCGTGCGGGACAGCCTGCTGCAGTTGGCCGGGAAGCTGGACTCGCGCCAGGGCGGGCCCGATCTGCCGGTGGCCCAGGAAGAAAGCGGCACGCGCCGGACGATCTATTATCGTTACGCGCGCGACGATCGCATGCGGTTCCTCACTTTCTTCGATGCGCCCAGCGTGGAGGAATGCTATCGCCGGCATGAGACGATCGCGCCGCAACAAGCTCTGGTCATGGCCAACAGCAAGCTCGTCCTGACCCGCGCCGGCGAGATCGCCGCGCTGATCGCTCGCGAGGAAGACCCCCGCGCGCCGGCCGGCTTTGTCACCTCCGCGTTTGAACGGGTCCTGGGCCGAGCTCCCGGTGCCACCGAGCTGGCGCAATGCGAGGAAACGTTGGACGCGCTCACGGCCGCGCTACGAGCCGACCACGATCCGGCTCCGGACGCCCGCGCTCGCGCGGGACTGGTCCACGTGCTGCTCAATCACAACGACTTCGTCACTATCCGCTAAGAACCGTTATGCGCCAGCTGATCTCATCCTCATGAGTTCCAAATTAACACGTTGTGCCTGTGCCGGTGTGTCTCGCCGCATGTTTCTCTCGGATCTGGGCATGGGCTTTACCGGCCTGGCTTTGGCATCGCTCCTGCATCAGGACGGCGTCGCGCGCGCCGGGAACACGCCGGCGCCGTGGTTGCCGCCGGATGGCCAGCCCCACTTCGCGCCCAAAGCCAGAAGCGTCATCTGGCTGATGATGCGCGGGGGCGTCAGTCACCTGGAGAGTTTCGACCGCAAACCCGACCTGGACAAACAGGGCGGCAAGACGATTGGCCAAAGCGCGTTTGCGGGGATCCTGCAATCGCCGCATCTGAAGAATGTCCGCGAGCAAGTCCTCAACAACATCATCGACAAACAAAAAGCTGTTCTCTATCCGACCCAGATTGGATTTCGTCAGGCTGGCCAGTTGGGGTTGGAGATCAGCGATTGGTGGCCTCACTTGCGGGCGCAGGCAGACAACCTGGCCTTCATTCGTTCCATGTGGACGACCGACAACAACCATGGCGCGCAGCTGCAATTGCTGACCGGACGCCACTTGTTGGACGGCTGTTTTCCGACCATTGGCGCCTGGATCCATTATGGGCTCGGAGCGTTGAGCGAGGATCTGCCGCAGTTCGTTGTCATGGGCCCGCCCCTGGAGTCGCAATGCTCCGAAGGTTTGGATGCCGATTACCTCGGACCGGAGTACGCGGGGGTCCTGCTCAATGTGGACCCGAAAGAACCGTTGCCTTACGCGCATCCCGAATTGGCCATGAGTTCCGGTCAACAGACGCTCGAGGCCCGCTTGCTCGGCAAACTCAATCAGCTCACGGCGCTGGAGTATCCGTCGGATGACAAGCTGCGGGCGCGCATCAAGTCCTACGAGCTGGCCTTTCGCATGCAGAGCGCCGTGCCGGAAGTGCTGCGCTTCGAGGAGGAAAAGGAGGAGACCCGGCGGCTGTACGGACTGGACCGCGATGTGACCCGGCCCTTCGGCCAGCAGTTGTTGGCGGCCCGGCGGTTGGTCGAGCGCGGCGTGCGGTTTGTCCAGATCTGTCACGGCGGCGGAGCGGCGGGGGCCTGGGACGCGCACTCCAAGCTCAAAGAGAATCACAGCAACCTATGCGCTCAGGTGGACCTGCCGACCGCTGGGCTCCTGCAGGATCTGAAACAACGCGGGTTGTTGGATGAAACGGTCGTGGTCTGGACCACAGAATTTGGGCGAACGCCCTGTGCCCAGGGAGCGGATGGCCGCGATCATCACAACTACGGGTTCACGATCTGGATGGCCGGCGCAGGCTTGAAACGCGGCATCGTGCACGGAGCCACGGATGAATTGGGATTCCACGCCGTGGAAAATCGCCATTACGTGACGGATATTCACGCCACGCTTTTTCATTTGTTGGGTCTGGACCCGCGCCGGCTGGAGGTCCCCGGCCGGAAACGTCTGGAGATCGATTACGGGGAAGTGATCCAGGGGATTTTGGCGTGAAAGCGCGCTCCCCCTCTCCCCTCAACGGGGAGAGGGCCGGGGTGGGCAGCGGGCATAGACATGGGTGCCACTTTAGGCACACACATGGGTTACACTTTGCAGCTCTGAAGATCGTTATCCATCCACTGCCGCGAAGCGGCAGCACTTGTTCC
>DATLUX010000150.1:0-30999 GCA_035577805.1 Verrucomicrobiia bacterium
CCAATCTTTGCGCGGGCGAGACGTGCCTGTTCGTAAAGCTCATCGAAGTCAACTAGCGTGCAGTAACGTTGATCAAGCGCCACATAGAGCTCGCTTTGGACCTCTGTGCAAGAGCGCTTGGCCTGAACCCCGAACCGTGAACCCTGAACCCTAAACCCTAAATCTGTGTCAATCTGCGTCCATCTGCGGGACCAACGGCAGGGTCACGGAGACGGTCGTGCCTTGGTCTTTATCGCTGTGGATCTGGAAAGCGGCATTATGCAGATCACTGATGCGGCGGGCGATGGCCAGGCCCAAGCCGGAGCCCTGCTGTTCCTGTTGTCGTCGGTTGAACTGCGCGTAAGCCCCAATCTGCGCGATCTGTGCAGGCTCCATGCCCACGCCTTGGTCCGTGATCCTGAGGAGATACCCGTCGGATTGGACCGAGCCCGACACGCGGACCGATTTGCCGATGGCCGAGAATTTGAAGGCATTCTCGAGCAGTTCATCGGCGAGTTTGGTCAACAAATCCTGGCCGATGCCAACGGTGGCGTCGGCGACATCGATTTGCAGATCAGGTTCCCGGCTCGCGCGGAGGGCGTGATGGCGAGCCCGGTTCTCCAGCAGGAGGCGGAGTTGAGAGGTTTGTTGCTGGCGCATGGAGGCGATCACGGCGGGGTCGCTCGCTTGGAGTTCGAGCTGCCCATAGAGCAGGAAATTCTGGACGGTATGATGCAATCGCTCGGCGCTTTGCAGAATGGCGGCGCCGTATTCCGCCACTTCATCGGCGGTGAGGGAGCCGGCTTCGCCGTGGAGGATCTGGGCGAGGCCAAAGATCCCGTTCAACGGCGTGATCATCTCGTGGGGCATGGCCAGGCTCAAGTTGGCCCGTAGATCGGCCAGTTTGCGTTCGGCACTTTCGCGCAGCAGCCGGTTTTTCTTGAGCCGCGCGTCCACGGCCGAATAGAGCTGATTGGAGGTGAACGGTTTGGCCAAGTAATCATCGGCCCCCAGGTTCATGCCCCGGCGCATGGTTTCGGCATTGCTCATGCCGGTCATGAAAATGAAAGGGATGCCGGTGGTCGCAGGCTCCTCTCGGAGCGCTTCCAGGACCGCATAGCCGTCCATTCCGTTCATGTTGATGTCGCAAACAATCAGGTCCGGCAGATGGCGGCGGGCCAAATCCAGTCCGCCGGTGCCGTTGCCGGCCTCCAGGGTTGAATAACCCTTGCGTTGCAGGGCAGACGCGGTGGTCTGCCGGAACAGTTCTTCGTCATCGATCAACAGGATTCTATTCATGAAGAATCAAGCAGCCTTGCGCTGAAACGCGCTCAGCAGTTCACTGATGGCCATCACCAGATCCATAGGGGTGTTGCGTGTGGGTCATGAAGCGCGGCTCAGGCCGCGGCGGCCGGGCCCGAGTCGAAAATCTGCCGCAGCACTTCGGGCACCCGCTCGAATTCCGTTGATTTATCGAAGAAATAATCCGCGCCCAGCTGCAGGCATTTCTGGCGGTACTGTTCGTGAGCAAAGTTGGTCAGCATGATGACAATTGGAACGGGCCGATCCTTTTTGACCGTCTCGAGCACATACATGCCGCTGCCCCCGGGCATGGAGATATCCAGGACGACGACCGCCGGGCGAAGCCGGCGGATGGAGTAGATCGCTTCGAAGGCGATATCGGCCTGGCCAACTATTTCCACGTTGGGTAATTCGGCGATCATGGCGGCGAGTCGATCGCGGACGACCGGCGAATCATCCACAATAAACACCGGGCTTCGCCGTTCGGGCGGCCGAGTGGGACCGGGTGCGTCGCGGGAAGTCTCTCGCGGCGGCCGATTCTCGTTGGGGGGCTCGTCCATGGGGTTTTGTGCGTCACAGGTTCAAGTCGGCCTTCAGCTTCTCGCTGCAATCCGGGCAAATGCCGTGGCTGAAACGGACGTTGGCATGTCCGGCGATGTAGCTTTCCACGCGGTGCCAGTAATTGCCGTCGTCCCGGATTTTTTTGCAGTAACAACAGATCGGGAGCAATCCTTGCAAGGTTTTCACGGAAGACATCGCTTCCTCGAGTTCCTTGACGCGGTCGGCCAGGGCGGTCTGGAGCCGGATGACGCGCGAACCGACCTGCACGCGGGCGCGGAGCTCGCCGTGATCGAAGGGTTTGGTGACATAATCATCGGCGCCTGCTTCCAGGCCTTGCACGATGTCTTCTTTGCTGCCGCGCGAGGTCAGGAGGATGATATAAGCGGATTGATGAACCGGCGAATGGCGGACTCGCCGGCACACCTCCGTGCCGTCCATTTCCGGCATGAGCCAGTCCAGGATGAGCAAGGGGGGCGGGTCGGGGTCTTGCAGAGCCTGCCAGGCCTCTCTGCCGTGGGCGGTGACCGTGACGTCATAACCCCATTTGATCAGCGCCGAATGGAGGAGGCGCCGGGACACTGGATCGTCTTCCGCGATCAGGACTTTCATGCGGCTTTTTCGCGCAGCAACGCTTCCAGGGCCGGGATCAAGAGAGCGATTTGTTCCTCCAGTTGGCCGAAGAGCTCGGCCGCCCGGGTGAAATCTCCCTGCCTCCCCATCTGCTCAAGATTAAGGGCCACTTCCGAAGCGACGCGCGCGCCGAAGTTGCTGATCGACCCTTTCAAAGTGTGGGCCGAACGTTCCAAGGCCTTGCCATCGCCTCGCGTAATGGCATGCCGGACCTCGGCCAGCAAGCGCGGCGTGTCCTCGAAAAAGAGGCTGGCTACTTCCCGCAGCAGCTCGTGGTCGTGATCCACCCGCCGCAAGACAACGTTGGGGTCAAAGGACAACGGCGCTTTTGTATCGTTCATTATGGGAGGCTCTCCGGTCCGTCGGTTCACAAAGAAACTCTCGACGGCCTCGAACAGTCTCTTTTGATCTATCGGCTTGGTCACGTAATGGTCCATACCTGCGGCCAAACATTTTTCGCGATCCCCATCCATAGCATGAGCGGTCATGGCGATGATGGGGATATGCTGGCCGGTGTTCTTTTCGCGTTCGCGAATCGCCGCAACCGCCTCATAACCACTCATCTCGGGCATCTGCACGTCCATGAGAATCAGGTCGAAGGTGCCCCGTTCCAACGTTTCCAGCGCCTTGCGCCCGTTGCCGGCCACCGCCACCGTATGCCCCCACTTCTCCAGGATCCGCAACGCCAAGCGCTGGTTAACCAAGTTGTCCTCCGCCAAAAGCAGCCGTAAAGGCCGCTCCGTGCGCAACACCGGCTCCGCTACCGACGTTGGCTGAGGTTGTTCGTTTTGATTGCCTATGACCGACATAATCGCATCCAATAATTCACTTTGCCGAACGGGTTTGGTCACGTAGGCCGTCACGCCCAAGTCACGACTGCGGGCTGCGTCCTCCATTTGTTCCGACGACGACAATAGCATCACCACCGAACCGGTCATTTCGCCGCTGTCCTTCAGACGACGCGCCAGCGCAAACCCGTCCATCTCGGGCATGCTTGAATCCAGCAACACCACGCGGAAGGGCTGTCCCTCGGCTGCCGCCCGACGCATCTCGCGCCAGGCGGCCTCGGCCGATTCAACCAAGAGAGTCTGCAGGCCCCAGCGGACCAGGAACTCCTCCAGGATCCGGCGGCTGGTGGCGTTGTCATCGACCACCAACGCGGTCAGGCCATGGAGGCTGAGGCGGGCTGGAACCTCCGCCTCGGCGGGGGCTTGCCGGAGAGTAAAGCGGGCGGAAAAATGGAACTGACTGCCGCGGCCCGGGCTGCTTTCGACCCACATCTGGCCTCCCATCAAATCCACCAATTGACTGGAGATGGCCAAACCCAGACCGGTGCCTCCGAAGTTGCGCGTGGTGGAACTGTCTGCCTGGGTAAACGCCTCGAAGATCATCGCGTGCTTGTCCGCGGGAATCCCGATGCCGGTGTCGGACACCACAAAATGCAGCAAGGCCGAATCCGGGCTGCGCTCGACCAGGTCGGCTTCGATCAAGACCTCGCCGTGTGCGGTGAACTTGATGGCATTGCCGATGAGGTTGACGATGATCTGGCGCAAGCGACCTGGATCGCCAACCAACGCGTCGGGCAGGCCAGCCGGCAGCGAGCACGCCAACTCGACTCCCTTCTGATGCGCCCGCAGCGCCAGGGACAGAACGGTATCCTCCACGGTCTCACGCAGGTTGAAATCCATCGGTTCCAACCGCAACTTCCCGGCTTCGATCTTGGAGAAGTCCAGGATGTCATTGATCAACGCCAAGAGCGTGTCCGCCGAATCCTTGACCGTGCCCAGCAACCCGCGCTGGTCGGCCGTCAAGTCGCTATCCAACGCCAGCGCCGTCATGCCGATGATGCCGTTCATCGGCGTGCGGATTTCATGACTGATGTTGGCCAGAAACTGGCTCTTGGCCCGGTTGGCTGACTCGGCATCCTCCTTGGCTTTACGCAATTCCACTTCGCGATGTTTGCGCTCGGTGATGTCGGTGCAGGCCCCGATGAACTTGAGCACTTCACCCTTGTGATTATAAACCGGGCGCCCGCGGTCAGCCCAATAAACATAGGAACCGTCCTTGCGCCGGATCCGGTACTCTTCGGCGAAGCTGCGGCCGGACCGCGAGGACTCCACGTAAGCGCCCAGCACGCGTTCGTGATCATCAGGATGCAAACTTTGGTGCCACGCCCCCAGCGTCCTTGGGAATTGGCTATCCTCGTAACCCAGGGTTTTGTCGATTTGGCCGAACCAGTCGATCAAGGTGGTGTTGGTGTGAACGACATAAAGCAGGTCACTGGCGTTGAGGGCGATTTGGGCGTAGAGCTGTTCGGATTCCCACAAGGCTTGTTCGGCACGCCGCCGTTCCGCGATCTCCATCTGCAGTTCGCCAGTGCGTTCCTCCACGCGCTTCTCCAAGCCGTCCCGGGCCGTCCGCAAGGCCGCGTCGCGATCCTGAATTTCGCGCAACATCTCGTTAAAGCCGTCGATCAACATCCCGATCTCGTCCTCGGCATGCTTGGCCGCCCGCACCGAGTAGTTGCGTTCCTGGGCGACCACGCGGGCCAACTCGGCCAACTCCAGGATCGGACGCGAGATCAGTCGTTGCAGTCGCATGGATAGCAGCAGAGCCAGCGAGGCGGACGCGCCCAACAAGGCAAAGGCCAGCAGCACATACTGGCGCAAACGGGTGAACAAGGCGGTTAGATTGGAGCGCAAATAGACAGCTCCGATCACTTCGTGATCGAGCCGGACGGGGCGCGAAATCTCCAAGGCGTCCGTGCGGAAACGATGTTCGCCCACCGGCAGGGCCGGGCACGGGCGCGGCGTCTTGGGTTGCGCTTGATACTCGGCGAACAATTTTCCTTTGGTGTCCAGAAGCCAGGCCCCCTCGATGCTCCGATCGGTGCGCAGCATGTGCAGGATGTCTTCGGCGGATCCTTGCACCCCGAACTGCAACGCGGCCGTGCTGTTGTTGGCCACAATATCGCCCAGGGTGGTCAGGTTACCCAGCACCGTCCGCTTGTAGCTCACCACTTCATAGAGCAGGAAACCGCCGCAAGCCAGGAGCAGCGACAGGCAGCTGGTGAGCATGATCACCAGCGTTTGCTTGCGGCGGATGGACCACCGCCCAGTCAACGAATGAGCCGGGTTCTGTTTACTCATAGCGACCTCGCACGGAGACAGCCACCTTTAACAGGTTGGCGTCCAGCTTCAGCCCAGCGCGCTGGGCTGGACGCACGTTGATCTCGAACCGGACCGCATTTTCTTTAATGACGAAATTGATGATCCCACCCTGATCGAGAAACTCATCCGTTTCTCCCACCGTCAGCACGGGCGCGCCCCGGAGCTTTTCAGGGAGATCACGCAGGCGCCTTCGTTCGGACGGACTGATGAAAAGCAGGTGGCAATTGGCGAGATCGCCTTCGGCCACCGCGCGCTTCAACAAGACCGGCCGGCCGCGGATGGTGCGTCCAACCAAGGCCTTCTCCAATTCCTTGCCGAAAGGGTCCTTGCCCACCACGCCCACCACGATCGGCGCGGTTTGAGTCGCAAAGCTATTCGTGGGCCATTCCACGAAACGCGCGAAATTAAACAGCCAGGCGGCTTTGATTTCCTGTTCGGAAAAACCTGTATTCGGCGCGCCCGTGCCACGCCCGATCAGCACCAGGAAAAAGCAGACCGCCAAGGCCACCCACCCGGCCAACCCGCGCCGTCGGCTCCAGCACGGGCCCACACGAACGTGGGATGGAATGAATGGATCCATGCCAAGGCTCTAGAAACGGAACAGTATTTTCCCGTAAATTCCCCGCTGCACCTCCGTCCGCTGAATCGGGACCACTGTCGGCCCAAACTCAGGATGCCGATCATCCAGAAGATTCTGGCCGGTCACCGAAAACTCCAGGTTCTTCAGAGGCTGCCAGCCCAGGCGCACATCCAGGCTAAGATAGGAAGGCACGCTGACATCGGTGACTTCGTCCACGTAACGCAAGAGCGTGTCCAACTGCAGATGCCAAGGCAGATCCATCGAGGATTGGATCGTAAACTGATGATGGGGACTTCGGTGCTCGTCGTCTTCGGCATTGGGATCGGTGCTGCCCGGTTTGGCGTGCAACTGCATCTGCAAATACGTGTAGGTGCCCCGCCAGCGCCACCACTCCGTCATTTGCCAATGGGCCGTCAGCTCCCCTCCGTAGGTTTCGCCTTCCGCGCGGTTCTGCAAATAGAGGCTCAACACATTGGGCGTGCCCGGCAGCGATGGGTCCGCAGCAATCCCTTGTGGCTCCACGGTGCGCAACCGATCGTAATCGTTGTAAAACACCGCCAGATCAAACGAGACCCGCGGATCGGGCTGGACGCGGTAACCCGCCTCGTAAGCCAGCAGTTCCTCCGACTGGAAATCGTTGCGGCCGAAAACCGAGAACAACGTCGGCGGCGCTCCCGGCGCCACCCGATCATTCAACCGAATGTCGTCGTCAGCACGGGAGGGTGTGCGGACCGCGCGCGCCACCGAAGCCCATAAACTGTTGTGTTCATCCGCAGCCCACCAGAGGCGCGCTCCCGGTTGAAACTCGACTCCCGTGTAATCGTTATGCTCGAACTTCGAGCCCAGGCTTAGTTGAAGCCGGTCGGAAACCAAAGCGATGTTGTCCTGGGCAAAGCAGCTGAACAATTGCGTGGAACGCCGGCGCGGATCGAAGCTGACCGGAAAACTGTTATGGATCTCATCCACGGATAAACGGTAACCGGCCCCGATCACCCAATCCTGGCGATCGCCCCATGATTGATGATGCTCCCAGTCCGCGTCGTAGGTATCCCGTTCCTCCTCGATGAACCCTTTGGCATTGCGATGCGTGCGGTCATAGTAAACCTGCAACGTCGAGTCCGAGCCGGCGGCAAACTCGTGTCTCCAGCGCCCGATCAGATTTCCTCCGCTCAGTTCAACCTCGGACGCCAGGGTCGTCGAAAACCCAGGCGCGGTCAGCGATGGGAAAAAGTAAGTTTGATCCTCGTCTCCTCCATAGATGTCCCCTTGAAACGTCAAGGAATTGCCCGCCGTCACATCCCAGTCCGTCCGAAAACCGGTCCGCGCCATCTGCCACCGGTCATTAGCCGAGTCGCCGTTGGGCAGGGCGGAGGAATCGCGCGAGAAATACTTGGTGTAGACACGATAGTAGGCGTTTTCGGCGAGTTGGCCGCCATAGCGCAACGCGCCAAACCCGAGCTCTTCGGTCCCGCCGCCGCCGATGATCAAACCGCCGGGCGTTTCCTTGGCGCTGCGGGTGATGATGTTGATGACGCCATTGACCGCATTGGCGCCCCACAAGGTCGCCCCGGGCCCGCGCACGACTTCGATCCGATCGATATCCTCCAGCAAGGTATCCTGCACATCCCAGTACACCCCGGAAAATAACGGCGTGTAGACGCTGCGCCCGTCCATCAGCACTTGCAGCTTGTTGGCAAACGTATCGTTGAAACCGCGGGAACTCACCGCCCAGGTGTGCGAATCCACCCGCGCCACATCCAGGCCCGGAGCCAACCGCAGCGCCTCCGCAATCGTCGTCACCCCCGACCGCCGCAAGTCTTCCTGGGTGATGACCGTCACGGCCGCCGCCGCATGCGATAACTTCTCCGGTTTCTTGGAAACTGAGGTGACGGGTATGTTCGCCAACTCTTCCAGGCTCAATTCGCTCAGGTCACGCTTCGGACTGGTGGGAGGGTCCGCCTCCGGGACGGTCTCCGCGGCGAAGGCCAAGCCGCCCAGCAGGGCCAAGCCGGCCACCGACGCGAGAAAGCAGCCCACAACCCGTCTCCCGGACGACTGTTTGGGCTCGAGAGCAGTTTCAACATGCACCCGGGAGTAGCGCGCGCCGGGAGCAGAATTCAACTTGAGGTGAACAATCACCGAAACTCTTCTGCATACGGCGGGTAGAGAGAAAACTTGAGCCCTGTTTTTCACACTTCCATCGCCGCCGGTCCGTCCTCTATCCTCCAGCGGTGTCCCAGTGGGAAAAGATTGCCTTAGTCGGTGTGGGCCTTTTGGGTGGTTCGATCGGCCTGGCCGCCAAGAAACGAGGCCTGGCCCGGACCGTGGAAGGTTACGTCCGCCGTCCCCAGAGCATCGCGGAATGCCTCAAGGCGGGAGCAGTTGATCGAGCTGATTGTGACTTGAACGGGGTAGTGTCCGGGGCGGACCTCATCATTCTGTGCACGCCGATTGCGCAGATGACGGCGTTAGTGACCAAAATGCTCCCGGCGTTGGCTCCGGGCGCCTTGCTGACGGACGTCGGTAGTGTGAAAGCGCCGGTGGTCGCCGAACTTGAGCCCCTGCTGCTGCAGGCTCAAGCCCATTTCATTGGAAGCCATCCGATGGCTGGCTCGGAGAAAATGGGCGTGGGGGCGGCTCGAGCTGACCTGTTTGAGACGGCCATTTGCGCCATTACTCCTACTCCGCACTCTGTGCCGTCGTGGATCGAACGGCTGGAAAGGTTTTGGAAGGATCTGGGTGCCCGCCCGTTGCGGTTGACGCCGGATTTACATGATGACTTGGTCAGTCGCTCGAGCCACCTGCCGCACGTGGTCGCCTCCGAGCTGGCGAACTACGTATTGAGTCCGGTTCATTCCCGCGAGCAAGGATTGCTTTGCGCCAACGGCTTCCGGGACACCACCCGCATCGCCGCCGGGTCCCCCGAGATGTGGCGCGATATCTGCCTGGCTAACCGCCGCAATCTTGCCCGCGTCCTCGGCGTGTTTATCGAAGATCTCCAGGAGTTCCGTTTGGCCTTGGAACGGCAGGATCTCCAGGCCATCGAGGAATTCTTCAAGCAAGCCAAGGAACGGCGGGACGCCTGGGAGAACCAGACGAGGTCGTCGCCCTCGCCGGAATGATCCCTGAGCTCATCGAGATCGTCCCGCTGTCCCAGCCGATCACCGCCGCCATCACTGTGCCCGGCTCCAAAAGCCTCACCAACCGCGCGTTGGTCCTGGCTGCGCTCGCCGAAGGCGAAACGGTTCTGGAAGGCGCCCTCTGGAGTGAAGACACCCAGGTCATGGTCGAGTGCCTCCAGGACCTCGGATTCATGGTCAACGTGAGCAACGATCCCCGCGAGCCCTGCAACCGGTCCCTCACCGTTTATGGTCTGAGCGGCAACGTTCCGCGCGGGGGCACGGCTGCCCAACCACTCGAGCTATTTGTAGGCAACGCCGGCACTGCCGCCCGTTTCCTCGCTGCCCTGGTTTGCCTCGGCCAAGGGGTCTACCGCCTCCACGGCGTCCCGCGCATGCACGACCGGCCGCAGGCCGCCCTTTTTCAGGCCCTGCGCCAGCTCGGATACCGGATCGATGCGCCGCAGGATCGGTTGCCGGCTCTCATCCACGGGCAAGGCCCCAAGGCCGGCCGGTGCCAGGTCAGCATCGAACAAAGCTCCCAGTTCGCCTCCGCCCTCATCCTGTGCGCCAAAGTCGGCGCCTGGACCGTCGAGATCACCGGCGAGAACGCCGAGGAATCGCCCTACGCCGCCATGACCCAACATCTGCGCGGGGTCTTCCCCGCCCGCGGAGGCAGATTTCCGATCGAACCCGATGCCTCCAGCGGCAGCTATTTTTGGGCAGCGGGCTTCCTGCAGACGCCGGCGCCGGGGCCCTCATCCATCATTGTGCGCGATTGGCCTTCCTCCGGCTGGCAAATCGATTCGCGGTTCCCGACCTTCTGGCCCTTGCCGGCAACGGTATCGCGAGCCGACCAGCTTGGAGACAGCATCATGACCGCCATCGTGCTGGCCCCCTTTGCGACCCGAGCCACCCGCTTCACCGAACTGGGCCGCCTGCGGGTGCAGGAGTGCGAACGCGTGCAAGCCCTTCGCACCGAGTTGACCAAATGCGGGGCGACCGTGGTCGAGCAAGGCGACGATCTCACCATCCAGCCCAGCACCTTGCACGGCGCCCAAATCGACACCTACAACGACCATCGGCTGGCCATGTGCTTCGCGATTCTGGGATTGAAAATCCCCGGGATCAAAATCAAGAATCCTGCGTGCGCGAAAAAGACGTTCCCCAACTTCTTCCAGAAACTGGCGGCCCCGCCGCCGACCGGCTTGGGGGCGACGATTTTGGACGCCGCCGGCCAGCGGCTAAGCCACGCCGAGCTGTTCGCGGGTTGAATTGGGCTGCGATGAATGAAATCCTGTGAATACCCGCCTCGGCCCACTTGCTTCCCGCGCTGCGCCGCCTGAATCCGACGTCATGGAAAGGCCCATCGTCATCGCCCTCGACGGCACCAGCGCCAGCGGCAAGAGCACCAACGCGCGGCTCATCGCCAAAGCGCTGAATTATGTCTACGTCGATACCGGCGCCATGTACCGCACTTTGGCCTGGCATTGCCTGACCAAAAAGATCGACGTGCACGATCATAAAGCGGTGGCCAGCGCCTGTCGCCGCTGGAAGACCGAGCTGCGTTGCGTCGAAGAAGGCCAACGCCACGTCCGCCTGCTCGTCGACGCCTACTATCCCGAAAAAGAAATGCGCACCACCGAAACCAGCGCCGCCGTCTCGCACGTCGCGGCCGTGCCCAAAGTTCGCGAATGGATGAAGAAAGCCCAGCGGCAATGCATCCAGTTCGGCAACCTGGTCATGGAAGGACGCGACATCGGCAGCAATGTCTTTCCCGAAACCGACTTCAAGTTTTACCTCGATGCCAGTCTGGAGGAACGGGTCAAACGGCGCCAGGCCGACGGCGTGCAGGAAAACCTCGCCGCCCGCGATGAACGTGACAGCCAGCGCGCCGCCGCGCCCCTCATGATCGCCCTCGGCGCCGTCATCGTGAATACTTCCGGCCAGACCGCCGAACAAACCAGCGCGTTCATCCTCCAGATCATCCGGCAACGGCTGAAGGAACGTGAAGATGCCCGTCTCGTCGCCCGGCAGAAGCCGCGCTGGTGATGAACTGGAGCTATCGTCTCGGTTGGATCTGCTTTCGCACCCTCTTCGCCACTTACCTGCCCTGCCGCTTCTACAACCGCGAACGAATCCCGGCTCACGGACCGGTCATCCTCGCCTCCAATCACGCCAGCTTCATCGACCCGCCCCTGGTCGGGGCCGGATTCAATCGCATGGTCAATTATCTCGCCCGTGATACTCTCTTTGATGTTCCCATCCTCGCCGCCCTCCTGCGCAGCTGGAAAGTCGTGCCTGTCGATCGCGACGGCGGCGGCGGCGCCGGACTCAAAGCCATCCTCGACCGCTTGCTCAACGGCGGCATCATCTTGCTCTTCCCCGAAGGCACCCGCACCCGCGATGGCCAACTGCAACCAGGCAAAGCTGGTGTCGGCCTCGCCGTGATCAAGTCCAACGCGCCCGTCGTACCCGTGCGCGTGTTCGGCACGTTCGAAGCCTACGGACGCCATCTCAAGTTCCCGCGCCCACGCCGGTTGAAGGTGAAGTATGGGTGTCCCCTCGATTTTACCCGGCTCCGTGCCCAAGCTGAGGCCTGTCCCAAGCCGCGTTTAAAAGAGGTCTACCAGCATGTGTCGGACGAAATTATGAACGCGATCGCCAAGCTGGAGCCGCACGCAGACTGAGCCAATCGAAAATTGACTACTGGCCGTGCAAGGCGCGGAACACCGCCGCCCCCAATTCTTCGACCTCGGCCGGTTTGTTGAGGATCTCGCAGATGCCCAGTTGCCGGACCGTCTCCGGAGTGACGGAGGAGCCGAAACCGGTGGTGAGCACGATGGGCAGACTGGGGCGGCGGGCGCGGACTTCGCGGGCAAACTCGGTGCCGCTGAGCTGCGGCATGGCCAGGTCGGTGAGCAATAAATCGAATTCCTGGGGCTGACTGCGAAAGCGGGTGAGCGCTTCCATCGGATCGGAATACGCCGCCACCTGATAACCCAAGTCCAGCAAGGCCCGCTGCCCGACACTTAACAGAGCGGGTTCATCATCCACCAGGAGGATACGTTGCCCACGCCCCGGCGAGGGCGATGTTCCCGGGGCCGCCACGGTGTCAGGTTGGCCTGCGAACGCGGGCAGAAAGACTTCGAAGGTGGTCCCCTGCCCGACGGCGGTGGTAAGACGCAACGCGCCATGGTGACTCTTGACAATGCCGTGCACGACGGAAAGTCCAAGACCGGTTCCTTCGCCGAGACCTTTGGTGGTAAAAAAGGGATCGAATGCGCGTTCGGCGGTTTCTTTGTCCATGCCGCGGCCGGTATCACGCACGGTCAGACAGAGGTAGCTGCCGGGCTTGAGCTCGGCATGGCGGGCGGCCAATTGAGCATCCAGAGTGAGGGGCGCCGCGGAAATCTCGATGCGGCCGCGGCCTTCGGGCAAAGCTTGGGCGCTGTTGGTGGCCAGGTTCATCAGGACCTGGTGCAACTGAGTGGGGTCGGCCTCGATCAACGGCAATTCTGGCGCCACCCGGATCTGGATCGCGGCCGTGGCCGGGAGCGTGGCGCGGAGAAGCTTGGCGATCTCCTCCACGATCGGTGCGACCGGAACGGGCCGGCGTCGGGAGGCCTCTTGCCGGCTAAAAGCCAGGATGCGCGTGACCAAATCGCGGGCCCGCCGGCTGGATTGAAGGATGGCGTCCAAGCTTTCCTGAATTTGAGGTTGGCCGGCGGCATCGAGCTTGGCGACGTGGGTAAAGCCCATGATGGCGCCCAGGATGTTGTTAAAATCATGGGCAATGCCTCCGGCCAAAGTGCCGATGGCCTCCAGTTTCTGAGCCTGCCGCAGCTGTGCCTCCAGCGAGGCGCGTTCCGCTTCCGCCCGTTTTAAGTCGGTAATGTCTTCGTGGGTGCCGACGTGGCCCAGCAATCGCCCGGAACCATCCCGGATCGGCTTCGCCCGCGAACGGAGCCAACGCACCTCGCCGTCCGGACGGCGAATGCGTAGTTCGTCGGTGGCTTCGCCACCCTGCCGGGCGACCTGCAGCCAATCCCGCAGCGTTCGCTCGCGGTCCTCCGGATGAACGGCTTTGGCCCAGCCATCACCGAGGCTTTCCTCCAAAGTCTGTCCGGTGAATTCGAGCCATTGCCGGTTATTATAGATGCAGCGACCGGCGACGTCGGTGCGCGAGATGCCAATGGGAGACGCTTCGGCCAAGGTCCGAAATTGTTCTTCGCTTTCGCGCAAAATGTTTTCGGCCCGCGCCCGGTTCAGTTCCGCGGCGGCGCGGGCGGCGAAGATGGTGAGGATGGATCGTTGTTCGGCGCTGGGCGCGAAAGGCCGGTCATGCAGGACCACCATGATGCCCAAAAGCCGGTTTTGATCGTCGAGAATCGGCACTCCGGTATAACTTTCGATCTCCAGTTGCGACAGGAGCCGGTCCTTCGGAAACTGGACGGCGACCTGGCGGGGGTAAACGCAGAGGCCCTTGGCGATGACCTCGGCGCAGGGCGTGCCCGCCAGTTCGTAGGTGAAATTATCGCCCCGCGCACCATTGGCCCACACGGCCAGCGTCTGCACCTTCCCTGCCCCCGGGCTGGGCATCTGGCCAACCAGCGCGTAGCGGGCGCCGAATGCTTCCGCGAGACTCCGGACCAGGACCACGAAGAACTCCTGGGCGGCGGCCGAGGCGCTACCGGCCACCAGTGCCCGTAAGGCCCCTTCGATCGCCCGGCGCGATGTAACGTCGCGCGTCACGCTGAGCACCGAAATGATGCGCCCTTGAGCATCGCGCAACGGGACGGCATTGCTTTCCAACCAACGTTCCTGCCCCCGTAACGTGATCAGCCGATACTGCAAGGAACCTCTTCCGCCCCGGCCCACTCGGTCATACAGCTCCTGAAACGCCGGCCGGTCCTGAGGATGAATCAACTCCGTCACCAACGCCCCGCGCACTGATTCCAAGTTCTCCGCTTCAATCATGGACACCCCCGCCGGATTCATGTCCAGTAACCGGCCGTCCAGACTCACCGTCTTCACCCATTCCGGTTCATGCTCGACAATCGCCCGCAGGCGGGCGGCGGTTTCCGTCAGCGTCGCATGAGACGCCGCCAGTTCCGCCGTGCGACGGGCCACCCGTGTGTCCAACTCGGCGCTGAGCGCTCGCACTTCGGCTTCAATCCGTCTGCGTTCCTCCAATTCCGCCGTCACTCGTTGCACGAGGGCTTGGGAGAAATCCCGGGCCCGGCCTTGCACCTGCAACAGACCAAAGAGCAGGCCGCTTACCATCAGGCCACCGGCCAGCACCGTCCAGGCTTCGCTGCCATGCCCGGCCAAATCAAACTCGTCTGTGCACCGAAAAATCAACGTCCAGGTCTGGCGGCCTATCTTCAGATAACCGGTCTGGCTCAGCTTGGTCGGCCGCGCGCGGCCGCCTGAGTAGGTCGCGACCAAATCTTTCGCGGACCGTGTCCCGGTCGCTTCGCCAGCGATGAGAGGGCCTTGGTCTTGGAGCTCGAGTTCCATCCCAGGCGGGCGATGGGCCAGGACGCTGCCCAGTAGATCATCCAGGCAGAAACCCAACGACACAAAGCCCCGTAACGCCTCCACGTCCCCGTCGCTCCAGCCTGGCAATCCCAGTGGCCCATAAACCGGATACGCCATGATAAAGCCGGGCCGACTCGGCCGACCCACTTCCGGCCCCAATGACATCCGGCGCGATATGACCAACCGGCCCGTATCGCGCGCCTGCACCAAGGCTTCCTGCGCAATCGGGTCGGAAAAGAGATCGTACCCGATCGTTTTCCGGTTCTGCTCCGTCGCCGGTTCAAAGAACAACGTCGGCGCATACTCCGCCCGGGAACCCGTCGGAAAAATGGCATAGTCCGATAGGCCGGAAGCTCGCACGACTCCTACATGTTCCTGTTCTCGACCCGCCACCACATACGCATGGAAGCCCAGCCCGAGCACGCTCGGGTACGCATGCGGCAAGCGCAACGACTGGACGAACGCCTGCCATTCCTGGCCAAACGGCCGCCAGTCATTGTTGCCCGCCTCCAGCGAACCAGCCGCAAACCCACCCGCGCTCCTCAGGATCGCTTCATAGCCCTCCAAGCGATAACGCAACAGCGCCTGCAACTGCGTGGCTTGCGTCCGAAAAGCAAAACGTTCGTGCTCCAAGTCACGACGATAACAGAGCTGCCAGGCCACCAGCGTCAACCCCACCCCGCAAGCGAGGACAATCCAAGCGGCCGGACTGGCCAACGATACGGCCGGGATGCTCCGCGGATCCACATTGGCGGCCTGCACCTGACGCCGCGTCTCCCGATACGAGCGCCAACTCCAAAGCGCGAACCATCCTCCCAACACCCCCAGCAGCAACCCGCCCACCAGCCAGATCCACGTCGTTTGCGTCATTCAGCAGGCCGCACTGTATGAAGAAGCGCGTAGCCGACGAAAGCACGAAAAGCCCAGGAGCCGTCCCGCAATATACGTACGGCGTCCTTCCTGGTCGCTGGTGCCTCGTTGCTGGTTGCTGGTTCCTCGTTGCTGGTTGCTGGGTGCTCGTTGCTGGTTGCTGGGTGCTGGTTGCTGGGTGCTGGGTGCTCGTTGCTCGTTGCTGGGTGCTCGTTGCTCGTTGCTGGGTGCTCGTGACTCTTTGTCGAGCAGGATGAACGACCAAGTTTTTCGCAACTCACGATCCGTGTTGCCGACTCGGCACACTTTGCAAAGTGTGCCGAGATGCGATTTCTGATTGCCCATCTCATCCAATCGAAAATCGAAAACCCTCGTCGGCGGTCTTTGTCGAATCTTACCCGCCGGGGTCGGCATCGACAAAGATGCCCGACCGGGTTGAGCGACCAAGTTTCCGCGACTCACGATCCGTGTTGCCGACCCGGCACACTTTGCAAAGTGTGCCGAGATGCAATTTCCGATTGCCCATCTCATCCAATCGAAAATCGAAAATTGCAAGTCCTGGTCGGCAGTCTTTGTCGAATCTCACCCGCGGCGTCGGCATCGACCAGGCCTGCTCCCTGCTCCATTCCCCACACTTTGCTAAGTGTGCACCAAGCAGGTCGTCCAGGCAGCACGCCTCCTCTCTGAGACCCTTGACCAAGTTGTCACACTTTGCGAAGTGTGGCCATGACGCCCAGTGCTCCTGCAAGCCTCCTCTCCGGACGGATTGCGCGTGCTGACGAAATCGCCAATGGCTGCGGATCCCACACTTTGCTAAGTGTGGCAGTGTGCCGAGATGCGATTTCCCATGCCGATCTCCTCCAATCGAAAATCGCAAATATCGCAAATCGACAATTGAAAGTTCCCTTGCGGGAGCATCGAATTTTCGATAACCAAATGAGGTACCTTGGGCATGAAGGCAAAGGCAAAGGCAAAGTGGGTCAGCCGTCTGGGCGTTGTGCTCGTCGCCACGCATCTGGCCGCGCCGCATCGCGCGCGCGCAGCGTCCGGCGCCGAATCGGTTACGTCCCGTTCCTGGTGGGCCTTTCAACCGGTGAGCGCCCCGGAGCCACCGCAGGTTCGAACCCCCGCCTGGGTTAGTTCGCCGATCGATCGGTTTGTTCTGGCTCAACTGGAAGCGCGCGATCTACATCCGGCTGCGCGAGCCGAGCCGGAGGTTTTGTTGCGGCGGGTTTACTTTGATCTGACGGGGCTTCCACCGACGCCCGGCGAGCTCGAGGCTTTTCGCAGCGACCCGTCGCCGGCTGCCTTCGCCCGCGTGGTCGATCAGCTGCTGGCTTCGCCGCGTTATGGGGAACGCTGGGGGCGACACTGGATGGACGTCGTGCGCTACGCGGACACGGCGGGTGACAACGCCGATTATCCGATCCCGGAAGCGCGGCGCTATCGGGATTTCATCATCGATTCCTTTAACGCGGACAAGTCTTACGCCCAATTTGTCCGCGAACAGTTGGCGGGAGACCTGTTGGCCGGCCAGGGACCAGGCGAGCCGCGGCCCGAGCAGATTGTGGCGACAGGATTTCTGGCTCTCGCGCGCCGCTACGCCACGGCTCCTTTCGAGTTCATGCATCTCACGATCGAGGACGCGATCGAAACCACCGGACGCGCCTTCCTGGGCATGACCCTGCGTTGCGCGCGTTGTCATGATCACAAGTATGATCCGGTGACCAAAGAAGATTACTATGCGGTCTACGGGATCTTCGCCAGCACCCGATTCCCCTACGCCGGTTCCGAGGAGTTTCAGTCCAAAAACTTTGGCCGATCGGGTTTCGTCCCGTTGCAGCCAGCCGATGAACTCAAGCAGTCCACCGAGGCCAACCATCAACGCATTGAGACATTGCGTGCTGAGATCACACGGCTCGAGCATGAACAGGAAACGGCCAAAACCAACGAGGCCCTGCGGAAAAGTCTGGGCGACCGCCTCAAGAACGCCCGCCAGGAGCTCAAACAACGCGACCGTTTCGGCGGACCGCCCGGAGTGCCCCTGGCTTACGCAGTGGCCGATGCCACGCCCGTCAACGAGGCGCTGCAGGTGAGAGGCGAACCTGCCGAGCGCGGCGCGGTGGTCCCGAGGCGCGCTCCGTGCGCTTTGGGACTTCCAGGTGAATTAGCCATCCCGTCGGGAGCCAGCGGCCGCTTGCAGTTAGCCGATTGGATTGCGCACCGGGCCAACCCGCTCACCGCCCGGGTGATGGTCAACCGCATCTGGCAACATCATTTCGGCCAGGGATTGGTCGGGACGCCCAGCAATTTCGGGCTGCGCGGCGATGTGCCGACGCATCCGGAGCTTCTCGATTATCTGGCGACCTATTTCGTGGAACACGGCTGGTCGCTGAAGGCGATGCACCGCTTGATGCTCAATTCCGCCACCTGGCAACAAGCATCCATCGCGCCAGAGAGCACCGCCAGGGCGGTGGATCCGGCCAACTCCCTGCAGTGGCATCATACCCGGCGCCGTCTCGAAGCGGAAGCCATCCGCGACAGCATGCTTTTTGTGGCCGGTGCCCTTGACCTTACCCCGGCCGGGCCGCATCCGTTTCCGCCCTTCGAAGATTGGAACTGGACTCAGCACAACCCTTTCAAAGCTGTCTACGAATCGGATCATCGCAGTGTTTATCTGATGACCCAACGAATTCAGCGGCATCCGTTTCTTTCGCTCTTCGACGCACCGGACGCCAACACCTCGACAGACGTGCGCTCCGATTCGACGGTGCCATTGCAGGCGCTTTACCTGATGAACCATCCTTTCGTGCAGACTCAGGCGGGGCGGCTGGCCCGCCGTGTTTTGGCTCAGGCCCAGTCGGAGGAAACCCGCTTGCGTCTGGCGTGCGCGCTGGCTTGGTCACGGTCTCCCACCGATCCCGAACTCACGAAGTTCCGAACATTCCTGGAGCAGTTTCGTCAGGCCGCTGGCGCCGGAGGGAACCCCGATCCGCCCTCCGCCCGCAACGGAAAGGTTCCCGACAAGGCCGAAGAGGCGGCGTGGACCAGCTGCGCCCGCGTGCTCTTGACGGCGAACGAATTCTTTTATGTCGATTGATCGATCCCAGTGCGTCTGCGGCGGGCCCATCCCACTTGGGTTGTCGCGCCGGGCATTTTTGAAATGCGCGACCGCCGGGCTCGCCGGCGGCGCCGGATTATTCTCACAACTCGCGCGCGCGGCCGCGTTGCATGACGGCCAGGTGCTCGCTCCCAAGCCGGCGCATTATCCGGCCAAGGCCCGCCAGCTGCTGTTCGTGTTCCTGACCGGCGGTTTCTCGCACCTCGACACGTTTGATCCGAAACCCAAAGTGCAGGAACTTCACGGCAAACCCATCCCGGCTTTCGGCCTGCGGGCGGATGAATCGCGGCCCTTGCCGTTGCTGCGGTCCCCGTTTCAGTTTGCGCAATGCGGTCAAAGCGGCTTGTGGATCAGCGACCTGTTCCCGCACCTGCGGACCGTCGCCGATGAATTGTGCGTTCTGCGTACGCTCCACACGGATATTGTCGAGCATTTCCAGGCCACGCTGGCGATGCACACCGGTTCCTCCACCATCCCCTTGCCCAGCATTGGGGCGTGGTTGAGCTACGCCTTGGGCACCCTCAATCCAAATCTGCCCTCGTTTGTGGTGTTGGCTGAGCATTTGCCTTACGCGGGGGCACAAGTTTGGGACAGCAACTTCCTCCCACCGCATCATCAGGGCGTCCGCCTGGTGCCCGGCGATGATCCCATCCCCAACCTGCGGCCCGCCGCCACGTCCGTCACACTGGCGGATCTCGAACGTCTTATGCTCCGCGACGTAAACGAAGAACATGCCCAGGCGCGTCCGGACGATTTCCGGTTGCGCGCGCGCATGCAGAGCTTCGAGACGGCGCGCGGCATGATGCAGGAGGCGCCGGCCGTCTTCGATTTGGCCAGTGAGTCCGGCCGCACCCGCGAGACCTACGGAGTGAATACTGGCGATAAGAAGTCTTTTGCCTGGCAATGCCTGGTGGCGCGGCGCCTGCTCGAACGCGGCGTGCGCGTGGTGGAACTGATCGACACGGGTTCCCACGACAACTGGGATTCACACGGGGACATGGCGACCCATCGGCCCAAGGCTCAGCGCGTGGATCGACCACTGGCGGCTTTACTCCACGACTTACGGGTTCGCGGGCTGCTCGCCGAGACGCTCGTGGTGATCTGCACGGAGTTCGGACGCACCCCCTGGAGCGACAGCGGCAACGGCAAAGGCCGCAATCATTACGCCAAAGCGTTTTCGTGTCTGCTGGCGGGCGCGGGTGTCCGGGGCGGCCTGGCTTACGGAGAAACCGACGAGTACGGGGCGAACATCACCTCCAAGCCCGTCCACGTGCACGATTATCACGCCACCATCCTTCATTTGCTTGGCCTCGATCATACGCAGCTGACCTACCGCTACGGCGGACGCGACTTCCGGCTGACCGATGTCGCCGGCAATATTGTGACGGAGGTTCTGATCTAGGTTCGGGGTTTGGGGTTCAGGGTTGAGGGTTCAGGGTTCGGGGTTCAGGGTTTGGGGTTTGGGGTTCGGGGTTTGGGGTTCGGGGTTCGGGGTTTGGGGTTCGGGGTTTGGGGTTCAGGGTTCGGGGTCCTAGCAAGCTAGGTTTCTGGTTCGGGGCGCAACTCGTCCTCGTCGTCGAAGGCCGAGGGGAGCGGAGGTGGCATGAACCCCTCGCGGCCTTCAAACAAGTGCGGGAGATGCCTCGCCAGTATCGTACGAACCTCTTGATAACGGGCTTCAGTCCATCCGCGTTCCTGAGCCAGGGTGCGGGCGGCCGGGCGCGTCCCGGCGGCAAAACGGGCGTTGCCGGCCTGGAGCTGCTGAATGACGTAAACGTCTGCGTTGGCCGCCCGTAAACGAGGGCCAAAAGCATCCGCGTCGGTCACCGGCAGCAGCGGTGTGAGGCAAATTCCGGTGGGGACGCCAGCCGCCTTGACCTCTTCAATCGCCGCCAATCGCCGTGGGATGCTGGCGCAGAGCGGTTCGAAAACTTCGCGAATAGCATCGTCGTCGGTGGTAATGGACATGTTCACACGCACGCGTTGGAATTGCCGCAGCAGATCGAGGTCGCGGGTAACGAAGGGACTGCGCGTCTGCACGACCAAACGCGGCTGATGTGGCAGCATCAGCTCAAGCAACGATCGGGTGAGGCCCAGTTTCAGTTCGACCGGCTGATAGGGGTCGGTGACCGAACTCATATAGATCGCTTTGCCGGCGAGGCGCCCGCCCGCTTTGCGCAACAGTTCGGCCGCATTTTGTTTCACCTCCACCCAGCGGCCCCAATCCTCCTTTTTCGCGATCGAACCCGCGAAGAAGGCAGCGTAACAATAGGCGCAGGCAAAGCCGCAACCCGAATAGGGGTTCAAGGTGAAGTCGAATCCGCTGATATAACCAGACGCCTTGGAAAGAATGCTCCTGGCTTGAACCGCGGTCACAACAGCTGTGCTCATGCAGAACAGTTTTAGCATAATCGAGGAAAACCGGCACCTGACTGGCATCTCACCGGCACCTTTCACCACACTTTGCAAAGTGTGCATGGGCTCTCTGCGATTCTTTGTGGTTTACCAACCTGGCTGCTGGACTCATGACCGGGGTTCCATCCGCACCCGGGCGATCCTTGTTGTCGATTCGGCGGTGAGTGCCTGCTACGCTTTGGGAACTGTGCCTTATCCATTGCGCGATCTCCTTCCGGCAGATGCCGCGCCCCGCAACGATGTGTTGCTCGGCCGCTTCCTCGAATATGTTGAGCAACGGCGTCTGCAGCTTTATCCGGCTCAGGAATCGGCCATTCTCGAATTGTTTGAGGAGAAAAATGTCATCCTGAACACGCCCACGGGGTCGGGGAAATCGCTGGTCGCGGTGGCGCTGCATTTTCAAGCATGGGCGCAAGGACGCCGCTCGATTTACACCTGCCCGATCAAGGCGCTGGTCAACGAGAAGTGGATGGCGCTGTGCCGCGATTTCGGGCCGGAAAATGTCGGGCTCACCACGGGCGACGCGTCCGTCAACCGCGACGCGCCCATCCTTTGTTGCACGGCGGAGATTTTGGCCAATCTGGCGCTGCGCGAGGGAGCCCAGGCTCAGATCAGCGACGTGGTCATGGATGAGTTCCATTATTATGCGGATCGCGATCGAGGCGTGGCCTGGCAAGTGCCCTTGTTGACCCTGCCGCAGACCCGGTTCCTGCTCATGTCCGCCACGCTGGGCGAAACCAGCTTCTTCGAGGAACAGCTCACCGCACTCAACGGCCGGCCCACGATCACGATCGCGTCAGCGGACCGGCCGGTGCCGTTGGAGTACCGTTATTCCGAGCTGACTCTGGCGCAGACGGTGGAGAGCCTGCTCCAGGAGCGGAAAGGGCCGGTTTACGTGGTGCACTTCACGCAACTGGAAGCGGCCCAAAGCGCCCAGGATTTCACCAGCATCAATGTTTGCACACGCGAAGAAAAAGCGTCCCTGGCCGGCGCGCTGGAAGGATTCAAGTTCAGCAGCCCGTACGGGCCGGAGATCAAGAAATGGCTGCGGCACGGCATTGGGCTGCATCATGCCGGCCTGTTGCCCAAATACCGTGTGCTGGTCGAGCAACTGGCCCAACAAGGATTGCTCAAGCTGGTGTGCGGCACCGACACCCTGGGCGTGGGCATCAACGTGCCCATCCGCACCGTGTTGTTCACCAAGCTTTGCAAATTCGACGGCCAGAAAACAGTCATCCTCAGCGCGCGCGATTTTCATCAGATCGCCGGACGCGCCGGACGCAAGGGCTTCGATGAACGCGGTTGGGTGGTGGCCCAGGCGCCCGAGCATGTCATCGAAAATCTGAAGCTCGCGGGAAAAGCCGCCCGTGACGGCAGAAGAGTCGTGAAACGCCAGGCGCCGGATCGGAATTTTGTCAACTGGGACAAGAATACGTTTGCCCGGCTCATGGCCGCGCCGCCGGAACGGCTGGTCTCGCGGTTCCAGGTGGGGCACGGGATGCTCCTGAACGTGCTGAGCCGGCCGGGCGACAGCTGCCGGGCCATGCAACAAATCATCCGGCGTTGCCACGAATCGCCCAAAAGCAAGGAGGCGCTTCGCCAGCGCGGCTGGCAATTGTTCCGCGCCCTGGTCGATCGGAAGATCATCGAATTCATCCCGCGCACGACCAGCGGCGATTATCTGCGCGTGAACGTCACGTTGCAGGACGACTTCTCCATGGACCAGACGCTCTCGCTTTATCTGCTCGAGACGCTCTCGCTGCTCGACCCGCCAGCCCCCGATTACGCGCTGGATGTCGTTACTCTGGTCGAATCCATCCTTGAAGATCCCGATATCATCTTGCGCAAACAACTCGACCGCCTCAAAAGTCAGAAGATCGCCGAATGGAAACAGGAAGGAATGGAATACGAGGAGCGGATGGAGGAACTCGAGAAGCTGGAGTATCCGAAGCCCAAACGCGAATTCATCTATTCCACCTTCAATGCCTTCGCCGATCGCCATCCGTGGGTGGGCCAGGAGAACATCCGCCCCAAATCCATCGCGCGCGAGATGTTCGAACAATTCCGGTCCTTCGCCGATTATGTGCGCGACTACGAACTGGCCCGGGCGGAAGGCGTGCTCCTGCGGCATTTGAACAACGTTTACAAAGTGCTCCGCCAAACTGTGCCCGACACCGCCAAGACGGACATGGTTCGCGACCTGGAGCTGTATCTCGGGGCCATGATCCGCCAGGTTGATTCCAGTCTGTTGGAGGAATGGGAGAAAATGCAGCACCCGGAACGAGCGACCGCCTCCTTGGCGTCGGGACAGCTCCCACCCGCCGCCGCCGGCCAAATCCCGGAATTGCGTCCGCCGGGCGCAGCCGAAGCCGCCGCCGACGTCACGCGAGACACCAAGCTTTTCACCGCGGCCATCCGCCAGCGGATCTTTGTCTTTCTGCGTGGGTTGGTGAACCAGGATCCCGACCAGGCCCTGGCTCAACTAAGCATGGCCGATGATCCCGCAGGGCAACCCTGGACCCCGACGCGTTTGCTGGATGCTCTCGAATCATACCGGGCAGAACATCAACGGATCTGCTTGGACCCGGAGGCGCGGAACCTGCGCCATACCTATGTGAAGGCGGCACCGGATGGGCCCTCCTGGCGGGTGGAACAGGTTTTGGTCGATCCGGAGGGACACAACGATTGGCTGGCGGCCTTTGACGTGGATCTGGATGCCTCGCGCCGAACGAATGAACCGGTGCTGCGTTTGATCCGGATCGGGCCAGTTGCTGGTTCCCAGTTCCTGGTTGCTAGTTCCTAGTTCCTAGTTGCTGGTTGCTAGTTTTGCTGGTTCTTAGTTTCTGGGCTAACAAACACTAGGAACCAGCAACCAGGAACTAGGAACTAGCAACCCGGCAGCGGTTTGAGTTGTGGGAACAATATCACGTCGCGGATGCTTTCCTGACCCAACAACATCATGCAGAGCCGGTCGATGCCCATGCCCATGCCGCCGGCCGGCGGCATGCCGTGCTCCAGGGCCACCAGGAAGTCTTCGTCGAGCTTTTGTTGTTCGCCGCCGGCCTGATGTTCGAGGCGTTCGCGTTGTTCGATGGGATCGTTTTGTTCCGTGTAAGCCGGCGCGATCTCCTGTCCGTTAATGCAACACTCGAACACTTCCACGGTGGTGGGGTCCTCCGGGGCGAGGCGGGCCAAAGGAACCAATTCCTTGGGCAGATGAGTCACGAAAGTCGGTTGGATCAAGGTCGGTTCGATCAATTTCTCGAACACGGCGCCGGTCACCTCAAAGTCCTCATATTCCTTGGCGATCTCCGCGCCCAGATCATGGGCGCGTTGACGTCGTTGTTCGGGCGTCACTTCAAACCAGTCCGAGCCGGCCTTTTCGCGGACCAGATCCTTGTAGTGGACGCGGCGCCAGGGCGGGGTGAGTTCGATGGTCTTCACCACCTTGCCTTCCGCGTCCTTGTGCTCAATGCGCAGGGTGCCGAGGACCTTTTCGGCCACGTGACAGACCAGGGATTGGACAAGTTCCATCATCTGCTCGTAATCGCCGTACGCCTGGTAGGCTTCCAGCATGGTGAACTCCGGATTATGTTTGCGGGACAACCCTTCGTTGCGAAAGTTGCGTCCAATCTCAAACACGCGGTCGATGCCACCGACCAGAAGTCGCTTGAGATAAAGCTCCAGGGCGATGCGCAGATAAAAGTTACAACCCAACGCATTGTGATGGGTGATGAAAGGCTGGGCGGCGGCTCCGCCGGGAATCGCCTGCATCATGGGAGTTTCCACTTCCACATAGCCGCGGTCGTGCAGGAAGTTGCGGATCTCGCGGATGACGGCGCTGCGCTTGAGCATCACCTGTTTGACTTCGTCGTTGGCCAGCAAATCCAGGTACCGCTGGCGATAACGAATCTCGGTGTCTTCCAGCCCGTGCCATTTGGCCGGCGGCGGCCGCAACGCCTTGGCCAGAATGACAAAGCTGGTCAGACGCACCGAGATCTCACCGGTCTTGGTCGTAAACATCGTCCCGCGGACCCCGATAAAATCGGCCAGGTCCAGGTGGGTAAAGATGTGAAAAGATTCTTCGCCGAGCACATTTTTCTGCGCATACACCTGGATGCGTCCGGTTTGATCCCGGATATCGATGAACATGCTTTTGCCCATGTCACGATGAGCCGTGATGCGGCCGGCCAACGCGACCTCGCGGCCTTCCGCATAACGCGCGCGAGCCTCTGCGCACGTCTCGACGGGAGTGAATTTGGTCCGGAACGGATCGATCCCCTTGGCCCGCAAGGCCGCCAGCTTGGCCCGCCTCTGTTCAATCAACGAATTGGCCCCCTCCATATTGGTCAGTTATTCAACCGCACGCCGATTTCCTTCAAGGCCGCCGATTGTTTGCCTTTGGCGGCGGAGCTGAGCGGATTGCCTTTAAGATACAGATTGAGGAACGGCGCGTAGCGTTGATCCTTGTCCTTCTTGACCATCTCGACCAGCGGCGTGAGATCGCGGATCTTGTTTTCTTCCAGGTAAAGGTTATAGGCGCCGGGGAAGTCGACCATAGGCTTGAGATCAGAAATTTGATTATGGTTGAGCGAGAGGCTGAAAAGTCCGCGCAGTTTTTCCACGCCAAGGATCGATTTGATCTGGTTATGATCCAGATAAAGCGAGGAAAGCCGCGGCAATTTGAGCACCGGCGCGGCATCGGTGATCTGGTTGTTGGACAGATAAAGCGACGCCATGTTGGTGAGACCTTCGAGCGGATGCACCTCTTTCACCCGGTTGCGGCTCAGCTCCAGATATTGCAAGGCCGTGATCCCGGCCAGCGGCGCTAAGTTCTGAATCTGATTGTCACTCAGCGTCAGCGATTGGATCTTGCGCAGATCTTTGATCGGCCCCAAGTCCACAATTTGATTGCGCGCCAGATCCAAGGCCGCCAGTTCCCGGCATTTCTCCAGCCCGGTCAGGTTCGTAATGCCCAGCCCTTTGGCCTCAATGGTGGAGAGATTCACCAGGTCCCCCTCCACCAACGGCTTGTCGTTATCGCGTTTCTCGAAGACAAACTTGCGCACGGCATTTTCGAGCGCTTTATCGACGAAAATCGGGGGGGCCGCCGCCTCCGCGGGCGCGTCGTTGGTCTTCGCCGGCGGGTCGGCAGCCCAAAGCCCAGAGACTGCGCCCAAAACCAAACAATGCAGAACGACGCCAATCCGTTGTTTCATAATGCGGACAAACTTAGTTCACTTCGCGGTGTTGCTCACGGGAATTAGATCAAGGGGCGGGACGCCTTCAAGACATTTCGTCTCGGAGCAGGGAATAGCCGATAGCTCATAGCCCATAGCCGAGTGCAGGAAGCAAGCTTCGAACCCCAGTCCATCGGCGGTGGCTATCGCCGTTGGCTTATTGCCACTGGCTATTGGCCGTTGGCTATTGGCCGTTGGCTATTGGCTATTGGCTATTAAATCCTGCCGCCGTGCTTCCCGGCTCCATGTAGAAGATGGATCAGAGCCTCGTCACCTCGGCTGCTACCGCCCCATTTCGTAGCAGCCGACGTCAGGAGGCTCACTTCCTCCGATTCTCACACGCAGACCGATATCAGAGCCTCGTTACCGCGGCTGCTCCGGCGCGGGTTTCTTCAGCAGCTCGGCCAGGTTATAGCGCGTGTAACGCGTGTGGGCGGCGGGATTTTTCGAGTCGGCGTTGGCGACCCAGAAATCGAGCGTCTCCGGTTCAAACAAGACGGAGTGGATGTTGGAATTCATGCAGACCGGACGGGTCATGATTTCCCGAGCGGATTCCGGGGTGAACCGGCCATACTTGGCTTTCACGCGTTTGACCAGTTCTTCATAACGATCGCCGGCCGATAACAACACCGCATCCTCCACGGGATGAGGCAAGCGGGCATCGGCCTGACCCGGTTTGACGACTTCGAAGACGGTGGGCGTGGCAGCGATGCCCACGGCCGTCTTGGTTTTGGCGTCTGCGATCACATAATAATACTCGCACGTGCGCGGCCCCTTGCGCATGAGCGCGACGGCTTCGTCCAGGGTGTTGGCTTTCTCCATCACTTCCCGCACCAGTTGCGCCATCGGTTTGCCATCCCAGTTGCCCTCGCCGCGCCCGCCCATTTCGCCGATGGAAAGGTGTTTCTCGTTCATCGCGGTAACCGACCCGATGAAGCCGGCGTAGCTGATATTGACCCAGGCGTTGCCCTGGTCGGGTTTATTCACGATCACGACCGCGTTTTGTTCCAAACCCAGTCCGCGGAGATAATCGAGGACGCGTCCGTGATAAAGTTTACCGTCGGCAGTGGCTTTGCCCATGAGGGCGAAACCGGAGCAGTGGAAGAGTTCCGGAAAGAAATTGGCCAGGCGGATTTCTTCCTTTTCATGGCCAGTGGCGAGCGCGAGGGCGTCCATTTCGGCCAGGTAACGCGGATCGATAAACGGGTTTAACCGCGCTTGGGCTTGTTCGATCTCGCCGAAGAACCAGCGGCCCTTGGCGAAGGAACTGCCCACGCCCACGCCGTAGAGGATCCGGTTCAACACATTATTAATCTCTTTCTTAAGCAGCACGCCATGTTGATGGCCCATTTCTTCGGGCGTGCCTTCGAGGTACAACACCCGCGTGCCGTCGATCAGTTCAAAGCGTCCTTTCCCTTCCGTAGCCACCAACACGCGCTCTCCAGTGGCCGGGCCGAGCGTCGGAATTTTCTGGCCGAGACTCGACAACATTACGGAAACGCACCGGGTCAGATGTCCCAACGCGGTGATTTCAATTTTGTCCTCCGACTGCGCGGGGATCTTCCACCGGCTCGGGCTCCAGGGCTCGGCCAACTCGGGCTGGCGCACCAGGACCTCGACATCCAAACCCTTGCTATCGGCGTAACGGATCCGGGCTGGCCAATCATCCGTCTCGCGCACCCACAGCGTGACGGTGCCTGAATGGATCTTGAGGGCCTCCACCGCTTCGGGTTTGGGGGTCAGCTTGAGCCCAACACACGGCACGTTGGCGATGGTTTCATCGCCCAAAGATTCGACCGTCATCAGCAAGGGCGCGAGGGCGAGTTGTTCACGAGGCAACGGCAGTTTGAAAGCGCCCATGATGGTGTGATCCTTCTTTTCCGGCGCGGTGCTGAAACGCGCCTGGCCCGGTTTGCCGATCACGCCGAAATGTTTGTCTCCCGCATAAACCCACAACTCCTGCCCATCGCGTCCCAGCGAAAACTTTTGCCCTTTCACTTCGGTGGAGAGGAGGAGGCGATCCGGCGCCTGGTACGCGACGCGCGCGCTGCGTCCGGCCAGTTCCTTGGGCAATCCGTCGGCCTTGGAGATTTCCAGTTCCAGACTGAAGGTGTGCGGGTCGCTGCCGGGAGCCGGCTCGACGATGGCGGCGAGTTTCTGCAGCGCCGACACCAACACCTCAGCCGGCGTGCGCCGAGCCGGATCTTCGGCGTGAGCCAGCAGAACCGGAACCAGACTGAAGACCAGCGGGAGGAAAAATCGGGGACTCATGGCAGAGTGAAAAGCGTTAGACAAACTTCGTTATGCAGTAACGGCTCAAGAATCGCCGATCCAAGGCGTCCAGACAAGTGAGGAGTTGTATTGAATGATGGAGGCGGGCTTAGAAGGCGCTGATGACCTTCATCATGATGTTATCCAGTTCTTGGAGAGGTCCGAGCGGTTTAACCTTCTTCTCGAGTTTATCGACATTGGGCTCACCGGAGCGCAATTTGTAAGCCACCACGTCGTCTTTGACGATGATCAGCGCTTTGAAGGTCCAGCCGGTGGTTTTGGTCTTGCGATTAAACCCGAACACGTCGAGCAGCAGGTTGCCGTAACGCTTGTTATCGGTCATTTCCAGCTCCAGTTCGTAAGCGTGACAACAGTCCTTGGACTCAATACAAGCCCGCACATCGGGCTGCAAATCGTTCATGGTAATGGACGCGTTGGGAATGAAGCGTTGGATCAGGTCCAGATACGTCAGGATCTTAACATTGGGGGTATGATGCGGATCGAATCCCAGGTCTTTCAGTTCACCGACGGTTGTCTTGTGAGGTATGACCTGATCGTAGGCAGATTGCGCCTGGTCGAAATTTTGCCAAGGCGTGCGGGTACGTTGGGAGCTCGACGAAAAAAGGGACTTACACCCTGTCGTCAAGAAACCAAAGGCCAGACATAACACGCACGCGGCGAAGGCTTTCATGATCACTGACTTCGTGGTCCCATCCCTTGGCTACCAAAGAGCTCGAACGTGATTTTACAACGGCGTAAACGTATCACAGCCGATCCGTTTTGACTAATGACCGTCGTACATTCTACTAATGTCCCCTTTTAAGACAGATCGGGCACCTCTGGTCATTGAAGGTAATCCTGCATAAAGCAAGAACCGCCGGTTGCGTGCGCCTCACCAGCAGCTCAGGTAGCCAAGGTCGCGGCGGAAAGGTTCGCCAAGAAGGACGGGCAACCGCAGCGCCGTTTGCAGCACTTACGTCCGAGTCAAAACACTTCGGTGCCGGGCCACTTGACGGCCCGGCGGGAATCGCTTCACACTGCCCGCAAAACCGCCTGTCAGCTATGAACTACCAATTGGCCCCCACTTCGCGCCGAGGTTTTCTCCAACTTTCCACCACTGCCACGCTTGGGGTTCTTACCCCAGGACTCCTGCCGGCTGCCGACCCGCCGGAAAGCCAGCGGACACTGCGCAAAGCCATCATGTGGGGAACCCTGGCCGTTAAAGGATCCATTCTGGAAAAGATGCAAGCGGCAAAGGATGCCGGCTTCGCTGGGGTCGAACCGATGAGCCATATGGCCCAGGACGACGTGGTGGCCGCCTTGGACCAAACGGGTCTTCGGGCAGCCAGTGTCTGCTGCTCAACCCATTGGAACGAAACGTTGTCGCATCCGAACCCAGCGACCCGCGAACGCGGACTCGAAGGACTCAAACAAACGCTGCGCGATGCCAAACGCTACGGAGCCGGGTCCGTCCTGCTCGTGCCGGGCGTGGTCAACAGCCAAGTCACCTACGCCGACTGCTGGAAGCGGTCGATTGAACAGATCCGCCAGGCCATCCCTTTGGCGGAGAGTGTGGGCGTGGTGATCTCCATCGAGAATGTCTGGAACGACTTCATCACCAAGGAAGATGAGGCCGCCCGATATCTGGATGAAATCAACAGTCCCATGGTCAAATGGCATTTCGACATCGGGAACATCATTTGGTATGGCGACCCGATTGATTGGGTGCGGAAGCTGGGTCCGCGCATCGCCCGCCTGCACATCAAGGAATACAGCCGTGACCTGGCGATGAGACTGGGCGACAAAGGCAAGGGCTTCAATGCCCGCTTCCTGGAAGGAGCCAACAACTGGAAAGGGATTATGAAAGCCCTGCGCGAGAACGGCTATGCAGGCGAATGGGGCATCGCTGAGCAAGGCGGCGGAGGGACCCCGGAAGGACTTCGAGACCTGTCCACTCGCATGGACCGGATCTTTGCCAGCTCCTAGTTGCTGGTTCCTGGTTCCCGGTTCCTGGTTCCTGGTTCCCGGTTGCATCCACTCCGCGATCGGACGAGCCGGGTGTGAGACAAATTTCTGAAAAGTGAGTTGATTGCTGAGATTTTTCGTGATTTAATATCTATGTAACTAGATATTAAGCCATGAACTTGACTCAATTGTCCCAACAAATCGCTCAAATCAAACGCATGGAACGCGGTAA
>DATLUX010000151.1:0-12332 GCA_035577805.1 Verrucomicrobiia bacterium
GAAAAGGGCGATTTCGGCCTTTGTCGGAAACTTCGTCGGAAACTTTGTCGAGGACTTTGTGACAATGTTGGGATTTCGACAAAGTTTGCGACAAAGATTCCGACAAAGTTTGTCCCGAGAACGTTCCTGGGACAGGCCCTATCTAGTAGCAGCCGACGTCAGGAAGCCTGCCCTGAGCTTGTCGAAGGGGCTCACTCTAATGCGGAATGCGGAATGCGGAATGCGAAATCTCGAAGATCGAAAGTTGAATCCTCATTGATCGCGTTGCTGCTTCTGCTCCTGTCGCTCGCGTTGGGTTGTGGCAAACAACCCACCGGCGACACTTCGGTGAATTCCTCGACGAAAATTAAACTCGGTTACGTGCTGCACGGACTCAATGATTTCACCCAAATCATCAAGCAGGGCGCCGAAGACGCGTCTCGGGCCGAGAACATCTCGATCGATGTGGTCGGGCCGGCCGGCTTCACCACGGGCGATGCCATCGCCATGTTCGAAGCGATGACGCAAAAGCGGGTGCACGGGTTGGTGGTGGTGCCCATGCCGGGCGAGGTGTGGGTGACGCCGATCCGCCAGGCCACGCAAGCAGGGATCCCAGTGCTGACCGCCAATGTCACCAGCCCGCAGTCGACGGCGGTCGCGTGGGTCGGACAGGACGAATACGCGAGCGGGGTCACCCTGGCCACGGAGCTGCGCAAATTTCTCTCCGCCCAAAACAAACTCGAGGGCCGCATCATGGTCGGGATGTGCGCTCCTGGCGTGACCGTGCTGGTGGATCGTTATCAAGGCTTCAAGAAAGGCATGGAGGGCACCCGATACCAGATCAGCGAACCCTTTGACGTCAACACGGAGAACACCGCCAACTACGGCGCCTGGGAAAACCTGGCCGGCGCCAATCCGAATGCGGTGGCGATGGTGGGCCTTTGTTCCACGGACTTGCCGAACCTAGCCAAGTTAAAGGTCCGGCTCAAGGGTCAATGGCTGGTGGGCGGTTACGATCTGGGCCGCGAAACCCTCGATGCGATTAAGGCGGGCCTGGTGCAAGTCGCGGTCGGCCAGCATCCCTACTTGCAAGGCTATCTGCCAGTGGTGGCCTTGGCCCGACACCTGCGCCATCAACAACCGCTCCCTCAAGGCTGGGTCGACGTCGGCACAGAAGTTGTCACCCGCGACAATGTGGACGGGCTCTATGCCCGCGAAACCGACGCCAAGAAACAAAACGAGTGGTATGCGGGCTATGTGGCGAAACATTTTGCCGACCTCAATGCGGTGGCCAAGCCGCTGCCGGGCCCCAGGAAATAAACCGCGTCCGGAGATTCGCGCACGATGCCCGACGACACCTGCATCCGTTTGGATCAAGTCTCGAAACGTTTTGGCGGCGTCACGGCTCTCGACGGAGTAAGTTTCGAGATCCGGCGCGGCGAAGTTCATGCGGTGGTGGGCGAAAACGGAGCGGGCAAATCCACCTTGATGAAGCTGCTCGCAGGCGTCTACGAACCCGATGCGGGAGTCATTCAGCTGGCCGGCAGAACCGTGCGATTAAACAACCCGCGCGCCGCCCAACGTCACGGCCTGAGCATTGTGTTTCAGGAGCTGAACTTGTTTCCGCACCGGACGGTGACGGCCAACGTGTTTGCGAACCGCGAATGGAGGACTTCCTGGGGCGGTCTCAGGCGCCGGGCGATGCGCGCAGCCACCCGGCGGGTGCTCGACGAGCTGGACGTGCACCTCTCACCCGACGCGCTCGTTGGCCCGCTCACCCTGGCCGAAAAGCAACAAGTGGAGATCGCCCGCACCCTCCAGCAACAATCGCAGATCATCATCCTCGATGAACCCAATTCCGCCTTGAACGAGGCCGAATCCGCGCGTCTGTTCGAGATTATCCGGCGCCTGCGCGGGCGGGGCATCACGATCCTCTACGTGTCACATCGATTGGAAGAAGTGTTCGCGATCGCGGACCGCATCAGCATCCTGCGCGATGGCCATTATCAAGGCACCCAAATCACCGCCCAGACCAGCATTCCGCGCGTTATCGCCGCGATGATCGGCCGGGCCGCAGATCAGATCTTTCCCACCCCGCCGCCGGACGCCAGGGCGGGCCCGGTTGTGCTCGACGTGCGCGAGTTGTGCGGCCAGAAGCGCCTCGGCCCGATCTCATTCAGCGCTCGCGCGGGTGAAATTGTCGGCTTCGCTGGACTCGAGGGGGCGGGCATTGAGGAATTGTTTCGCGCGCTCTTTGGACTCGATCCACTGACGAGCGGCCAGATCGTCGTTCACGGGACGGCCCAGCGCGCCCGGACGCCGCTCGCCGCCATGCGCCATGGCTTTGCCCTCATTCCCGCCAGCCGCCGCGAGCAAGGGCTGATGATGGATTGGTCGATCGCCCGCAACGCCGCCCTGCTCATTGTGCAAAAGCTGCGCAATCGGCTGGGCTTGATTGACCGCGCCCAGGTTCGCGCCGCGGCCCGACAGTACATCGAGCGGCTGGACATCACCACTGATAACGAGAGCACGAAAGTCGACCATCTCAGCGGCGGCAACCAACAAAAGGTGCTCCTGGCCAAATGGCTGGCCAGAAGTCCGTCCATTCTCATCCTCAACGATCCAACGCGCGGCGTTGACGTCGGTGCCAAACAGGAGATTTACAAACTGTGCCGGCAACTCGCCGCGGAAGGTCTCACCATCCTGATGACGTCCGGGGAAGCGGAAGAAGTCCTGGGCCTGGCCGATCGCGTGTTGGTGCTGTCGAAGGGGAAGATTCTTTGCGAATTTCAGCGCGGCGAAGTCACAAAAGCCGAACTCCTCCACGCCATGGCCGGCAGTCTCCCTCTCCCCTCAACGGGGAGAGGGCCAGGGCCTGCCCGCCGTAGCCGGCAGGGCGAAGGCGGGTGAGGGGTGAGAAGGCCCAGAGCGCACGCTGCGTGCTTGCGCGGGACAAGTCCCAATTACCAATGCCTAACCAGCGATCTTGAACTCATGAAACTAAAACTTGCCTGTGCCGATTTCGCCTTTCCTTTGTTGCCGCATGACCGGGTCCTGGACTTGATCGGGATGCTTGAGTTCGAGGGTGTGGATATCGGGCTGTTTGAGGGGCGCTCGCACTTGTGGCCTTCCAAGGTTTTGACCCGACCGGCCAAATCCGGCCAGGCACTTCGGCGCCAACTGGCCGACCGCGGGCTGCGTTGCGCGGATGTATTTCTCCAAATGGCTCCCAACTTCGTCCCTTACGCGATCAACCATCCGCAGGCGTCACGCCGGCGGCGGGCTCGTGATTGGTTTTTGAAAACACTCGATTACGCTGCAGCCTGCGGAGCAAAACACGTGACGACCCTGCCCGGCGTTCGGTTCGAAGATGAGCCGTGGACAGATTCCTGGGCTCGCTCCGGCGCGGAACTCGCCTGGCGCGTCGAACAGGCCAGGGACCGGCGCATTGTCTTTAGTGTCGAAGCGCATGTCGGCTCGATCGCTCCGCGGCCGAAGGAAGCGCTGCGACTCGTCCGCGACGTGCCTGGCCTGACTCTGACGTTGGACTACACGCACTTTACGCGCAGTGGTCTGCCGGATCGCGCGGTGGAGCCTCTGCTGCCGCATGCGACCCACTTCCATGCCCGCGGGGCGTGCAAAGGCCGATTACAAGCTTCCTTTCCGCAAAACCGGATCGATTACGCGCGCGTCCTGCGCCTCATGCAAAAGACCGGTTACCGAGGATATGTCGGCGTCGAATACGTGTGGGTCGATTGGGAGCATTGCAACGAAGTGGATAACCTTTCCGAAACCATTCTGCTGCGGGATTATCTTCGCACGCAGATGGCCGGGTTATTGAAAGCATCTCGTTCTATGTGATCTATGTGATCTGTGTGGTTAACCGCCCGGGGTTGACGACGATCTAGAAGCCCGGGTTGCTTAACCACAAAGAACACAAAGAACACAAAAGTGACGGGTTGACGCTCGAACAAATCGCCCCCTGAAAATCTTGTACGAAATTAGGGATTTCTTCCTTTGGAGGTAGGGATAGGAGAAGCGGTTCTTCGGGTTGCGCTTTCCGAGAGACTTAACGCCGCTGATCTTCAAAACCCGCGTAGGGTTTAAACAAGAGCAACCGAGCTAAGTTGGTTGCTGCGGCTCTTCCGCTGCTCTCTCCTTTGCTCCCCCTTGACAACAGCAATGCCTGTGCTCCCGTTACTCACCCAGGGCAATTCTCGGGACGGTGGAAGGCAGGTGAGAACCACCAAACCACGCCACACTTGTTCCGGAACGAACAAATGCAATTCATCAAAACAACCTGCCTATGCGAAATCTCTGTTGGCGTGCCCTGGTTCTACTTCCGGCCTTGGCCGGCACCGTCTCCTTCGGACAACTCACCACCAATCTGATCGAAGTGAGCGACGTTTGGGACTTTCATGATTCCTACGTGTTTGACACCGGCATTTACGCCGCTGATCCGCCGTGGTACGCCACGAATTACGCGACGGGGTCCGGCTTTTGGGGTAGCGGGCAGGGCGCGCTTTGGTACGACCCGAGTTGGGTTCCCTGTGAGGGACCCGGCATCCTCGGTCATCTCATCAGTTTCCAAAATCAACCGACATTATTTCGGCGCACCTTTCTTATTCCGGACGGGGTGGGTTCCAGTGCTGTTCTGCGTTTGCGTTACATCGTGGATGACGGCTTGGTTCTTTATCTGAACGGCCGCCAAGTCTATTTCGACAATGCGCCCGCCGGTCCAGTCACGGCCAATTCGCGTGCCCGCCAAACCCGCGAGGCGGGGTGCTTTATCAACGCCACTTTGTCAGTGAGCAACCTGTTTGCGGGCACAAACTGGATCGCGGCCGCCGTGCTGCAATCTTCCGAGCCGCAATCGGACGTTGTTTTCGGCCTGGAACTGGACGGGGTTTTCCAGCCGGCCCTGGCGTTGGCAGTGGAGCCCCCAGGTGGCTTTCGCTTGAGTTGGCCGGCCGTGTTCGAGGGTTACATGCTGCAATCCAAGACAAACCTGGATGCCACCTCACCCTGGCTCAGCCTTCCAAACCAGGCGAATCCCTTCATGGGTTCTTTCGAGAATGGCGCTCGGCTGTTTCGACTCGCCAAACCGTGAATCAGGAATGGGGCAGAAAGATGGAGGGCAGCAAAATGGGGACGGGAATATCCCCTCCATCTGCCCGTTATCTTTCTACGTCGTCCCTGCCCCATCTTTCTGCCAGCCATCTTTCTGCCATCGTCACTGCTCGATCCGACAGAGCCGTGCTCGACCTGACCAGACTGTGCTCGACTGGAGCGCGCGTATGTTCATGCATTCCGCATTCCGCATTAAAATGACCATGGGTGCGTTTAGACACTGCCCCCCCGGAGCGAACATTTTTCTGCCATTCTCACTCGCCTTCGCCCTACGGGCTACGGCGGGCAGGCCCTGGCCCGGCCCTGGCCCTATCCCCGTTGAGGCCGTTGAGGGGAGAGGGATTATCGCGGTCAGCATGTTAAATACTCACGAGGTCACCCTCTAACGAGGCGGGGCCTCAGAGCGGCAAGGCACTCCCAAGCGCCCAATCTTGCAAAGAATCGTCCTCGCCTTGCTGGTCTGAGGCTCTGCCTCGTTAGTTTAGTTATTACTCCACAGACGGCAGCAGATGTGCCATAATGTCGGGCTCACCCCCTCCACAGTTGTGATTACCAGGCATTACTTGGGGACGGATGCCATTTATGAAGCTGCGTCGTATTCTGCTTCGCTATCTTATTCCCGTTTTGTTGGGAATGGCCCAAATGCAAAGTCCGGCGGCGCTCCTGGTCCCGACGGCGTCCGCCTGGCGCTGGCGTCCAGGGACCAATGAAGCCTCATCCCCCGTAAACCTCTGGCGCGAAATTAGTTTCGACGATGCGGAGTTTAGCACGGCCCCCGCGCCGTTTTGGTCAGGCGCACCCCGGCCCGACGGCACTCAAATCAACGGGATGGAAAACGTCTATTCGAGCATCTTCCTTCGAAAGACGTTCGTCGTGACTAATGTCGCTGACATCGGCGGGCTGCGCCTGAATGCGATGGTCAAGGACGGGCTGGTGGCCTGGATCAACGGAACGGAGGTTCAACGGATGAACATGCCGGGGGCTCTCGGCACGGAGGTGACGGTGGCAATGCTGGCCACGGCCACGGCCGAACTGGCTGGCTCCAACGCCCAGGATTTGCCCGCTCCGCCGACCTACCTGGTGGAAGGAACCAATGTCCTGACGGTACAAGTGTTTCAAACGAGTTTGGCTGGCAGCGACCTGGTCTTCGATGGTGCGCTCGAATCGGTGATTATGGACACCAATCCACCCACCGTTCTGCGGGTCGACCCGGGTCCAGGCACGATTCCTAATCTGAACCAGATCACCGTGACGTTTAACGAACCGGTGACCGGTGTGGCCGCAGCGCATCTGCTGATCAATGACATCGGGGCGACCGACGTGATCGAAATCGATAGCACTACCTATCTGTTTAGTTTCGTGCAGCCGCCTTACGGGAATGTGGCGATTACGTGGAGCCCCGCCCACAACATCCTGGATCAGGCCATCCCTCCGAATCGGTTTAACGACGCTGATCCGAGCGCCGCTTGGACCTACACTCTCGTCGATCATACTCCTCCAATCGTGGCCGCTTTGTCACCGGGCGCCGGTGCCACCGTGCACTCGCTGACTTCCATCAGTGTGCTGTTCAGTGAAGCGGTCAGCGGTGTGAACGCAACCGACCTATTGGTCGACAACACTCCGGCCTCAACCGTGACCCAAGTGGCAGCCAGCCAGTATATCTTTACTTTTCCGCAGCCTGCTGGCGGGACCGTCGGGGTGGCTTGGGCGCCGGACCATCAGATCGACGACCAAGCTACGCCGCCGAACGCATTCGCCGGCAGCGCCTGGAGTTATCGCTTGGAGCCCGACGCCGCGGCGGCCCTGCCTTACATCAGCGAGTTCATGGCCTTGAATGCGCATACGCTCGCCGACGAGGACGGCTCTTACGAGGATTGGATCGAAATCTACAATCCCAGCGACGTCGCGGTGAAACTCGACGGGTGGTATCTTACCGACAACGCTGGTGATCTAACCAAGTGGCGATTCCCGTCCACGAACCTGGCTGGCGGTGGATTCCTCGTGGTGTTTGCTTCCGGCAAGGATCGGCGTGTGCCGGGGGCGCGTCTGCATACCAGCTTCCATCTTTTCTCCGGAGGCGAGTATCTCGCCCTGGTTAAGCCCGATGGCGTGACCGTGGTCAGCCAATTCAGCCCGACGTTCCCACCTCAGGTGGCGGACGTCGCATATGGTTTCGCTCAATCCGGATCACCGCCGGCTTATGTTTCCGGCGCGAGCGGCGTCTATTTCACGACGCCGACACCCGGCGCAGTCAACCTCGACGGATCGGCGGCGCCCGGCCCCATTATCGATTCCGTGCAACACGCCCCCAACGTGCCGTTGGACCACGAGGATCTGCTGCTGACGGCCCGCGTTCGTCCCTCCTTTCACAGTGTCGACAGCGTCACGCTCCGTTACCGCATCATGTTTGGCGACGAAATCAGCGTCCCGATGTTTGATGACGGCGCGCATGGCGACGGCGCAGCCGGCGACGGCTGGTACGGCGCGAGCATTCCGGCCAACCTTTCGACCAACGGACAAATGATTCGTTATTTCGTGTCCGCCACGGACGTCAACAGCAACGCCTCGCGCTGGCCACTGTTTACCAGCCCGACCAACACCGAAGAATATCTCGGCACCATCGTCAATCCGACCAACCTCACCAGCAAGCTGCCGATCTTCCACCTGTTCGTCGCGCCGGGGCAACTGGCGGGGATTGACACGGAGACGGGCGGGCGCGTGGCCTTCTTTTATGACGGCGAGTTCTACGACAACGTTTACATGGAGGTGCGCGGCAACACCTCAGCCCGCTTTGCCAAGAAAGCGCACCGGCTGGAGTTCAACCACGGTCACGAGCTGCGTCATGCCGGTCCAGGCGGGCGCACCCGCAAATCTTCTCTGCTGGCGGAGTATTTGGATCCGGCGTATCTGCGTCAGCATCTCTGCTTCTGGTTCCTCAACCAAATCGGCGTGCCCGCGCCTTATGATTATCCCGTGCGCGTGCAGATGAACGCGCAGTTCTTCGAGCTGGCCTTCCACAGCGATGTCATCGGCCAGGAACAGGTGGAACGAATGGGCTACGATCCAAGAGGCGCGCTATACAAAGCAGTGGGCAACCTGGTCCCCGCCTTTACCAGCACGGGCGTGTTCCAAAAGCTGGAGCCGGATGATGACCTGACCCGGACGGATTACCTGCAGCTGGCCAACGGCATCAACGAGACTGCCTCCGCGACCGTCCGGCGCAACACGGTGTTCGACCTGCTCGATCTACCGGAGGTGATCAACTGTCTGGCCGGCTCGCGTTGGTGCGGCGAGAACGACGACGTGTGGGCCAACATGAGTATTTATCGCGACACCTTCGGGGACGGTTGCTGGCGCAACATCCCTTTCGACATGAATGCGTCCTGGGGCCAGCTCTACGGCGGCAGCAATCCGCTTCAAGCCACGGTCGATAGCTCGAAGAGCCATCCCCTCTATGGCGGGGCCAGCACTGGAACCAACTATAATCGTCTCTACGACGTCATCGTCACGCTGCCCGAGACTCGCCAGATGCTGCTGCGTCGAGAGCGCTCGATCCTGGATCAAATGGTTCAGCCGCCGAGCATTCCCTCGGAATCCTTGATCCTGGAAAATTACGTCAAATCCATGACGAACCTGATCGCGGTCGAAGCCAATCTCGACCGCGCCAAGTGGGGATTCTCGCCCTGGGCCGCCGGCAAGACCTTCAGCGACGGAGCCGGCGATCTGCTCACCCAGTTCATCGGACCGCGCCGGCAGCATTGGTATGTGACTCATTGCATCACCAACACCACCCGAGCCATCGGCATCGCTAACACCAACAACGCCGGCATCCCGTTGAGCCAGCCGGCCAACAGCTTCATTGCGATCGCCGACGTTGACTTCAATCCCGTGAGCGGCAACCAGGAGCAGGAATATGTTTGTCTCACCAACCCAACACCATTCGCACTGGATATCTCCGGCTGGAAACTCACGGGTGGCGTCGAGTTCACTTTCGCACCGGGCACCGTGCTGCCCTCCAACAGCGTCGCCTACGTTTCGCCGAACCCACGCGCATTTCGGACACGGACCAGCGGCCCACGCGGCGGTCAAGGCTTGTTCGTCCTTGGCCCCTATCACGGACATCTTTCCGCCCGTGGCGAAACCCTGACGGTGAAGAACAACCTGGAACGTCCGGTGCATACGTTCGCCTATCCGGGCGCGCCCAGCCTGGCGCAGCAATTCCTTCGCATTACGGAGATCATGTTCCATCCCACCGCGCTGGACCCATGGCTGGCGGATGATTTCGAGTACATCGAATTCAAAAACATCTCCTCCACCGTCTCCCTTGACCTCACCGAGGTGCGCCTGGTTAACGGTATCGCTTTTAGTTTCACCGGCAGCGCGATCACCAATCTCGCGCCCGGCCAGCGGGTGCTGGTGGTGAAGAACGCAGACGCCTTCGCCGCCCGCTACGGCAACGGTTTACCTGTGGCCGGCCAATTCGTCGGCAACCTTGACCACCGCGGCGAACGCATCCAACTCCTCGACGCCGCCGGCGAGGAGATTCTCGATTTCAGCTACCAGCCATGGTACCCGATCACCGACGGCTTGGGCTTTGCCCTGGTGATCGTGGATGAAGCCGCCGAGCCGGACGCCTGGAGCCAAGCCAGTCAATGGCATCCAAGCGGATGGGGAGGCTCTCCTGGGGACGCCGATCCGGCGTCAGCGTCGGTCGCGCCTGCGCCTGTGCTCATCAACGAGGTGCTCACCCGCACCGATCTGCCGCCGCCGTTCGATACCATCGAATTGTACAACCCGACGACAGAGCCCACCGACATCAGTGGCTGGTGGTTGACTGACGACTTCCACACGCCCGCCAAGTACCGGTTTCCCAATGGAACCATCATCGGCCCGGACAGCTATCTGACCATCGACGAATCCCGGTTCAACTCAGGCGCGACTCCCTTCGCCTTGAGTTCGGCGGGCGAGGAGGTCTGGATCTTTAGCGCCGACGACGCCGGCCATCTCACCGGTTACGTCCATGGCCACCGCTTCGGCGCCGCGGAGGATGGCGTTAGCTTCGGCCGTTATGTGTCCAGCGACGGCCGCGAACATTTCGTCGCGCAAACCTCGCGCAGCCTGGGCGCCCCCAACAGCGGCCCGCGCGTCGGGCCTGTGATCATGAGCGAAATCATGTATCGCCCGCCTGACCACGACGGCCAGACCGATAACCGCGACGATGAATTCATTGAGCTGCAAAACACCAGCCGCGAGCCCATCCCCCTTTTCGATCCCAACTTGCCCGTCAACACTTGGCGCCTGCGAGGGGGTGTTAATTTCAATTTCCCAACTGGCGTGATTCTGGCAGGAGCCGAATTCATCTTGCTACTGCCCTTCAACCCGACCAACGCTGCCCTGGTCTCCGCCCTCCGAGCGAAGTACGGCGTCAGCTCCAACGTCCGCTTGTTCGGGCCCTACGCAGGAAAACTCGACAATTCCAGGGACGACCTGAAATTAGAGAAGCCGACCACACCGCTTCTCGAGGTCGTCCCTTACGTTCTGATGGATGAGGTGGAGTATAGCGACTCCTCCCCGTGGCCGGCAGGGGCGGACGGCTACGGGCTGTCGCTGCAGCGAACCGCGGCCGACGCTTATGGCAATGACCCGGCTAGTTGGGTGGCGGCCATTCCCAATGCGGCCTCAGCCACCGCGATCGAAACCGCGCCGATCATTACCACTCAGCCGCTAAGTCAGAGCGTTCTCGTCGGAACTCCCGTAGCGCTCACGATCGCCGCGGGTGGAGCCGCACCACTCGGTTATCAATGGCGTTTCCGCGGGGCGAATGTCGGCGGGGCCACGAACGCGACCTTGACGCTGCCTGCCTTGCAACCGGAACAAGCTGGCGACTATAACGTCGTCGTGTTCAATCAGGGCGGGTCCGTGGTGAGTACTATTGCTACAATCGACCTGATCATTCCTGTGGTCATCCTGGCGCAGCCCCAGAGCGTCGCGGTTCCGCCCACCAACCGCGTGACCTTCAGCGTGACCGCCTTCAGCCCCTTGCCGGTGAGTTATCAATGGCGGCTTAACGGCACCAACCTTCCGGGCCGCACGGACCGGTCGCTGACGCTCGCGGAGGTGGGACCTGCCGACGCGGGCGATTATAGCGTGGTCGTGTCGGATCCGGTTTCTTCCACGGAAAGCGCGCCCGCCACACTCGTCATCCTGATCGAACCGATCATTGTCGCGCAGCCGATGAGTCAGACAGTCCTGCTCGGCGGCCCGGTCACCCTAAGCATCGCCGTCACCAATACGGCTACCCTGCCCCTCGGGATTGGAATTCGTCGCAACGAAACGACGCTCCCACCGGGTCCGAGCACGTTTTTCACCATCAACTCGCACAGTTTCTTCTATACGCTCACCGGCACGAACGCCGCGCCGCCTTGGACCAACTACGTGTTCGTGGTGACCAATCACGCGTCCACCGCTGGAGTAATCTCGGCTCCAGCCCTCCTCGAGTACCTCGCCGACACTGATGGCGATGGGTTGCCCGATGAGTGGGAGAATACCTTCTTCGGCGGCCTAAACGCCGATCCGACCGCGGATCCAGACGGCGACGGCCTGAGCAACCGCGCAGAATATATCGCCGGCACCGATCCAACCGACAGCGCCAGCTACCTGAAGATCGATGCCGTTAGCGCCCCGCCCGCCGCGTTGATTCGCTTCCAAGCGGTCTCAAACCGCACCTACACGGTTCAGTTCAATGACGCCCCAGGCACGCTGCCGTGGCAAAAGCTCGCGGACGTACTGGCGGCGTCCACCAACCGGGTTGAGCTCGTGCCGGACCTGGTATATCACAGCAACCGCGTTTACCGGCTCGCCACGCCACGACAACCTTGAGAGGCAGGGCGTCAGCCTCTTCACTGATCGATGCAAAAAACGCTGCCATCGGCGGCTTGGACGATAATTTGGCGAAGCCATCGCCATTGACGTCCGCAATCGCGGGCATGGAAAGCCGGGTTGGACCCTGCCATTCCCACAAAATCTTGCCGGCGCGCCGATCGCCCGTCACGGCAACCAATTTTGAGCCGGCGACATAGACCAGTTCGTCGCCTTTCCGTCCGTCGATGTTCGCCGCTACCACGCGAGCGCACGTTGGGGAAGGTGCTGGGAGGGACCAGAGCGTCTGGCCGTTCCGTGGATCGATGGCGCGCACGCCATCTCCGTAACCTGCCGAACCGATT
>DATLUX010000152.1:0-12388 GCA_035577805.1 Verrucomicrobiia bacterium
GCGCAGCGTCGCGTCGCCCAAGACCATGAACATTACGATAATTGGCGGCGCGCGGGCCGCGCGCTTGGACGTTGGTGGGCGACGGGGCAGCGGAGTTTACTGAGCCGACCAGGGCACACGACATCACGAGGCTAACGAGGCAAAGCCTCAGACCAGCAAGGCGAGGACGATTCTTTGCAAGATTGGGCGCCTTGGAGTGCCTTGCCGCTCTGAGGTCCCGCCTCGTTAGGGCCTGTCCCAGGAACGTTCTCGGGACAAAGGCCGAAATCGCCCTTTTCGAGACAAGCTCTCGTTAGAGGGTTTGGCTTCGCCAAACCAAAATCGATCGCACCTTCCATAGGGTGAGTCCGGTTGGGCTTCGCTCGATTCAAGAACGCCTTGAATGCCTACCGCGCAGGGAAACTAGCCGCTTGAAAACTTGATCTGCTCACCCCTTCTTTTCAGAATCAAGGACTCTAGCGGCGCCGCCTTCCGCTTTCCGCTTTCCCGCCTTCGCCTTTGGCTACGGCGTGGCAGGCCGCTTTCCGCTTTCGCTCCGTTGTCTTCTTTTAACCAGTTCGAACAAATCCAGCCAACCGCTGGCGCAGCAGCGTCTTTTCTGCGCTGGCAAAATGCAGGTGCAGGGCAGGGGAAGTTGGTTGTCTGCGCTGAGTTTTCGGCAGTTACGCCCGGGTCAGGGTTGGTGGGGGCGGCCGTGGGGGCGCGGCGCGCCACATGGCACTGCCGTTGCTTATGACCGCAACGACGGGCTCCCCGGCAGTTCCACGTGGAGGACATGAGTCCAGGCGGAGGGCGCGGCACGTACTTATGCGATTCACTCACTATCAGATGGACGAGTTCTTCGACGAGATGTTCGGAGAGAACGGCCAGCCGCGCGCTTCGGCTCGCCCGTTGGTCCAGAACATCGAAGCGCTGCCTGATGGCGAATTTGTCAACCGCCAGCGCGCGGCCGAGCGAGCTCTCTTGCAAATGGGGATCACTTTCAATGTCTACGGGGAAAGCGCCGGAACCGAAAAGATTTTCCCGTTCGATTTAGTGCCGCGCATTGTGCCGGCGGCCGAATGGAGCCGGATCGAACGCGGCCTCAAGCAGCGTATCTTTGCGCTGAACCTGTTCATCGACGATCTTTATGGCGAGCAGAAAATTCTCAAAGACAACGCGCTGCCGGCGGACATCATTCTGGGCGCCAAAGCGTTTCGCAAGGAATGCATGGGATTCAAGCCGCCCAGGGGCATCTGGTGTCATGTGACCGGCACCGATCTGGTCCGTCATCGCGACGGCCAGATCTATGTGTTGGAAGACAACCTGCGCTGTCCCTCCGGTGTCTCTTACGTTCTGGAAAACCGCGCGGTGATGAAGAGCATGTTTCCGCAAGTGTTTGCCGCAGCCAAGATCAGGCCGGTGGCCAATTACCCGAGCCGTTTGCGCGACATGCTGGAATACCTTTCGCCGGATTCGATCACCACCCCGCGTTGCGTGGTGTTGACTCCCGGGATCTACAACTCGGCCTACTTCGAGCATTCCTTCCTCGCCCAACAGATGGGGGTCGAACTAGTCGAAGGCCGCGACCTGGTCATTGACGACGGTTATGTCTGCATGCGCACCACTAAAGGATTCGAGCGCGTGGACGTGATTTATCGGCGGATTGACGACGATTTTTTGGATCCGAAATGTTTTCGAGCCGACTCCATGCTGGGCGTTCCGGGGTTGATGGAGGTTTACCGGGCGGGCAACGTCGCGCTCGCCAACGCGCCCGGCGGCGGCGTGGCCGACGACAAAGTCGTCTACGCTTACGTGCCGCGGATCGTGAAGTATTATTTGGGCGAGGACATTATCCTGCCCAATGTTCCCACTTACATCTGCGCGGAGGAGGAGGATTTGCAGTATGTGTTGAGTCACTTGGACAGGCTGGTGGTGAAAGCGGCCAACGAATCCGGAGGTTACGGCATGTTGATCGGCCCCCATGCTTCGGCCAGCCAGCGTGAGGAGTTTGCGCGCAAAGTGAAGGCGGCTCCCCGCAATTACATCGCTCAACCCACGCTCGCGCTCTCCCGCGTGCCCACCTTGGTCGATGACCACTTTGAAGGACGTCACGTCGACCTGCGCCCCTACATCCTGTATGGCAAAGACATTTTTGTCCTGCCCGGAGGATTGACCCGGGTCGCGCTCAAGCGCGGCTCGCTGGTGGTCAATTCCTCCCAGGGCGGTGGCAGCAAGGACACCTGGGTGCTGGCCGATGCGCCGGTGCCGGAGCGGGACGAGTTCGGTCCGGAACGCACTCTGGCGGCGGACTTGCCTGCTCATGCCGCCGTGTAAGCCGTCTCACGTCGCATGAGCAAGCCGATGCACGCCTCCGAGTTTTTCGCCTCTCCATCCTGTGCTGGCGCGCCCGGCTTGGAGGTGCCGGGAGGCCAACGTCGAAACTGGTTTCGCACGCACCTGGAGCAGAGTCTGCCGGCCGGCCTCAGCCCGGACGAAGTGGAGGCGCATCTGGTGGGCATGCCCGAGCATTACTGGCAACGGGTGAGCGAACCGGACTTGCGGTGGGGGTTGGAGACGATCCACGGCTTTTTCAGGCAAATCGCGGCCCTCAACGTGCCGCCCTCACTGCCATTTGTGAGTTCGCGTCAGTCCGCGGGCCAGGACAGCACGCAGGTCATGCTCTGCACCTGGGATCGTCAGGGGCTGCTGGCCAAAGCCGCGGCGGCCTTTAGCGCCGTCCGGCTCAACATTCTCCAGGCGGACGTCTTTACGCGCCTGGACAACGTGGTGCTCGATACCTTCACCGTCACTGAATTCGATGGAGCCCGCGCCGCTACCCCCGCGCGTCTCGAAGAGATGACGTTCCTGCTGGAAGGCGCGCTGAGTGAACCGCCGCGCTTCGCCTCGTTGTGGGCGTGTTCCAGTCATCGGTTTCTCGCTCCGCCAGGCCCGGAGCGGCCGGTCATTAGGTTCGACAATGAATCGTCGCCGACCGGGACGGTCATCCATTTGGAAGCTCCGGACCGGTTGGGCCTGCTTTACGACCTCCTGGAAGCCCTCGCCCAACAGGGCCTGATCGTGACCTCGGCCCGCATCGAAACCAGCGGCAAGCTGGCCCGGGATCGGATCCACATCACCGACGGTCACGGCCGCAAGGTATCCGATCCGGAGCGGTTAGCCGCGTTGGGCCGTGATCTGGAATCGGCCCTCCGCACTCCGGAATAAGGAACCACCATGCTGAGCCGGGTCGCCGAATCGATCTACTGGATGAGCCGGTATACCGAACGGGCTGAGAACGTGGCCCGCTTCATCGAAGTGAACCTGCAACTCATGCTCGACGCGCCCGCCGGCTCCGATCAGCAATGGGAACCGCTCGTCGCCACCACCGGCGATCATCAACACTTCGCCAAACGCTACGGCGCTCCCAGCCAGCAGAATGTCATCCAGTTCCTCACCTTTGCTCCGGAGAATCCCAATTCCATTCTCAGCTGCTTGCGCGCCGCCCGCGAGAACGCGCGCACCGTGCGCGAGATCATCGCTTCCGAGATGTGGCTGCAGTTGAACAAATTTTATTTGATGGTGACGGACGCGGCCGGCGCTGGCGGGCGCCTGGCGGCGCCGCACGAATTCTTCGCTGAAGTCAAGCTGGCCAGCCACCTTTTCTGCGGCATTAGCGAAGCCACCATGACCCACGGTGAACCCTGGCACTTCGCGCGCCTGGGCCAGATGTTGGAGCGCGCCGACAAAACCTCCCGGATCCTCGATGTCAAATACTTCATCCTGCTGCGTTCGGTCGAAGACATCGGCACCCCTTTCGATGACATGCAGTGGGCGGCGGTGCTGCGTTCGGCCAGCGCCTTCGAGATGTTCCGCAAACGCCAGGGACGCCTGACCCCCCGCGGGGTCGTGGAATTCCTGCTGCTCGACCGGGAATTTCCCCGGGCCATCCATTATTGTTTATTGTCGGCCCGGGATTCATTGCACGCCATTTCCGGCACGCCGGTGGGGACGTTCCGGCAGCCTGCGGAGAAATTGCTCGGACAATTGTGTTCGGATCTGTCCTACGCGAGCGTCGACGAAATCATCGCCGCGGGCTTGCACGAGTACCTCGATCACCTGCAAACCCGCATGAACCAGGTCGGAACGGGAATTCATGACACCTTCTTCGCTTTCCGCACCCCGAGCCCGACCCGCAAGCCACCGCCTCCGCAACCGGCTTCGCAGGTCCAGGCCCAATGACGTCCGCACACTATGAAACGTATCGCCATCCTCACGGCCGGCGGCGACACCCCCGCCTTGAACGCCACCATCCACGGTGCGGTCATCCGAGCCAACCAACTCAGAGTCGAAGTCTTCGGCCTGATCAAAGGCTTTAACGGCCTGTTTAATCCACGGGTGCCGCATCTGCACCTGAACCCGCTCTTTCAGGATATCCCGGAGGTCGATCCCACCAAGGGCGGCACGCTGATCGGATCCTCACGCGATTTTGTGGATCCAGACGCCCATACCCAACTCGACGAAATCACTGGACGCCTCCAACGGCTCCGGATTGAAGGCCTGATTTGTGTGGGGGGCGACGGCACCCTCAACGGATTGCAACCTCTGGCCGAACGGCTGCCCAGTGTCCTGGCTCCCAAAACCATCGATAATGATCTCGGACTGAATTATCCCAGTGAACCCGATGAATGGGTGCGGGTGCCGGATCCCGAAGCCAAAGGCGGGTTCCGCTACAAACGGACCGAGTCCCGCACGCAGTTTGATCTCGATCATCTGGTCAATTACGTCACGCCCGGCTATGCCACGGCGGTTTTCGTTTCGGCTCAAGGCGTGGAACGCATCCGCACTACGGCCGAAAGCCACCGGCGCATCGCCATCATCGAGGTCATGGGCCGGCATTCGGGCTATATCGCCTTGGGCTCGTCTTATGGCCGGCCGGATATCGTGCTGGTCCCGGAGCAGCCCCTGGACCTGGAACATCTCGTCGAGCGAGTCAAACACATCTACGATCAACAGAAGAATGTGGTGATCGTCTGCGGGGAAGGGATTGTCGATGCCCTGGGCCGGGAGTTGGGCGCCGAGACCCGCTCCGCGGACCCGGCGGGCAATCTCGTCCTGAGCGGCGCAGCGGAGGCTCTTCGCTCCAAGCTCATCCAGATGATCGGCGATCGCTACTTCCAACTCTATCGCCGGGGAGAATCCGCCCGCGAAGCCATCTTCACCCGCAAAGTAGGCCACACCCAGCGGGGCGGCCGGCCCATCCTGTTCGACCGCTTTTACGCCGCGCAACAGGGAGCCAAAGCCGTTGAATTGTTGCTCGACGGTGAAAATAATGCCGTGTCCATCCTCCAATACAACACTGCGCAAGGCTTCCACGTCCAGGGTTACGACGCCAACCGGTTCCGCGATCGCTGGGGACTGATCCATGCCCGCCGCATGCATCCGCTCCTCTACGATGCCAAACTCATGAAACCGTCCCGCCTCGGCATGGAATATCTCATGCCCATCTTTACCGATGCGATCGGGGAGGATGACATGGAACATCTCCGCCAAACCTTGTTTGCCCCCGGCAACCTCACTCAACCCTATCACTCCATCAACACCGACATCAACAAACGCATCCGTTATCTGGAACCCGAATCGATCGCGGTGAGCGCCGCCTGCGCCTAGCGATTCTTTTTTTGAGCTTCTGTTTGCATGGCCATCCACGTCGCGCTCCGTCACCAAACTCGCTATACCTACGACCAACCCGTAGCCCACGGCCCGCACATCCTGCGGCTGCGGCCGGCGCCGCACTGTCGGACTCGCATCTTAAGCTATTGCCTGCAGGTCAGCGGCGATCCGTTCATCAACTGGCAGCAGGATCCGTTTTCCAACTGGAACGCGCGCCTGGTTTTCCCGGCGCCGCTCCCCGAGTTGAATGTGGAAGTGGAGCTGGTCGCCGAGATGGCCGTCTACAATCCGTTTGACTTCTTCCTCGACGATTCGGCAACCCATTATCCCTTTACCTACGAGCCGGCGTTAGCCAGGGAGCTTGCTCCCTTTCTCGCCACGGTGCAGGCGACGCCCGCATTAGCCCGTTATCTGATGGCGATCCGCCGCAGTTTGTTGGGAAATGACAAAGCCATCATCTACGCGCCGGTCCCCGGCCACGCCCAGCCGGTCGATGTCCACCACGACGGCGGACGGTTCCCGGCTCCGCCCCATCCGCCTGCTCCCGGCGATCCGAAACTACGCACGATCGATTTTCTCGTCACCCTCAACCGCAAACTGCACCAAGACATTGGTTATTTGATTCGCCTGGAGCCCGGCGTGCAAACGCCCGAAGAGACCCTGCAGAAGGCCAGCGGCTCCTGTCGTGATACCTCCTGGCTCCTGGTGCAATCGTTGCGGCACCTCGGACTCGCGGCCCGGTTTGTCAGCGGGTATCTGATCCAGTTGACCCCGGACGTGAAAGCGTTGGAAGGTCCGAGCGGACCGGCGGCGGACTTCACCGATTTGCACGCCTGGTGCGAAGTATATCTGCCCGGCGCCGGGTGGATCGGGTTGGATCCGACTTCCGGCTTGCTGGCCGGCGAAGGGCACATCCCCTTGTCGTGTACGCCCGAGCCGTCCACGGCCGCGCCAGTCACGGGGGCAGTCGATCCCTGTCAGGCGAGGTTGCATCATCAGATGGGCGTGCAACGGGTCTATGAAAGCCCGCGGGTGACCAAACCCTACACCGACGCACAATGGGCTCGCATCCAAGCGCTGGGCTGCGCCATCGATCAGGATCTCCTCAAACAGGATGTTCGCCTGACCATGGGTGGAGAGCCGACCTTCGTGTCGATCGACGACCCGGATGGTCCGGAATGGAATTTCACCGCCCTGTCCCCAGCCAAACGCAGGTTGTCCGGACAATTGTTGCGCCGTTTGCAGCGGCACTTCGCTCCGGGCGCGGGCGCTCTCCTCCACTATGGACAGGGCAAATGGTATCCGGGTGAGCCGTTGCCGCGCTGGGCATTGGCCGCTTTCTGGCGCAAGGACGGCGTGCCGATCTGGAAGGACGAAAAACTGATCGCCGACGAATCGAAGGATTACGGCTTCGGTCCGAAACAAGCCAAAGCCCTGAGTCTGGAAATCGTGGACGTGCTTGGGGTGAACCCGCTGCATCTGCTTCCGGGTTACGAGGATGTTTTCTATTATACCTGGAAGGAACGGCGCCTGCCTTCCAACGTCACTCCGGAAAAATCCAATCTCAAGGACCAGCAGGAACGCGATCGATTGGCTCGCCTGTTTCAACGTGGTCTGGGGGCCGTCGTGGGCTACGCGTTGCCGATCGATCGGGTGTGGTCCGGACAACTCGCCGCCTGGACGAGTGGCGCCTGGTTTCTGCGGGACGAAGACATCCTCTGGCTGCTCCCGGGCGATTCGCCGATGGGGTTGCGGTTGCCGTTGGATTCCATCCCGTGGGTCGCCGATCAGGAACGGCGCTGGATTTGGCAGCAAGACCCCACTCAACGGCTGCCGCCCTTGCCCACCGAGTGGCCCTCTGCGACTGGCGACCCGCGTCAGCGTTTTGTGCCAGGCGCTCCCGCCCCGGCCCTGCGCGGGGACCGGCCCGGATTTCGGCGGCAGGTTGCCGAAGCGGTTGGGGAGCCGGGCAGGAATCGCGAGGAGACAGCCCTGCTGGAGGCGGACCCAACGCGCCGACCGGCCAGGCACGAGAGCGCATCGTGGATCATGCGCACGGCCCTTTGTGTGGAACCGCGCGAGGGCCGGCTGCACGTGTTCCTGCCGCCGGTGGCGACCACGGAAGATTATCTGGACCTGGTGGCCGGCGTCGAAACGGCGGTCGCGCGCCTGGGCTTTCCAGTGATCATGGAAGGCGAACCGCCTCCGCCAGACCCGCGCCTGCACAAGCTCGCCGTGACGCCCGATCCGGGCGTCCTCGAGGTCAACTTGCACCCGAGCGATTCTTGGGATCAGCTGGTTGAAAAAACCACGGTGCTCTATGAGGAAGCGAGGCAGACGCGGCTGGGAACGGAGAAGTTCATGCTCGACGGCCGGCACACGGGGACGGGCGGCGGGAATCATATTTTGATTGGAGGCGCGACGTTGACGGACTCGCCGTTCGTGCGGCGTCCGGATCTATTGCGTTCACTGCTGGCCTATTGGCAGAACCATCCCGCCTTGAGCTGGCTGTTTAGCGGTCTATTTATCGGGCCGACCAGCCAGGCGCCCCGGGTCGATGAAGCCCGGCACGATTCTCTTTACGAATTGGAGTTGGCTTTCCAGCAATTGCCCAAGGCCGATGGTTGGACTCCGCCCTGGCTGCTCGACCGACTGCTGCGCAACCTGCTCATCGACGCGTCCGGCAACACGCATCGGGCTGAGTTCAGCATCGACAAGTTATATCCGCCGGAAGGTTCCGCACGCCGGTTGGGCCTGGTGGAGATGCGAGCCTTCGAGATGCCGCCTCATGCGCGCCTGAGCCTCGCCCAGCACTTGCTCTTGCGCGGCCTCATCGCCCGGTTCTGGCGTCAACCCTATGAGAACGGCTTGGTCCGCTGGGGCAGCGATTTGCATGATCGCTGGATGTTGCCGCACTTTTGCGAGACCGATTTCCGCGACGTCCTCCAGGATCTGCGCCAGGCCGGCTATGCGTTCGAGCATGAATGGTTCGCGCCTCACTTCGAGTTTCGTTTCCCGCGTCTGGGCGAGTTTGCCCAGCGCGACGTGCAGGTGGAACTGCGTTCGGCCTTGGAACCCTGGCACGTCCTGGGCGAAGAACCGGGCGGCGGCGGCACGGTGCGTTACGTGGACAGTTCGTTGGAACGGTTGCAAGTCAAAGCCCGCGGCCTGATCGGCGACCGCTTCATCATCACGTGCAACGGCCGGCGTGTGCCGCTGCATCCCACCGGGGTCAACGGAGAAGCCGTGGCCGGGGTCCGTTATCGAGCCTGGCAGCCGGCCCAATGTTTTCAGCCCGCCATCGGCGTCCACGCGCCGCTGGTCTTTGCCCTTTTTGATACGTGGAATGCCCGGTCGTTGGGCGGCTGCACCTACCATGTCGCGCACCCGGGTGGACGAAATTACGACACGTTTCCCGTTAATGCTTACGAAGCCGAGAGCCGCCGGTTGGCGCGTTTCACCGTGCAGGGACACACCCAAGGCACCTTTCAGCCGCCGCCAGAGCAACCGGCGCGCGAGTTCCCGTTTACCCTGGACCTGAGAAGCTGAGAGGATCCACAACAGGATCGACAAAAACCGAAGATCATCGACAATCTACCTGAGACGCGAATGTTGAGCCACGAGACAAGAGCCATTTTTTTGTCCGACGTTCGTGCCCGGTCGGCTTTTCGCGCTCTGCCTTGGAGCATCCGGCGCGCGGCGGCATGAGCGCTTCGTCAGGACAGGAACACGCGCCGTTCGTGCCGCCGGAAGAAGCGTCGACGGCCGACCGCCTCTTCCAGCGGTACGCGGCAGCGCCGGGCGTCTTTGACGAAATGCAAGCGGAGCCAGGACAGCCGCGTCCGCATTGGCGTGAGTTTATCCATTCCCTGCAAGCCCTGGGGCCGCACGAGTTGTCCTCCCGTTGGGAGAATGGGCGGCGCCTGATCCGCGAACATGGGGTCACTTATAATGTGTATGGGGATCCGCAGGGCATGGATCGTCCTTGGGGCCTGGATCTGGTGCCCCTCTTGATCTCTTCCGAGGACTGGACCCGGATCGAAGCGGGGCTCACTCAACGGTCCCGGCTGTTCAACCTGATCCTGAGCGATCTTTATGGCGGCGGACAGCGTTTGCTTCGGAACGGGTTTCTTCCCCCCGAGTTTGTGTATGGCAACCCCGGATTCCTGCGGCCTTGCCGGGGCATTGCGGTGCCGCGGCAGGTTTATCTGCATCTGCAGGCGTCTGATTTGGCGCGGTCGGCCGACGGACAATGGTGGGTGCTGTCGGACCGCACGCAGGCGCCCAGCGGCGCGGGTTATGCCCTCGAGAATCGCACGGTGATCTCGCGCGTCTTGCCCGACGAGATCCGCGAACGCAACGTGCAGCGGCTCGCTGATTTCTTCCGCACCGAACGCGAGATGCTATTCGGACTTGCCCCCAGCCACGCGCGCAACCCGAGCGCGGTGCTGTTGACGCCCGGTCCTCACAACGAGACTTATTTCGAACACGCCTACCTGGCTCGTTATCTGGGGTTCCCTTTGGTGGAAGGTGGCGACCTGACCGTGCGGGATCAGCGCGTGTTCCTCAAGACTTTGGAGGGTCTTCAGCCGGTGGACGTGATCCTGCGGCGCGTGGACGATTCATTTTGTGATCCGCTCGAACTGCGCAGCGAATCCTTTCTGGGTGTGCCGGGGTTGGTCGAAGCGGCGCGCGCCGGCCACGTGGCTCTGGCTAACGCCCTGGGCGCCGGCCTCATGGAAACGCCCGCGTTCCTCGCCTTTCTTCCGGGACTCTGCCGCCATCTCCTGGGCGAAGAGCTGCTCCTGCCCTCCGTGGCCACTTGGTGGTGCGGGCAGGCGGAGGAACTCCGTTATGTTTTAGAACATCTCGATCAGCTGGTCATCAAACCCGCGTTCTCGGCGCCCACGCGCCAGCCGTGGTTCGGCGGACGGTTGACCGCCGGCGAGCGGGCCAAACTCGTGCAAGCGATCCGTGCGCGGCCGCGGGACTTTGTGGGCCAGGAACGCGTGGTGGTGTCGCGCGCGCCGGTGTGGGTCGAAAACCATTTCGAAGCTCGATCCGTGGTGGTGCGCGCCTATGTGGCCCACGACGGTGACGACACGGCCGTCTTACCCGGCGGGCTCACGCGCGTCTCGCGCACTTTGGAAGATCCCCTTGTCTCGATGCAAAGCGGCGGCGGGAGCAAAGACACCTGGGTGCTCGATCCGCTGACGGTGTCCGCGCAGGATCGAGTCGAGGCTGACACCATGCCCGTCGTGATGGACACGCCTGTCGCGGAGCCGGATCGCACGCCCAGTCGCGCCGCCGATAATCTCTACTGGCTCGGCCGTTACACCGAACGCCTTGAACAAACCCTGCGCGTGTTGCGTTGCGTGCTCGGCCGGATGGCGGACGAGCCCGCCCGGTCCGGAGCCACGGTGCTCGAGGTGCTGGCTGAATTGATGGCGCGCCTCAACCTGGTCACGGGCCCACTCACGCCGGCTTCGGTCAAGTCATTCCGAGCCGCGCTGCAGCAACAAGTGTTGGCTTTGCTCTACAAACCGCGTCTGACCGGCAGCGCCGGCGAGTTATTGAGCCGGATCCGTTTTATTGCGTCCACCGTGCGCGACCGGTTTTCCGGAGATACCTGGCGCATTCTGGGTCACCTGGAGCTCGATGCGCGGGCGCGTCCCGGGCGCTTGCCGCTGGCGAACGCGCTGGAGCTCATCCACAGCCTGGTCCTCGACCTGGCGGCGTTTAATGGGATGGAAATGGAAAATATGACGCGGGGACACGGCTGGTGTTTCCTGGATCTGGGGCGGCGCCTCGAACGAGCTCTGAGCATCACCAACCTGGTGCGCGCCGCTCTTCGCATCGAAACCAGGCCTGCGGCCGCTCTCGAACCGGTGCTCGAGATCGCCGACAGCGTCATGACTTACCGCCGGCGTTATTTCGCGGAGGCACGATTGCCGGGCGTCCTCCAACTGCTCCTGCGCGAGGAATCGAATCCGCGTTCGTTGCACTTTCAAGTTCAAGCCCTCGCCCGACATCTTCGTGCGTTATCCATCGAACTGGCGCCCTCGGACCCGGACGGCCGCCAACGAATGGACACGCTGCAGAGCATGGTCTCGGGCACCGATTGGGATACGTTGGCGGCAGAATGGCTGCAAGGCCGGCGGGAAACCTTGGTGGACCGGCTCGAAAGGTGCAGTCAGGAGTTGGGCGCGTTGTCGGACGATCTCACGAGCCGTTATTTCAGTCATACCTTGCCGCGCGTGAGCTGACCAACATCATGAGACGACTTCTTTACCAGATCACGCACACGACCACCTATGAATATGCAGGACAGGTTTCCGTGTCGCATCATTTGCTTCGATTGGCTTTGCGGGGTGGTCCCCGGCAGCGTTGCTTCGAACAGGAACTCGTCATTCAACCCGCCCCGGCCATCACCAGTTCGCACAGTGACTACTTCGGCAACACCACTCACTTCATCACCGTCGAGCGGCCTCACCAACAATTGGTGATCACTTCCCGCAGCCGCGTGGCCTTAAGCCCAGCCTTTATCCCTGAACCCACCGAGACGCCCGCCTGGGAGAGCGTCCGAGCCCGGTGCCGCGGAGATCGATCTGCGCATGCTCTCGAAGCTCACGAATTCACCTACGCTTCCCCCCTGGTTCCCATCCGGCCGGAGTTCGGAGACTACGCCGAACCGTCGTTTCAAAAGGATCGCCCCGTGCTCGATGCGGTCGCTGAT
>DATLUX010000153.1:0-2282 GCA_035577805.1 Verrucomicrobiia bacterium
TAGTCTGGAAAAGGCTCAAGCGAAATGGATTCAATCCCAAACAGGAAACCACTGACTGGAAAGCTGAGTGCTAGAAATTGGCCTGCTCAGTTTGGAGGGAGGGGGAGCGCTAAACCCGCTCTCCCTACCCCTATCAACAAAATCACTGGAGCGAACGCGGGCGGGCCACCTCAGTTGTCAATTGGGACGCGCTGGGCCGCCCGCGTCGCTCAGTTCCGTCGTTCGGCGGCGCCTGCGCACCTGGAACCATGAACTTCGGGGCTATCAGCATGAAATGTCTGGCCGGATTCTTTCTGGCGGCCAGCGTCGCAGCTTCAGCCGCGTCGCTCTCCAACCCGACACCAGTGATCCTGAGCACGGGATCCACGAGCGTTGTCAGGATGGACTTGACGGGCTTTCCCGCATACGGCGCAGATGGCGCAGCAGACATACTTTACTCCGGCGAGTCGGGCACATGGACATTCGACTTGTCAGCCCTCGGACTGGACTTGTCCGCTTTCACGTCGGCCCGGGTCCGTGCTTGGGTGGCGCTTGATGACCATTACTCGTCGCCGGTGTCGTCTTACGGCATCCGCTTCGACCAGCCAGCGTTTGGGACATCATTTGCTTCCGCGAGTGTTTGGGGCGTCGAGCATGGCTCACCCGCCCAAGGTCCGTTTAGCAACTGGCACAGCATTATCACCGCACCGTTCGGTCCGCCGAATCAGTTGGCTTGGAGCCTTACTCATGTGGGCGGCTCGCCAGGCCCGACCGATTGGTTGGCGATTGACGCGATCGAAATCATCCTGACACCAATCCCCGAACCTTCTTCCATTGCACTGATGGTTGCGGGTACCGCGATGGCGTTCGCATTGTATCGGAGGAGAAAAGCCCAGGCCCCCAACGGATGCGCCGACCATGCGCTGCAGCGAACCCGGCCATCGAGTCGCGGTTGCAATCGAGCGCCCTCGTGGGCCGGGTCGCTGAGCTTGGGTCGTTCGACCAAATAGCGCCGCATGCCCCAGTTTCCCCCAGACGTTGAGGCCGAGATACAATTCCTGACGGCGGAGGAAGGTGGACGCCACTCACCAGTACGCGTCGTCGGCCGCGGCCGTGTCACGAAGATTCTCGCGCTTGCCGATTCGGCAGAGAGAGTGAGGAGCAAACGATGATGGGACGGTCGAACCAGGCTGCTCCAGTGAACACGCCAGTGAACACGCCGTGAACACGCCGTGAACACGCCGATTGCGCCCCGGTTCGAGTTCCGGCACTCTGGCGGCTCACACTGAGCCGGGACGCTAGGCGCATGGGCTATTATTGAAACACTATGAACACGCTGCGAAAATTGTTCGGTCCAAGCAGAGCGGAACTCTGGCGACAGCTTTGCACGGAAACCGGTGCGGACTACGTTCAGGGCGGCTTTTGGAAGGGAGACAAGGTCCAGGCCACGCACGATGAGTGGACCATTACGCTGGATACCTACGCGGTGTCCACCGGCAAAACCACAATGGTTTTCACTCGATTGAGAGCACCCTACGTCAACCCCGACCACTTCCGCTTCACCATCTGCCGTCGTGGACTATTCAGCGACATTGCCAAGTGGCTCGGGATGCAGGACATCGAGGTCGGTCATGAGGACTTCGACCAGGATTTCATCATCAAGGGCACAGAGGAAGGAAAGCTGCGTGCGCTGTTCGATAACCCAAGGCTCCGGGAGTTGATTGCCGTTCAGCCACAGATACACTTAACGGTAAAAGACGACGAGGGATGGTCGGGAACGGCCTTCCCCGCCGACACTGACGAGCTCTGTTTTCATGTCGGTGGCATTATCAAGGACGTGGAACGCTTGAAATTGTTGTTTGATTTGTTCGCCGAGACACTGGATCAGTTGTGCCGCATTGGCTCGGCCTATGAGGACGCGCCCAAGGTAAAACTATGAGCGGGAAACCGATGCCTATGTCGCTGAATCAGCCGGCTGCACCGAACCCCCGCGATTACGTCGCGGTTGCATGTTTGGCGTCTCTGGCGTGGGGTCGGTGAGCCGGAGCGTTCGGTGAAATGAAAGACAAGTTGACGACGTTCCAGCTTGAAGTCGAAAAAGGAATTAACGATGTGCTTGCTCACTTGGGCAAACATGTCGTTGATCGGCGAGTTGCTGGAATTGCCGAGACCTACGTTACAGGCTGCGTTGGTAATCAGGACATCATTTTCTGGATTTACCCCGATGGTGCCGCATTGCAGGTGGGACGTCGGCACCGGGCGTTTGGGTTCCCGAAACGCGAATCACTTGTTGATACCGCCAG
>DATLUX010000154.1:0-10270 GCA_035577805.1 Verrucomicrobiia bacterium
CCACCCGAAGTTCGCGACCAACTTACTGCGGGCATGGTGCAACTGACCCCATTGAAGCGACGGGCCACTCCAGAGGAGGTTGCCAAGGGCGCCTTGTTCCTGGCATCTGATGACTCTGCCTTTTGTGTCGGCTCGAACCTGGTGATGGACGGCGGATTGGGACAACTCTGAATCGGTTTTCCAGCCAAAACGACCGCGGCCATTTCTGCAAATCAACGCACTCAGCCTTGGTTCGCTATGCGAACCTTCGGAGAATCTTCCACTGGCTCACCGCAGTCCGCTGTCGTACACCACGGTTGACGTGGTCAACTGTTTCGGCCAGACCCGAATGGTCGTGCTTTCCACACGGCGTATTCCACCTGGATCTGGCACCAGCAGGTAGCAACCCGGCGCCAGCAATTGTTCAAAGCGCCCGTCACTGTCCGTGGTCAGTTTGCTGACCACCTCCCCATTCTGTCCTTGGATGGTGAGGCCGGTCGCGAAATGATGCCAGCATTGCCATTCCGAAGTCTGGGCCGGGCATCCATAAATGAACACTTGTCCCAGCACACCGGAAGCGACTTGTTGTTTGCGAATCCGATAGAATCGCGCCGTTGCGTCTGCGACCGTGTCGTTGAAGACCACCTCTGCAGTTTGCCCCTGGGCCACGAGGTTCGTCACCGAGGCCCAGCCCGGTTTGTCGAGGGCGGCGGTGGCTTCCAGGCTATACTCGAAGAGGGGCTTAGCCGAGAAATGAAAACGCAGGCTGGAGCCGGCGCGTTCAACGGCCTGAAGCTCGGGAAGGGCAACGGCGTCAGGCAGGATGTGTCCACGAAAATCACCCACCGCGCTGCCCGGGAGGACGACGTCCACTATACCGAACTCCAATTCTGTGCGGAGCTCCTCTGAAATCGTGAATGCGCCCGAGAAGGTCGTGCTCCCATCAAAGCCATCGGGCCACGGCCCGGGCGAGTGGATCACGATCAACGGCGGGCCCAACTCGAAATCCAAATGGGTGAAGCCCTGGAGATACGCGGCTTTCGGAATGACACTCTCCAGTCCGAAGCGGATGCTAAATCTTAGGGCAGATCCATCCAGCGAGAACTCGGCCCGGGAAGGGATGCCTGAGCAGTCGGCCGGAGCGCTAATCGGGTCGGGTTCAAGGGACGCGATGAAGTTGTTCTGGGCGTGGCTGCTGGCCACTGCGGCCAACAGCGCGAGGAAGCCGCTTATTCTTTTCATGGCATGCGTTTCGTTTGAGTCGGGTCACGGTGCCCCGAGTCGTTCTACGGTTTGCCCTTGCCCCCGCGCGCTTGACGCGAGGTGCAACCCCCGCGAGCCCAGAGTTCGTCACATTTGTGGTCCGCAGTATGTTCACTGAGCTTAACCCGAAGGTGATACTCCGCCTGTTCAACGTCAATAACAATGCGCCGCATCCGGCTTTCCCCTTGGCAAAAGCAGGCGCAAATGCTTCGATGCCAGGATGAGGAAGGCACTTCTACGACTCGACCATGCCACGCCCTTTCGACCAGGTTCTTGAGGGATTCGCCGCACTGAAGCCGGAAGACCTTGACTATCGGCACCCGGGTTCAGATGACACTATCCTCGACGCCCCATGCAGCTAGCCGGAGCCTCCTGCGCCATTTGCAAACAGAACGTCCTGGTTGATTCGGACGCGACCTGGTGCGCTGGCTGTTCCACGGTCATCCACGCTCAGTGCCTTGCGGCCGCGGGCGAAATTTGTCCCACGTGCCAGAAATCCTACGACCGGCCTGAGCGTCACTTCGTTTTCTCGCGGCAATGCCCAGAGTGTTTCCGACCCAACGACCCACCGCAGCCTCAGTGTGGTTCCTGTGCCGCCAGGACGCGGTGGGATACACAGGCGGCCTACGACGAGTTCATGGCGCACATGAAGGACACGTCACGAGTTTGCGTGCTGCGCGGCATCGCAGAGTTAGTCGGTGGCGCGCTCTGCTTGCTGGCTCTCGTCGCCGTGCTCTATGTCAGTCGCAGACCAGGCTTCATCGGCCTGAGCCTATTTCTTCTTGGATTCATCACGCTGACAGCGGATGGATTCGTCAGCTTGATGCGGAGCAGACGGATTGCGAAATGCCGATGACGCCGCCAACGCGAATATGTCTGGGCCTGCTTGCCTTGGGACTATCCGGTTGCGCGACGATCGGGACGCTCGGCGAGTCGCACACGCGCAACAAGGTCTACTCGGGGACAATCAGGGATGTTCAATTGGAGTGCGCCCACGGGACCTGCCTGGACATCCCGTTCTCCTTCGTGGCGGACACCGCTGTTCTGCCGGCTACCATCCCATGGAGTCTTTACAACGTATGCCACGAAGAACCAAAAGCCCGCGAAGAACCCGTCGCGGCCCAGTCCAGCCCTCCACGATGTCCACCCGCGCCGGACAATTCCCCGGCCCCTCACTTGTAAACGGAAAGACATGACAAGTTGTCAAACGGCCGCATCTCGACTTACATCATCCCCCATGACAACCGACCTCGACCGCTTGAAAGAAGATCTCAGACGTTGGACTCTGATCCTGGGGGTTCTGCAAATCACGGTTGGCTGTGTGGTCGGATTCATCCCCCCTCCAGCCGTGGCGTGGTTTCGCGGCATCGTGATGGCACACATCGAGTTCACCGCCAATGGTGTCTTAATGGTCGCCTTCGCATTCCTGGTCAGAGACCTTCGCCTGGGCTCCGTGGCATTTAAGATGTGGTTCGCGATGTTGCAAATTGGCACATGGACGAACGGAGCGGCGGGCGTGGCGGCGGCGTTCCTCGGCGCCTCGTCGAAACTCATGCCGACGCTCAATGAAAAATTTCCGCCACCACATGGCACCGAGAATCCCATTGTATCAGGCTCACTCAAGTTGTGTGGCGTGACCATCATGGTGGCGTTGTTACTCACTCTTTACGGCCTTTGGCGCAATAAGACCTCCGACAACGCGGCCTAACCAGGCTGCGCTAGACGCACCCCAATATGCCAGCCGCCTACTTCATCGTTTTGGAGCGTAAGATTGACGGTCTCGACACCGGCATGGACGGCAAGAGCATTTCGGAGCACATGGAGGCTCTGGACGAGGCAGCACGCGAGCTTGGAGTTCGCCCGCTTTCCGAGTTCTTCAGCGCAGACCCGGAGCAAGTGGCGGAGTTCATGGAGGGCGAGGGTGTGGACCTTGGCGATACGAAGTTCGTGAGCCGTTGGCGCTCGATTCTCCCCATGCAAGCAGCGTTTAGCGCACGGGAGTCGTTTGGTCTGTTCGCAGCCGCGACCGACGTTTCGCAACCGTTTTGCCGTTTTTACCTCGTTCGCAGCCCGTTTGCTTGGCGCGCAGCTCCGTTCGGTCTGCGGGACGCGTTTTCGCGTCGAGCGCAACTGCGATCGATGTGTTGCGACCGTTTTTGCATCGATTGCAACGCATTTGCGTTGAAAACAACGCCGTTTCGTTGGCGGGAGGCATTCTTGCATCGTTCGCAGCGTTTTTCGGTCGCGGGCAATTCGTTTTGGTCGACGGGAACAATTTTTGCGTTCTGGGCAATTGCCGCGACTCTGTCGCATCGTTTTTGCATCGATCGCAACGCATTTGCGTTGCGGGCAGCCCGATTTGGTCTGCGGGCAGAGTTTTTGCATCGATCGCAGCTGCAATCGCTCCGTTGCAACCGATTTCGGTTCGTCCGCAGTCACTCGCGGGCGCGAGCACCGATCTTCGATGCGCGGGGGCGTTATCCGGGTGGTCTGCGGAATGAACGAAGGGAATGAGTCCATGGGGCGGCGCATGCCCCGACAATCCCACCGCCACCCTTTGCAGGGCGGCGGCGGGGGTTTGTTGTTTCATTGTTTATCCCACCTTAAGCCGCCTTGGGCCTGACGGGGGCTTCCGGTGACGTCTCGGGCGCAGCCGATGCGGCTTCAGGCTCAGTCGCGGAATTGGGCGTCTCTGCGGTCGACTCCGCTGCTGGCGTGTCCAGGACGGACGCGCGCGCAGGGCGCGGGGCGAGACTTTCGGCGAGTTGCCGCAGGCCGGGCGTGGTCTTGGCCGCAGCCTTGACCAACGCTCGCACCTGTTGGGAGCCCGTGACGGCGTCCGCACCGACGGACAGGAGTGTATCCTGGACGTCGGAGGTGAGCGCCTTGAGGACGGTCAGGCATTGGTGGAGCCGGACCATGACCCGCACGTTGTGCTCGAACAGGGCCACATCGAAGGTGGAAGGCAGGATGGCCGGATTCTCGCGAGCAGCGGTCAGGCTGGCCTGGGCTTCCTGGACTCGATTTGACCCCACGTGCGCCCCGTGACGCCGCTCCAGCGGAGAGAGCGCCGTCAGGAACGGCATGCGTTGGCGTAACTCTTTCAAGGCGTCAATGCTGTTATCGATCTCCTGAACGGAGATCGCCGATATGTTTTTGTTTTTCATACTTTCTGCTTTTTTGGTTTTGTTTTTACACATGCGTTGGAACACCCGTTCCATTGCGGCACACCAAGACGCGGCTCACCTCCGTTTGGGTTCATTGATAAAAAGTCGCTTTATTCCCTGGAGGAATGGAGGGGAAAGCAGAACGAGGCCTGCCGCGCCCTCGATCGGGAGCTGTTCCACAGCTCGTCGAACGATGCGACTCACCGACCCGGCGCCGCTGGCTCCTGATATGCAACGGAAGCGTCATCGCCGGGTTCGGTGCAGCCGGCGGGTTAGACCGCTTTATTTGGTTTTCAGGGTGGGTGTCAAACTGACCACAGCATCAAGCGCACTAATAATTATCTGCCTATCCGGAAGTACCGTAACCGTATGTTCCTTCTGTATCGTGAGCCCGTCAGGGCCCTTCGACTCGGATGTGAAAACCATTTGAAGTTGGCCGTCGTCGAGCACGGTCGTGGTGACAACGCACTCCTTGCCCTCACCAAGATCAAGACGCATCGGAGTCCGGTTTGAAAGTTCTACCACACCCAAGTCTGTCACGCCGAGTGGCAACGAAGGAGTCTTGGTGTCAGATGTGGGCAACTTGTGCTGCTGCTGCTGCTGCTCGGAGAGAGCATCTGCCTGTTTTGCCTGACTCACTTGGCTAACCAAACGCGCGTGCTCAATCTTTAACTGGGCGTTCTCCAACTCAACCTGACGCAGTCTCGACGATTGAGCGCGTAATCGCATTAACTCGCCCCGGTCTGCCTCCGAGGCCTGAACGCTTGTCTTGATTTGCGCCGCCAAACGCTGAATTTCATCCCGCTCTGAGGCTGCCTGCCCGACTTGGTCGCGAAGTACAGCGCGATCCGCAATCAATCGCTCGATCCGTTGGTGCTGCCAGAACATGAAGGCAGCAGCGCCAATTAGAGTCAGTGCAAACGCCGCGGCTCTCAGTTTCGTCATCATAGTCTGAGGTGGATTGAGTCATAAGCTAGTTTTTATTCCAATCAAGCAAACAGACTCGAGCGCATCCCCAAGTCCCAGCGCTATCGCCTCAGCGACTGTGGACTCAAAACCGCGCTCTTCTACAGTCGCCTTCACCAGCGACTCTTGCGCGCCGGCTTGCCCTTGGCTGGTTTGCCGTCACGCCGTTGGCGTGGCTTCGCAGTGCCCAGCGCCACTATCGTTTGAAAGCACCACGCTAAACACCCACCACTTTAAGAGGTGTGAACATCCGTGCGCGTGTCGAGCGTGGGGCGGAGTCAGGCCGCGCAAGCCAATTCCAAGCTGCGGCTCTGTTCCTTGAGTTCGCGCAACAACGCTTCCGCAGCCGGGTGGAGAGTTCCGCGCCACAGCGCGCCCACCTCCACGCAGGGCTCGCCTGGCAACGGCACCATTCGCAAGCCGGGCGGAAACTTCTTTCCCGGCACCACGATGGACACGCCGACGCCGTGTCCGTGGCGCACGTAATGCTCAATCAATTCGATCGAGTTCACCTCGAGGACACTGGGCAGCCCAGCGGCAGCACGAGCCACGGCTGAACTCGAGTCGCGGGCCAGGACGCCATCGGGCCACGGGCCAATCAGACATTCTTTAGGGCACCCGGCTTTCCATATGTCCTGAGCCGAACGGATCGAGGAGCGTTCGTTCACAAGCAGGACTACCGGCAGTTTGAGAAGGGAATGGAAACTACAATCGGGAGGCGGTTTGACGACAACCTGCATGACCGCCAGATCGATCTGACGCGCCGCAAACCATTCCTCCACCTGAGCTTGCGGACCTTCCTTCAGGATGAAACGGAGCTGCGGATATCGCCGTCGCACCCGGCCGAGCATTTCTGGCAAATAATCCCGTAAAACCATGGGCGCCGCCCCAAATCGAACACAGGGCGGATGCTGGCCACGGAGCTTGTCCATGACGTGCCCAACATTTTCGAAGAGCGACCGGACAGAATCGTAAAGCTCCTGACCCGCGGCGGTGAGCTGAAAGGGGCGCCGCTTGAAAAGAGTCTGCCCGAGATCTTTCTCGAGCTGAAGAATCTGCCGGCTGACGGCGGGTTGCTGAACCCCATAGGGAATGTGGCGCACCGCGCGGCTGATACCGCCGTGGCGCGCGACATAATAAAACAGCTCCAGCTGATGAATGTTGTTCAACATGGCAGACAGGAAAAGACGCTCCGCCGGGTCGCTTGTTCAACAAACCGGTCATCGCCACTCACTCTTTACAATTGGCGTGACGACGCAGGTGATTGCACAAACAGGGGCCACTCGATTGGCTTTACATTGAAAGCTGGAGCATGTGCACAACCAAGTGGAGGGTCCCTCGCATCGCATGCGGCACCCGTTTCCGGCTTTCTCCTTGGCAAAACAATGCGCAAATGCTTCCATGCCAGCATGAAGAAGGTCAATCCAAGGCGACCCAACGCCCCTCCCGGATATCCGACCATGCCGCAGGACTCTCGCTGACATGAAACTCGGCGGCATTGACGCAGCTATGAATTCCTCCAGCATTCGCTACAGCGACACCCGCGATCTGGCGCTTGAAAGCATCTTGGCTCTTTACCGTGCCAACGAGTGGTCGTCAGCAGAGAAGCCGCAGTTACTGCACAAAGCACTACTGGCATCTCATTCGCTCTTCACGGCCTGGGACAGCACGAAGCTCGTCGGACTCGGCAACGCCATCTCGGATGGTCACCTCGTAGTTTACTATCCTCATTTACTCGTGCTGCCAGAGTATCAGGGGCGCGGCATCGGCACAGAGTTGATGCGCCGTCTTGTGGCCCGTTACGAGGGATTTCACCAGCACATGCTTGTTGCCGATGGCCGCGCTCTGGATTTTTATCGTAAGTGCGGATTTGAGCGCGCTGGCAAAACTGAGCCGATGTGGATTTATGCTGGCCACGACCATTAAGACAGGGATGTGCAGAGAAACCATAATCCGTCGACAGGCCATAATGCGGCCTAACCCATGTGGAACGTCCCGAAGCTTGGTCCGTTCGCTGCGATGAGAACATCAACCCTGATTCTTCTGGCCCTGATTCTTGCCTCTACTGGGGCTTCTGCCCAGCTGCAGGAGCGCTTTCTTGGCGTCTGGCGCAGCAAGGACCAGCACGAACCGGTGAGCGTCCGCATCAACACAAACTCCATCGTCGTGCGGGAAGCAGGCTCCAACACAATTTATGCAGTAAGGACAGGGACGAACCTCTTGTTTGGAGTGACGCTTCAGTCGAGCGGTCATGAAGTTGAAGCCACGGCATCCTACAAATTTGACGAGATGTTCTTGTCCATTGGCCCAAAGCAGTACTTTCTTAAGAAAGACAATTCACCCGTGAGCACCAACAGCCAACCAGGCAGTGCAGCGAAGCAGCCGTTTCGCGCCGAGACAAACCGGACGCCATCGGTGCCGGGCTCCGGCCGCTGATCTTGTGGTTCGGCGGACCGCAGCACATGCCTAAATGGCTCCAACAGATGGTTGGCCCGACCCTGATGCTGTGGCTTTGCGCAGTCGCGTTCGGGATCGCATCAGTCATCGGTCCCGATGGGATGCCGAAGCGAGCCGAGGCGGCATCGAGCGTTGCCCTGCCCCTCGTGGTGGCCTGGTGGGTCACGGCTGACGCTCGCAAGCGGGGACGACGGCTTTGCTATGACTATGATTCGTTCATTTACTTCGCGTGGCCCGTCGTTGTGCCTGTCTATCTTTTCCAGACCCGGGGCGTTCGAGCGTTTCTCACCTTGTTGTGTTTCGCCGGCCTCTGGCTGGTTGCTACTCTGGCTGCCTGTGCGGTATTTCTTGTTCGAGAAATTGCATCAGAATAACAGTGCCCCGCAACCTTGCGCGGCCGCAAACGTCCCCATGAAGGGTCATCTGAAGACATTGACATTGGATGCGCTGAAATACAAAGATGGCTGGATTTTTGTGCGAGCAGACGACCGAGATTTCTACGAAAGGAACGGTGTGTCGCGTTTTTCGTGCTTGCAGAAGAGAGATCAGAAATAGGGATCCCGCCTCTTGTGAAGCTGACCGTCCAACCCCTCACGCCGGCCCGGTGGTCCGATCTGGAAGCGATCTTCAACGCGAAAGGTTGCTCGATCGCCCGTTGTTGCTGGTGCATGTGTTATCGCCGCAGCGGCTCGCGGCCACCGCTGCCGCCTGGAAAGACGCGTGCGCAAGCGAATCGCTCCGAGCTGAAAGCGCTCGTGGATGCAGGCAATCCGCCCGGCCTCATCGGTTACCGCGGACAGACTCCCGTCGGCTGGGTATCGCTGGGGCCGCGAGAGGATTACGCCAGGCTGAAGCGGTCGCGGGTGATGAAGGCAGTCGATGAGCGGCCGGTCTGGTCGATCATCTGCTTTGTCGTGCCGTCCCAACATCGGGGCCAGGGCGTTGCCGCTGCCCTGCTCGAAGGAGCGGTCGATTACGCCAGGAAGCACGGCGCCAGACTGGTCGAGGCCTATCCGGTCGACAAGCCCGAGCGCTCGAAAGACGATTACATGTGGTTCGGGGCAAAGTCCATGTACGACAAGGCGGCGTTCAAAGAAGTGGCGCGCAGAAAGCCGCATCGGCCCATTGTCCGGCTTAAAACGGCGTGACGTTATGTGGAGATTCACCCGGTGGAAACCGACGACGCCCGCCGAGTGCGCGGTGTTAGTGCTGTTGTTCGCGGCTGTCTTCGTTGTCTTGGGGCTCGTGGCGATCGTGGCCGGTCTTCGAGCTCCTGCGGAAAAGCACGACGCGGCGGTTGGGTTGATGCACATCGGGTTCTGGCTGCTGGGCCTCGGGGTGGCGGTGGCCGCTTGTTACTGGCTTTATCGTCGGCTCGCCGATTAACATGTGGAGGTTGAGCTTGGCGTTCAAAACTGCTCTATGCGCTCGCTGGTTTTGGTGTAGGATGCACCATCAAGCTTGTGACTGAGGCCGACGGGTCCCCGGCGTGTGAACGGGGAAACACGGCTGGACTCATGCCGCGGTTCGGCGAGGTTACCTCATCCGGACCGGCCAATTCGCTGCGTCAGCCACTTCTGCGTCACGGCTATTGTGAAAGGTTAAAACTATGACTGTCATGGAAAGAAAGTCGGAACCTAACGTCTGTTCCGGCTACGAAGCTGAACTTTACACGGAACGAACAGACATTTCGTTTCATGATTTGGCCGACGGCAGGGTCCGCATTCAAGTTACGGTGCATAACGCCGGCCTGCGCCGTTCGCGGCCGACACCAATGAGGCTTGAATCCGCTGTGCTGGGAGCTTTTGTCCCCTGGCAACCCCTGGCGCGATTACTGGTTCCGGCGCTTGAACCCGGCGAGTCTCGCGCGCTGAACGTCGAGGTAGCGCGTCCGCGTCCGGCTTCGCTTGGGGATTTCAACCGCATCCCACCGAATAGGTTGATCACCGCGGTAAACTCCCCAGAGCAACCGTCAGGGTCCGGCGTCGGATTTGGAGCGATGCGGAATCTGTTTCGTAGAGGACAAACGACTCGCCCCTCCAGCGGGGATTTGGCCGGAAGAGCGTCGCTGGCCCCGGACCTTTGGGATCTGCTCGGGCGGAGTCAGCCGTACTGGGCTGGGAACCTCAACGTCTTTATTGGTATTCACGCGGTCGAACGGCATCTGGCCAGGGCGTTGAGGATTTATCCCGGACGCACCAATCTGGCCATGTTCATGGTGGGTGACCGGGCGCGGCGTGATGCATACGCATTCGAGTTCGTGGGGCTGGCTCGCGATTGGGGAGCTGCTTTGTATAATCTAAGCGACCATAGAAGCTTGCTGGTCAATTCCTCGGATGCCTGCATTGAAGAAAAGCGATGGGTGGAGTCGAATGGACAGTCGATCGTTATACTGGCTACCCAGCCCCCGGCTGACTGCCGGACCGGCAATCTGGAAG
>DATLUX010000155.1:0-10884 GCA_035577805.1 Verrucomicrobiia bacterium
CTTCGGGCCGCAGTTCTTTTGGCCTCCCGCGTCGTTGCTCGTTCCTTACAGACCCGCAAGGGTATGCTCGTCGCTCGCGCCTAGCGGGAGGCCAAAATCCCTTGCGGCAAAACACCAGCTATTTGTGAGACACATCACTAGGTCTTTGGCGGTTCCTTTAAGAGTCGTACTTCAAACGCAACGTGTTCACGAAAGCATCTCGTTCTTTGCGTTCTTTGCGTTCTTTGTGGTCAACCCCGCCCGTCGTGAAATGCCACCAGGGACAGGGCTGCAACGAAAGCCGAACGAATCTCTGTGTGCCTCCGAGTCCTCTGTGGTTAATCCAACCTGAGGCCCGCTGCGACGTTGACCGCAGAGGAGGTTGGCTTTTTCAAGAGGTTGCCCGACCCGTTTCTTCGCGTTACAACCGTAATGTGCATGACTTCCTGTTCGCCTCCGGCCTCTGGACCGGCTTCTATACCTACCCCAAGCTCCCAGAACAGCATCCAATGGAACTTCGCCTCCAGTTCAACAACGGAACCGTCTCCGGAGACGGCACGGATGGCGTCGGGCCGTTTGTGATCCACGGCACGTATAACTCGGCGACCGGGTCCGCGCGCTGGATCAAAACTTACACCGGCTCGCACGACGTCCATTATGAAGGCACCCTGGACGGCACTGGCCTGAACGGCACCTGGAATATCGCTTCCCTCAGCCAAGGTACCTTCCGCATCTGGCCCCGACACCTCGGCAACGGCGAGCACGGATAAGAAGCCGAAAGCGTTGATCCTGGTCGTTCCTCGATGCCAAAAGCCAAAGTCGTGCTAGGCCAAACGTCACTCCGCCCGGTTTGGCTCACTTATACTGTTCGGCAATTGAAACCACGCCGACATCGGCACGCGCAGAAATATGAAGAATCCCATTCTCACCATTTACAATCGACACGCCGCTGCATGTGTCAGCCCGCCGTCTCTCAGCAACGAGACATCCGATCTGTATCTTGGCTTTTTCGAGAACCAGGAGGGCGAGCATCCGATCAGCAGGATGGACTAGGGTCGCACAGGCCAACGAAAAAATGGCCTTTTTCATAATCGTTGCATGCGGCGGAACCAGTTTCGCATCGTGCGGAGCCTCCGTTGCATGCGGCGGGACCAGTTTTGCATCGTGCGGAGTCCCTTCCACGCAACACAACGATCTTGCATGCTGTATGTTTTTCGGAACATGCGATCCATCGCGCCACACAAGACCCCTCACGCAGCTGTTTGGGATCATAGAAAAAATAACTGACCCATAGACGCAACCTATGACCTAAGCCTGGGCCTACGCCCTAGGCAGCGCGTTGACACTGAGCTTTCACGTCACGGATACACCAGTCGGAAGAAGACGTTTGCAGCAGCAGGGTTGATCGGAATCGACGCCAGATTCGATGAAGACGAGCCTGAAACGGTGAACCACTGTCCTATCTGGCCATTGGTGATGCCGTCGTATGGCGGGAAGGGTATAATTAATGACGTCGATTTCATCGGCACCCATATAAATCAACCCGTTCCTCATGACATCGGGTCCTCCGACCGTTCCCACGCCCCAATTAGTGACCGCTTTGCTTACGCCCGGATCGCTGGTGCTAAAGAGCACCGTGTGGTCTTGCGCTTGAAGGATATTGGTTAAGCCAAGAAAGATAATGAGGGCGATCCAGCACAAACCGCCCAGGAGCGCATTTGTCGCCTTGGATGGCAGCTCGAATTGTGCGAATTCCGCACTCATAAAGTACGGGATCGCCTTTTCGGCATGACTTCGGGAAAACATTCACGACCAGAGCAGCATAGGCTCCACGGTTTGACTGCTGTTAATACTACAGTCCTTCTTCCCTGTTTCGGTGCGCCTGCGAGCGGCTTCTGGTTCCAGCGGCGATCAGTTCCTCTTCCTCTTCATTCGTGCGTCATTCCAGCCAGCATTTCATCACGCCGATGTTTTCACAGTTTGGTTTTGGCCAAGTTCATTTGTCCGTTCACTCCATTTCTGAGGCGTTCCCTTGGAGAAGCTGACAGGAAATTAGAGGGATTTTTCGGAGCGTTGACGAGGAAGGGCTGTGTTGACGGGCTTGGCTGGACACACACAGTTTCGCCCGCCAAGCCCGCCTTCTTTCCACTCGGAAGAAATCCGCTGCGCCAGCCACTCGCTTACTGCCACACCGCGCGGTAGAAGCGTTGCCCGTCTTTGCTTGCCCCCGGCGCGGGGAAGGTCGCCGCGCCGCTCTGGTTCGTGACGGTGACCGTGAGGCCCACCCGAGTCCAGTTGGGCAAAGCGGTCGAAGTCTCGATGGCATAGCGGGAGCCTTGCTTGCCGGTCAGCGTCAGTTGCACCGGGCCGTTCTCCCGCGTGGCCGCCAGGCGCGGTTCGCCGCCCGGCTCGGTCACGGCGAGGAATTGATTCGAGGCGACGTTCTCCAACTCTTGCACGGTGCCGGAAGGCCACTCGATGCGCACGAGTTCCGCATTCGTCGCGTCGCCGAGCCCGAAGTGGACGTGCAGACTGTTCTGGCCCATAAGACCGTCGCCACCGGAGACTTCGCGCATCTGCCAGAACGACTGTCCGTTGATGGTCGCGTGCAGCCGAACTTTCGCGCCAATGGCCGCGCGGTTCGAACGAGTGCCGATCAGTCGGAACTTGAGCCAATGATTGTCGTTCCCGTTGTTGTGATAGAGGAAATTAGCGCTGTCGAAGTTCCCAACGAAAAGGTCCAGAAAACCGTCGTTGTCATAATCGCCCCAGGCGCTGGCCCACGAATCGGCGCCATCATTCACCACAATGCTGTCGAGGACTTTGGTGAATGTCCCATCACCGTTGTTGTGATACAGAAAGTCGTTTCCGAAGCGGTTGGCGACGAACAAATCGAGCCAGCCGTCATTGTCATAATCGCCCCATTGGCAGCCAGTCGAGGCCCCGCCTTGATTTTCCGGGTCGTTGGCCGGCAGGGAGGTGAGGCGCGTGAACGTGTCGTTGCCGTCATTGCGATAGAAAAGATTGGGCCGACCTGTTTGGGGGGTGGGGGGCCAGGCGCAAGACACGAACAGATCGAGATCGCCGTCATTATCATAATCGCCCCAGGCCCCGGCGTTGCTATTGAAAGTGCCATCCAAGGCCGTGCCGGCGCCCACGCGAGTAAACGTGCCGCCGCCGTCGTTTCGGTAAAGGTAACTGGGCAGGCCGCTCGTCTCGTCGACTTGCGGCTGGAACAGGTCGGGCCGGCCATCGTTGTTGTAGTCGCCCCACGCCACGCCGTAGAAACTGCCCCGGACGGTGAGGAAATCGCCCTGGGTGATTCGCATGAAGGTCCCGTCGTGGGTTGTTGCGGAAGAGGAGGCGAGGCCAGTTGGGGTCGCTAGGCACTTGCGCCGTGATGAATAAATCCACATAGCCGTCGATATCGTAATCAACCCAGGTGACGCTCCGGGGAGGGGCGATCACAAAGGCCGCGACAAAGGGGACCGACGTGAATGATCCGTTGCCGTTGTTGTGAAACAGATAATTCGGTTGATCTCGAATGAAGAGGACCAGATCGAGGTTACCGTCATTATCGTAGTCGGCCCAGGCAGCCGCGGCGCCAGCACCGAAGACCTCCGCGACCGTGCCAGTGGTAATGCGGCTGAACGTGCCGTCGCGGTTGTTGTGGTAGAGAAACTGGAAGGCTGAGCCATTGCCGCCCGGCCCACGCTGAGCGATGAACAAGTCGATGAAGCCATCGTTGTCGTAATCACCCCACGCCGCACCCCGGCTGTTGCCAACGTCGCTCCAGGGTTCCTCGGTGATCTTGGTGAAGGGATCTGCCGCGTTGAGCTCCCCGGCGGGCGGCAGCGTGAGCGAAGCCAGTGAGAGCACGAGGGCGGTCATGGTGGTGGATAGATAGATTCCTTTCATAGCATTTGGTTTGTTTTGTTTAACTTCCCCTCAATTGATTTGGTAATGCGTGTTTTCAGTTCCGGGAACTCAGGGCCTATTTCAGACCAACACCCCTGGCTCACCTGCTTCCACCCGTTCCAGAGGAGAATCCCCGGCAGGATTTCAAGAAATCAGAGAAAGTTTTTGGGGCCGAAATGATGAAGTACGCGATTGGAGCGGCGGCTGGCCCAATGTAGCTCGGTCCGACCCGGACTGGCCAATCTCACCACCCTGGGCTAATTGGGGCTAATTGATTCCAATCCCGTTGGGATTGTGCGGAGCGGGAACTCGAATTGGAGTCCGCGTCGATTTTCGGCCGCGCACTTCGGGCATGGCCTGGCACCTCTCACTTTCTTGCCTCCTTCTCCGCGACGTCAGCTTCGGCCAGCGACGCGGCGCGCCAGACTCGCAATTGGTCCTTGCTGACCGAGACCAAGTGCTCCCCATCGGGAGTAAAGGCCAGTTGCATGACCGATTCCTCATGTCCCTCGAGCGTTGCCACCTCCTGGTGCGAAGCGACGTCCCAAATCGTAATCCGCCCATCGGCGGCTCCGGCGGCGAATCGGCGACCGTCCGGGGAAAGCGCCAGGCAGTCATAGCCACCCGCTCTCGGACTAAGCTTGAGGGCATTCTCGTGGCGAGTCCCGACATCCCAAAAGCGGATGTCTGAGGCGGCGGAGATAAGCGTTTGTCCATCGGGCGTTCGCCGCGCCGGAGAAGTCTTGCCGGTGGCGGGATTGCCAGCTTCGGCCACGCAGGCGGGCAGCAACGCCAGCCCGCTCACCCACCCGGAATGTCCAAGCAGTGTTGCGGCTCCGCCTGGTCCCTCGAGTTGCCAGAGTTTGACCGGGCCTCTTGAGAAGCCAGCCATGAGCGCCTTGCCATCGGCCGAAAATGTCAGTGACACCGGAAACTCGCCATCGGTGTCAAAGACGTGCCTCTCCCTCCCGGTGTCCACATCCCACACCCGAAGGGTCCTCCTTAGCTTGCCAACCGACATCTGTAAGCGGGTCTTTGTGTCGTAGCCGGCGGCCAGGTAGTGGCCGTCCAACGAGAATACCAGCCGGTGAATGTTATTCGTTTCGGGTCGGGGGAAGAACCGCGCCTGGCTCGTCGTCTCTGCAGCCCACAGCATCAGTTCCCCGCTCCGACTCCCGAAGGCGGCCAGTCTGCCGCCCGGAGCCACGGTGGCGAACGTGGTGTTGGTGAAGGGCAGCGGATGGCGTTCACCTTCGGCCAGACGCAGCGTGTCCCACACGCTGAAGGTTTGATTGGCGTAGACGGCGAGAAGATGGCGGCCATCCGGCGAAAGGCAGAGGGCGGGTCCGTAGCTGCGCCAAGCGGTGCTGATCCAGTTCCGGGCGAACGGGTGCGCAGACTTTTCCTTCGCTCGTGGCACAACGTCCCAGACACGAATGGTGCCATCATCACTGGCCGAGAGCAGCGTTTGCCCGTCCGGCGCGAAGGCCAGGCTGGTGATATCCTTGAGATGACCTCGCAGTTTGGCTTGCTGATTTCCGGTCTCAACATCAACGACACGGATGACTCGGCCCGCGCCGCCCTCACCACTCATGGCCAAAGCCCGGCCATCGGGAGAAAACGCCAGGCTGGTAAACCTGCCGCTGCGATTGGTAAATGCAAACCCCTCCCGCCACAGAGTGCGGCCGTCCTCGGCCGCAGCAAAGCCCACATCGTTCCGCGTGCGGGAAAGTTCCTGCGCCTGTTGCCCCGCACTCGTTGCTGCTCCCGAGGACGGGCGCACTCCGGGAGCCAGTTTCCATAGCCTGGCGGTCCTGTCATCACTGCCCGACGCCAGCGTTTGGCCATCGGGTGAGAAGGCCAGGGTGATAACAAAGCCTTGGTGACCAGGGAGCCGGCCAACCACCGAACGGCGGGCGACGTCCCAAAGCAGAATCGCTCCGTACTCGTTTTCGTTGTACGCCAAAGTGCGGCCCTCGGGAGAGAAGGCAACGCCGAGAGGCCCCGTCCAGCCATCACCAATCGACGGAAGATTCGTGACCTCGGTGGGTGCCTTCACATCCCATAGACGAAGGCCGCCGAAGACAGTCCCCACAGCGAGCCACTGGTTGTCCGGTGAAAAGGTGATGCTTCCGGGCCGCATCCAGAAGTTGGTGAAGTTGGTGGTGACGGTGGAGAGAGTGGCAGCGATCTTTTGGGTGGCCAGGTCCCATAGCACAATGGGTTGGCCCTCGTCATACTTCGTGGTAACCGTGGCCAGCCAGCGGCCATTGGTAGAAGTGGCGGCGCCGATAACTTCTTCCGTATGCGGCAGCAGGCCGACTTGACGCCTGGAATCGAGATCCCACAGGCGAACCAATTTGTCCCGGCCAGCCGAGAACACCGTCTTCCCGTCCGCCAGCATTCCGACCGCAGTGGCGCCGTTGGTATGTTCACCAAGGATGAAGCGTTCCTCGCCCTGGCATTGACGCCACAGGTAACGCCATTCCCAGCCGCGCAGGTCCGTTTCGGATTTCGGATTTCGGATTTCGGATTTGCCTTTAGGCCGGTGCCGGTCCAGCAGTGGGAGCGCGTGGTAGAAGTCGTCCTCCTGCACGGCTTGGTGGGCGAGATTCATGTCCGAGGCGTAGGCTTTTTGCCGGGCGTCCAATTCTCCCCGCTCCGCCCGTTGCCGTTCCTGATTGATGCGATAGGCGGCAATGGGCGAGCCGACCCCGACGGCAAGCAGCAGCAGCGTTGTCGCGACCGCAAAGCTTGCCAACGCTGGCTTGCGCCGACACCAGCGCCAGAGTTTTTCCGCGCGGCCGACGGGGCGGGCGTGAATCGGTTCGCCGTTTTGCCAACGCCCCAAATCTTGCGCCAGCGCTTCGGCTGACTGGTAACGCGCATCCGGGTCTTTGCGCAGGCATTTCAGGCAGATGGTGTCCAAATCGGTGAATGAAGAATGGAGAATGAAGAATGAAGAACGAAAAAGCTTCCAGCCGCCGCGTCCGCTCCCATTCTGCATTATTCCTTCTTCCTTCTGCCTGTTCGTCACGCGGCTGGGCGGCACCGGCTCCTGTTCCATCACCCGCCGCATTGTTTCCACCGCGGTGCTGGCGCGAAAGGGCGGCTGCCCGCTGAGCAGTTCGTAAAGGATGGCGCCCAGGCTGTAGATGTCGGCGGCGATGGTGAGTTGCTTCGATTCGCCGGCGGCTTGTTCGGGCGCCATGTAGCTGGGGGTGCCCAGGATCGCTTCGCTTTGCGTCAGGCTGCTTTCCTGTTCGACCAGTTTGGCCAGGCCGAAATCGGTGACGTGCGGCTGGCCTTCCGCGTCGAGCAAGATGTTCGACGGCTTGAGGTCACGATGGAGCACGCCGCGTAGGTGGGCGTAATGGATGGCGCCGGCAATGGTCTGCACGCAACGGGCCGCTTGTCGCAACGGCATCGGCCCCTGGCGCACGCGCTCGGCGAGGCTCTGGCCCCCAACATAGTCCATCGTGAAGTAATGCTGGCCTTCCTGCTCGCCAACTTCGTGAATGGCCACGATGTGCGGATGAGTCAGATTGGCGGCGGCTTCGGCTTCGGTGTGGAACCGCAGCACCAGCGCGGGTGAAGCCAGTTTCCCGGCCAGGATCATCTTCAGCGCCACGGTGCGGTTGAGACTGACTTGCCGCGCCCTGAAGACGACGCCCATCCCGCCGCGTGCGATCTCCTCTAGCAATTCGTAGTCGCCGAAGTAGTGGAGAATGGGAGGGCGTGTGGCGTGTGGCGTGGTGCGTGATGAAGAAGCCGGCGCCGAGGTGGGAGGACCGCGCCCCGCCTCGGACGTATTCATCTGGCGGACAACGCGAACCATGCAGGCCGGGCACAGCCCTTCAAAGGCCGCGTTGGTCAATTCGGCCCCGCACTCCGGACATTTTTGCGCTGCGCTCATGCCGACACGGCGCGCGGACAGGCTATCCGCGCTCCGGCCCTTTACCCACTACAGAGGAAGATTCGCCGCAGGATTACGTGGCAAATCAAATAACTTTCGCCGGCGAAACTCACTGTCCGACTGCGTCGAACAGATGACGCATTTCCTCATCGATGTCCGCCGGGCTGGCGACCGTGTGGGCAATCTCCGCGCGGATGAGCTCGGCATACCGTTGACGGAGGCGGTGGACCTTCACCCCGACGGTTGCGACGGGCATTTCCAATTCGGCTGCCACCGCGTCGTAGCCGCCATCGCCGGTCAACATCGAGAGAAAGATTTTGAAGTGATCGAATTCGCGGGTTTTGCCGGCGGCGGCAGATTCCTGCCGCAATCGGGCGAACGCTTGCGCGAGCAACGCCAAGGCCCATCGCTGGTCGAACATTCGTTCGGCCGGAGCGCCCGAATCCGGTTCCGCAAGATAAAGCTCCTCGGCTGGGCATTCATCCAGGGAAATGAGCGTCTGCCCGCCCCCGCGTTTCTCCGCTCGCGCCTTGTCCCATTCGTCCGAGAGAAAGTGATTGAGCGCCGCCAGCAGGAACGAGCGAAACTTGCCTTTCTGCGGGCCGACGTTTTCCAGGAAATTTCCCCGGAGCAGCCGGGCAAAGAAGCCCTGCACCAAATCCTGGGCGTCAGGCGCGCGATGCCCTCGCCGTCGAACGTGGGCATAGAGAGGAAACCAGTAGGTGCGGCACAACTTTTCCAGCGCCTGAACGGCTTGGGGGGACACGCCGTCGCGCGCGGCCAGCACGAAGCTCCAATGCGTGGTGGCGAACTCCTGGGCGGATGCGGGCAGATGATCCGATGAATCCGCTGCTACCATAAGGCGTCATCGTAGCTCCCCCGCCAGCTTCTGGAAGAGCAAATACGGCCGACAAAAGAGCCCCAGTGGTGAGGTCGCTGATCATGCACTCACCACCGTAGCCGAGCGTGACACGGAGAGCCTCTTTTAAAAACAGGCGGAATGGGCCAGTGGCGGTTCCACCCGAAAAGGAATTCCCAGAATCATTTCCTCCGAAAGTTGATCACGTTGGGATAAACCACCGCGGGATTGTCCAGCAAGTGGTCGTCCTCGCCTTTGAGGTATTTGTCGAAGAACGAGAGCGTGCAGGCTCTTATTGTCTGGCTTATGCCCATGGAAACAGGGGTCGGATCAGTCGTTAATGTCGAATCGCTAATCAGCGAGCCCCTGTCACCAAAGCTGGCATGCCCGGAATCTTGAATTTGAAACAAGAATGCATTGTTGATCGCGTTGGTGAAAAGGACGAGGGAAGTAAACATCCAATTGGTGTTGTAGTCGCCGTCCGGCAATGGGGGACGGTCCTTTGTGCTGCACATCGAAAGAAACGGCTTTTGTAGTCCAAGCCGCATGAGATCAGGTAGGAGTTCGAGCAGAGGGCCTCCTCCGTCCAGCAGGACGAAGGCTTTACAACGTGCATTGGTCCGACAAAATTCCGCTGCAAGGACGCATCCCAGGGAGAAGCTGAAGATGCCCAACCGCTCCAAGTCAAGTCGCCCGGCAAACAGGGAGTCGTTGGTGTTGAACCGGCTCAGTTCATCCACGACAAACAGGATATCCTTAACCCCATTGTCGAGAAATGGTTGGAAGCACGTTCTTGGGACGAAGCAGGCTCCGGTGCCAGTTACGACCCGGCCGTCTGGAAACACCGAGGCCGCGACATTTACGAAATCTATGGCCACCACGACATATCCATGACTGGCCAGTTCCAGTGCTTTGTCGGTGTTTTGTCGCCGGGTAGCGCCGGTAGTCGCGGAGATCAACACAGGATAGCGGATTTCGTTGGTGGCCAGTCGAACGCCCGGAAGCGCGTGCGACACAAATTTGGGCACGATATCAGGGTTGCGCTGGTTCAAATAAATATAAACAGGCAACAGACCGGCATTGTTTTCAATGTAGGCCTCCGGAAGTACCTCGGGTCTGGCCTCGGCTGGATACCAGAACGTCACCATGAATGAACTGTTCGTGGGGATGCTGTAACGATTCGTTCGCGATGGATCGGTCAGCAGTCGGGAAACAGTTCCCACCGGGTAAGGGCCTGACGGTTTGGGAAAGGGTGTGACTAAAAAGTTGGTGGGAGTCCGGTAAAACCGTTTGTCGAGATTCGTCGCGTCGGTGTCGTGATAGCTCAATGCGTCCAGGGTCGCGTTTGTGCGCTGGAGCGTGGCCAAGGGTGACCAGTCCACCAGGTTCGTAGAAGCTTCGAGCGGATAGAGATCGTAGTAAGAAGCAAAGAGCCTTGGGACGACACCCGCCAGGTCCAATGCAATGGCGTGATCCGGCTGCGCCGTAATCCTGTCGATGCGATGGACAGTCGGGAACGTCAATCGAGCGACTCGGCTGGTGACGGAGCCGAGAGCATAGGTCACGACGACAGAGTAGTTTCCCGCATTGGTCAATTGCACGTTGGCCAAGACCAGGCTGGCGGCGGTTTTGCCGGCAAGGTTGGCGTCGTTGAAGCGCCATTGGTATTTGAGCGATGCCGCGCTGATGGCTGCAACCGTGAAGGTGGCGGTGGCCCCCAGGTACACGATTTGATCCGTGGGCTGAGTCGTGATGCCCAGCACTGTCAGAGTGGCCAGTGGGCTGCTGGTCGTCGATAATCCGCCCGCGTCGGTGACCACGACCGAATATCGCTGATTGGGCGGTTGGACATTGGTCAGTGTGAGGGTGGACTCCGTGCCGTACGGGATGTTGGTGAAGGTGGCGGGGGCGGGATGGAAACGCCACTGATACCTCAACGGCTCCGCGCCGATGGCGCCGACGGTAAATGTGACGGTTGCCCCGGCAAGGGCGGTCTGGCTCTGCGGTAGAATCGGGATCATAGGTTGCGCCCAACCACTGCGGATGAGGCCGAGCACGAGGCCAGCCCAAAAAAAATGAGATGTCGTTTTCATCGTTTGAACTTGGTTAACGCTTCACGGGGGGTCGGTTTTCGGAATTCTGTGCCGGCGTCGGCCTCAGGCCAGGAGGCGGCGCGCCAGACTCGCAACTGGTCCTTGCTCACCGAGACGAG
>DATLUX010000156.1:0-10505 GCA_035577805.1 Verrucomicrobiia bacterium
CATTACCAACACGGTCAATGAAAGCGACGGCACCTTGACCCTCACCGTCATGCGCACCGGCACAACTAATAACGCCGTCTCGGTGGATTTCACCACCACCAACGTCACGGCCACCGCCGGCTCCGATTACACCGCCACCAATGGCACGCTGAGCTTTGCTCCAGGCGAAACCAACCAAACCATTGCGCTGGAGCTGATCAATGATGACATCCAGGAAAGTACCGAGAGTTTCCGCGTGCTCTTAAGCAACCCCGTGGATGGCATCATCATGTTCGCTGCCACCACAGTCACGATCCGTGACGATGATGTGAGCACAGTGGCGTTCACCACCAATGCGGTTACAGTGAGCGAAACCAATGGCCCCGTCACGTTAGCGGTCGTGCGCAGCGGCGCCACCAACACCGCGGTGGCCGTGGATTTCCACACGACCAACGTGACCGCGACAGCCGGCGCCGACTATGCGGGTACCAACGGGACGCTGGTGTTTCTGCCGGGTGAAACCACCAACGTTATTACGCTGACGATCGCCGATGATCTGCTCTACGAGAGCACGGAGACCTTCCGCCTGTTGCTCGGCGGGATCACCAACTCAAGCCTGGCCATCGCCACCAACACGATCTCGATCACAGACGATGATTATGCCGAGATTAGCTTTAGAGTGGACACCGCCGCTGCCTCGGAGATTAACAGCGGTTTGACGGTGGTGGTCGAGCGGACGGGCGTAACCAACACCGCGGTGGGTGCGACCTTCACCACCACCAACGGCACTGCCACGCCGGGAGTGGATTACACACCCACCAATGGCGTGATCTCATTCGCTCCGGGCGAGACGGAAAAGGAAATCTTTGTCGCCATTCAATTCGATGCCGAGATTGACCCTGGCGAAACGTTCCACCTCCACCTGACCGGCATCACCAACGCAGCGCTTGGAGCTTACAGCGATCTGACTGTCACCATCGCGGATGCTTTCGGGGATCCGAAACCGGCCAATCTCGTCTCCATCTCCGCCATCGGCCGCACGGGCGCAGATCAGTTGCTCTTGCATGTCACCGGCCCGAGCGGCGTGGGCGTGGTTCTTGAAAGCACCACGAATCTCCACAGCTGGACGCCGCTGACGACCAACGCGCTCATCGGCGGGACGTTCGACTGGCCGGTGTCCATCGATCGGTCTGGAGCCGGCCGGTTCTATCGGGTAGTGCCGCCAGTACGATAACGGCCGGGGACGGCCGCGAACTCCGCTGCAACGTCCCATCATTCGCCAATGCTCACGGGGCTGCGGGCAGGACGGTACGGAATCCGGCGTCGTTGCCGTAGCTGGTCGGAGTGCAATTGGCGCGGTTCGCCACCCGCAGGAAGACCGCGCCATTGAGCCAACTGCCACCGCGAATCACGCGGTAGTTGCCTGACTCAGGACCACGCGGGTCGACTCCTGCTGTATAGGGCGCCCCAGCCCAATCCCAACACCAAACAAAAACATTCCCCACCATGTCATAAAGCCCGTAACCATTCGGAAAAAAGTATCCCGCTGGGCTCGTGAAAGGGGCCGCTCCATCGTTAAAAGCCGCGTTGAAACCTAGTGGCCCCAAATCGTACTTATAGACGCCGGGGTTTCCCGAATAGTTGGCCAAACTTTCAGAGAGCAGGTCGCCCCACGGGAATCGTTGTCCAGTCAACCCACCGCGCGCCGCCTTCTCCCACTCCGCTTCCGTCGGCAACCGATAGCCGGTGCTCCACCTCACCTTGGGCAAGGCCTGCCCATTGGTATAAACCTGCGTCAATCCTGCGTCGGTGTAATAGGCCGGACTCTTGCCAGCTTGCTGCGAGCGCGCATTGCACCACTTCACCGCGTCGTACCAGTCCATGCTATGCGCCGGGTGATCGGCCGCCTTGCCCGCGCCGGCCTGGCCGAAGCTGTATCCGTGGTTTGTGGCCCACTCGTACACGGACCGCCATTGAGCATGGCTCACCAGATTCACGTCCATGTAGAACGCCGACACCGTTACGCTAACCGTGGGGGTAGCGCCATTCCCGCCATCCAGATTGTCCCCCATCGTGAACGAACCCGCGGGGATGAGTGCCATCCCGGCGGGCGGGTTGAAATCGATGAGCAGGTTGGTGTGGACGTCATTGGTGGTGGGCAGCTGGACATAGTCCGCCCAATTAGTGCCGCCGGGCAGGGACTTGACGGTTTGGATGGTATAGGTGGCGCCCGGCCCGGCATTGCTCCAGACCATCATGCCATCGGACCGGAACTCCGTCATGGCGGTGGCCCGCGGACCAGAAATCCTGAAAAACCGCGTCTGCTGGGCCACAGCTTGCGTGAGGCCCATCAGACTCAGACATGGCCACACCAAAAGCAGACCCCAAAGTTTGGTTTTCACGACAATTCGGGTTTGGCCTTTCTTACCTTGATCAAGATGATTTTTCAATCTTTGACTCGGTATGGCGCCTTATGCGCGCTGTGGCGATCTGAGCACAACACGGCTTGGACAAACCGAGTCCTTTCTCTGCGCGGGTGATTCATGATTCACCGGGTACGCGGTATCTCATATTTTTCTGCCAGCCATCTTTCTGCCCTACCTCCTATTTTCATTCCTATTCGCGGGCGTCCAATTCCTGGCGCCCATGCAGGGCGCCTATGTCCATTCTTGACCGTTGTTCCAGGGCGGCGCCCGCTTTGCGGGCTTGCCCTTCGCTGGTTTCCCGCCATGCCGTTGGCGTGGCTTCGGCTCGAGGGCAGTGCTCGAATGCGCCCATAACCAGCCAACCGACAACGAGAAACCAGCAACCAGGAACTAGACCAGGAACCAGCACCCAGGCCCTTTCTTTACAACTCCATGACAATTGTCCTGCTCTGGGTGCTTAAGGTCTGCTAAGAAATGAGCCGACACCACCAGCGCCACGCGTCGATGAACTCGACTTCTGCAGCCGGCCGCAGGTTCTTCTGGCAAGGCTTGCTCATCCTTTTGCCGGTTCTGGCTCTCGCCGTGGCGGGCTTCCTGTCGTTGCGTCAGGACCGCATCCTGGCCCAGCACGAAGCGGTGGAAAAAGCCCAAGCGTTAGCCGACCAGATCGCTGGAGTTTTTTGGGAACGATTGTTCCGGCCGGATGCCCTCAAGGAATTCAAGGATCACGCGTTTCGGATCGATGAGGGCGGACACGTGCTTTTTCCTCCACCGGCTCCTCCCGTGCCCGTCCCGGCTCCGCTGGATCCAGCCCAACTGACCGAACCGCAACGGCGCCTTTGGACAGTTCTCATGGCCCCGCTTCCTTCCGAACGAACGCGGGCCATCGCCAACGCTCGGGAAATGCTTGCGCTCTCGCCTGCACCAGGGTTTGCCGGCCCGGCTGCGTTCCGATTGGCCCAGCTCCTCTACGAGAACGGCGAGCACGAGGAGGCGGCAAGACAGTTTGAACTTGTGGCCAATAGTTACCCAGAAGCCGTCGGTGAAAGCGGCGTGCCTCTCGGATCTCTGGCCAGCTTTCGGCAGCTCCAGATCGCGGCCGAAGACATGAAAAGTAAGGAAGGCAACGAGCCAGCTCGAACGACGGCGACGGTGACGCTCCAACTCCAAACACTCTGTTCGAACCTGGTCATGCATCCTCCCTTCCTGGCCGCCCATCTGTTGCAACGCCTCTCGGCCATGCAAACGGCGCTGGGCGTCACGAATGTGGTGGAACCGTGGCTGCAGACCTGGGGGCAGCACGAGGCCCTACGCCTTCTGGCCGAGACCGCCCTCGCTCAAGCGCCCTTCGATCCCGCGGCGACTACTATTCAAACCGCTCAAACCATTGGCATCGGGCTTAAGCAAACGGGGACGGCCGAGTCTATCGCTGTTCCCGACCTCTTTTGGTTCCATGCCGTCGATCAGAGCGCGGCTCCGCAGCCGGCTTTTTCCCTCGCGAAAAGAATCGGGCTGATGGAAGCGAAGGGAAGGAATGTGTGGCCTGCAGTCACAGTTTCAGGTTCGGCCCCTTCCGAAGTAAATCAGCCCGCGCCGAGTTCCTGGCCGTCAGACCCTTTGCTCGATCGTTTCTGGCTGGCCGCGAGGTTGAAGCATCCTGAAGGCGGCTATTGGATCGTCTGCCGCGCGCTGGGTCTCTGGAATCCACACGGAGCCCAAATCGGCTCCCCCGCCCTGAATGATCTGAAAGAAGGCCTGCCGCGGTTGCCGGCCTGGCTCGATTATACAGTTGAGATCGCGGGAGCGACTTTCACCAACAGCAATGACATGCAAAGCGTCTCGGTCCGGCCAAGCCGAGGGCCCGCTCCAGACGAGACTATTCACCGCAGCGGGGGCAACTCGGAAGCCAACCGGGAGACGCCAGCCCGTCCCGAGATCCTCGCGAGCGCCGTCCGTTCGGAACAAGGGACGGAATATCTGCGGGTCATGCTCCATTTTGCTAGTCCCCAGTTGTTTTATGCCCGGCAACGAACCCGCACGTATCTCTTTGGCGGTTTGATCGGCGTGGCGGTGTTGGCGGCGTTGATCGGGTTGTTTTCTGCGCGGCGCGCGTTTCTGCGCCAGCAACAACTGGGGGAACTCAAGAGTAATTTCGTCTCGAGTGTCTCCCATGAACTGCGGGCGCCGATCGCCAGCATGCGACTCCTGGCCGAAAGCCTGCAGCGAGGCACCGTTTCCGATCCTGCCCGCCAAGCCGATTACTTCCGCTTTCTCGTCCAGGAATGCCGTCGCCTTTCGGCCTTGATCGAGAACGTCCTCAATTTTGCGCGGATCGAGCGGGGTCAAAAACACTACGAATTCGAACCCACCGATGTGGTAGGCCTGTTGCAACAGACGGTGAAATTGATGGAACCCGCTGCGACCGATAAACAGGTTCGTCTGGCGCTTGATTCGGATGGCGATCCATCCGCCGGACTCAAGGCGCCGCCGCTGCTGGACGGTCCTTCCATTCAGCAAGCATTGGTCAACCTGATCGACAACGCCCTCAAACACTCCCCGCCGCAAGGAACGGTCACAGTGGGATTACGGGCGGCAACCCTGCCCTCCAGTGCTGGGATCAATGGCGCGCCAACTGTCCCTGGGGGAATTCCGTGCTTGAGCTTCTTCGTCCAGGACCATGGCCCCGGCATTCCTGCGGAAGATCACGAACGCATTTTTGAACAGTTCTACCGGCGCGGTTCCGAGTTGCGCCGCGAAACCCAAGGCATCGGCATTGGCCTGAGCATCGTCAAACATATCGCGCAAGCCCACGCTGGACGAGTCCTGGTCGAGAGCAAAATCGGCCAGGGCAGCCGGTTTACGTTGCAACTCCCGCTTAAACCTTTCCGGGATGGCACGCCAACGCCCCGCCCGGACAACCCCCAACCCTGAACCGCCAACCTGGAACCTGGAACCTGGAACCTAAAACCTAGAACCCTGAACCGTCTCATGCATCCCCGAATCTTGATCATCGAAGATGAACTTCCCATGCGCACCGCGCTGACGGACGTTCTCGCCGGGGAAGGTTATCGGGTCTTGAGCGCCGCCGACGGCGAAGCCGGCTTGGAACGTGCCCTGGCGGAAAAGCCCGACTTGATCCTGCTCGATCTCATGATGCCAAGACTGGACGGCTATTCCGTTTGCCTGCAACTGCGGCGGCTCGCGGTGGCCGTTCCCATCCTGATCCTCACGGCCAAGGGTCAGGTCGAAGATCGCGTCCGAGGATTGGATGCCGGCGCCGACGATTATCTGGTCAAACCGTTCAGCACCGAAGAGTTGCTGGCGCGGGTTCGGGCGATGTTGCGGCGCGTGGCCCACGCGGCGCCGCCCTTGCGCACGCTCACCCTGGGGGCGGTGCGCATCGATTTTGCCCAACAACAAGCCTGGCGCGGTCGCAAGCCCCTTCATTTCACCGCTAAGGAATTTGCTGTATTGCGTTTATTGGCCGAAGCCGAAGGACAAACCGTCAGCCGCGAGCGCTTCCTGGATCTGGCTTGGGGTTACACGGCTTTTCCAACCACGCGCACCGTGGACGTTCACATCGCAAGTCTTCGGCACAAGATCGAGAAGGATCCCGACGCGCCCAAATACATCCATACCGTGCACGGCGTGGGCTATCGATTGGAAGCCAAATGAGGGAGGAATGCGGAGGGCGGAGGGCGGAGTCGGGTGCGCGATGAGAATTGTCGAATGTCGAATGTCGAATGTCGAATGCCGAATGTCGAATGCCGAATGTTCTGAATCCCCATTTATGAAAACCATCCTCGTGTCCATGCTCATGTTGATCGCACCAGCCACCCTTTTCAGCGCCGAGGCCGTGAACGCGCGCCTGCAGCAGGCTTTATATGAAGAGGAGGCAAACCAAAATCTGGACGCCGCCATCGCCGCTTACCAATCGATCCTCAAAGCGCACCAGGAAGAACGCAAACTGGCGGCCACCGCCCAGTTTCGACTCGGACAATGCTATCGCAAACTGGGCCGGACCAACGATGCCGTCCAGCAATACCGGCAGCTGCTTCGGGATTTCAGTGAGCAGACAAATCTTGTCCGGCTGAGCGAACAGAGTCTGGCGGCGCTGGGTAATGTAAACGGGCCCGGCGGCACCTTCGCCGAGCGCCTGAATACCATCGTGCAACGCGGCAGTCCGATTGTCCAAAGCGCCAGTCCCGATCCGGAAACCGTTGAGATCAACCGCCTGGAATCCCTGATTCGGGAAAGCCCCGACTTGATCAATGCCCGCGCCGACACACCGCCCCTGCATCAGGCGGTGCGCGGGCATCAAGCGCGCGTCGCGACGTTCCTGCTCGACCGCGGCGCGGATGTGAACCTGCGCGATAACGCCGGCAACACCGCGCTGTGCCTGGCCGCGCAACTGGGCGATCGCCAGATGGCGGAACTTTTGATCGAACGGAATGCCAACGTGAACCTGGAGAACCAGAAGAATACGCCGCTCCTCATCGCCGCCAATAACGGATTCAAATCGATTGTCGAGTTGTTGTTGGCCAAAGGAGCGGATATCTCCGCCACCGACGCGCGGGAACGTACCGCGCTGCACATCGCTGCGGCTGATAATAGGAAGGAAATCGCCGAAGTGCTTTTGGCCAGGAAGGCCGACCTGAACGCCCGCAGTTCGGAAGGGTCTCCCCTCTTCCTGGCCGTGCAACGAGGATTGGTCAACATGGCCAGCCTGCTCATCAGCCGGGGTGCGGACGTCGATGCCAAAGCGCCGCCCAATGGACGAACCGCTTTGGTTCAAGCCATCGCCAATCTCAACCAGGGGCTGGTCGAGCTGCTCCTCGACCATAAGGCGGACCCCAACGCGCGCTATGAGATGACGTTTGACGCGGTCCCCGATCAGCCGAACCCGAACAATTACAAGCCGACCATCAACGCGGCTCAGCTCACGCCGATTATGTTGGCCGGCTATGCCGGGAACACTTCCATCGTCGCCCTCTTGATCAAGGCCGGCGCGGACGTAAACGCCCAGGATTCCACGGGTGCAACGGCCCTGCTCTGGGCCGTGCGTCGCGACAAACCGGGTGCGGTTGACGTGCTTTTGAATGGCGGCGCCGAGGTGAATCGCGCCGATCGTTACGGTTTGACACCGTTAAGGATGGCGACATCTCTCGGCCGGGAGGCGCTCGTCCGCACGCTGCTCCAGCACGGAGCTGCTCCAAACCTGGCGGCAGCTTCCGAACCGCCTTTGCACGGCGCAGTGAGGTACCGTCATAAGGCGGTGATTGAGATGCTACTGGATTCTGGTGCGGACATCGGGGCGACGGATCGTTATGGGCAGACGGCGCTGGACCTGGCCAAACTCAATCGAACCCCGAACCAGGAACGCGGTAACAACGCGCCGACCATTGACGGGCCTGAGTTGGTCACGTTGCTCCGGCAGCGCGGGGCCAGTGAGTACGTGCCCCGAGCCGGACTCATCACCGTGTGCCGAATCAGCCGCGACTTCAGCCAGCCCTACCTTTTTAAGGGCACCAACGATTACAACCGGCATACCTTGCTGGAGCTGATCGTCGCCGTCTACGGAGATCCTACCGCCCGCAACTCTCCCCTGGCCTTTCCCGACGTGGCCAACCTGCGCATCAGCCGCCGGGACCCCGGCATGAAGCAACTCCGTGAAATCAAAGTTGATCTGAACTCCCTGTTGCCGACGAACGACGTGCCGCTGGAGTGGGGTGACGTCGTCGAGATCCCCGAACTGGATCATCGCGCTAATGAAAGCTGGGACGGCTTTGCCGGACCCGACATCGAAGCCATCAACCGCATCCTCACCCGTAAGATCGAGATCCGAGTTAAAGGGGAAAATTACCCAGTGACTCTGGTTCCTTCGTGGAATGCTTCGACGCGACCGAGCACAATGGTGATGGGGGGCCTGGGATCACCACTCTCGGGCGCCGTGCCGGTCCAGATTACGCCTCCCCTCGCGCCGGGACAGCCCGGACCACTGGGCGGCGTGCCAGTCGGCGTGCTGGGACAGCCCGGACCGCTGGGCGGGGTGCCAGGCGGCGTGCCAGGCGTCCAGGTTATACCTCCGAGTCGAATTGTCCCGCCGGGACAGCCGGGACGGCCGGGAGCGCCAGTGTCCGCGCCGAAAACGCTCAGCGGATTCCGGCTGCGATCGGTGATGCTGCAAGCCAATGTCCTGCGGGTTTCCTCCGATCTGAGCCGCGTCAAGGTGAAGCGGACCGATCCCAAGACCAAGCAGGTTCAGGAACTGGTCTTCGATCTGGCCACCGCGCCGGCCAACAACGATCCCTCCGATCTTTGGCTGCAGGACGGCGATATCATTGATGTGCCCGAACGAGGCGCCTGACCTCGGCTCAGCCGAAGATGCGCTGCAGCCGCCAGCTATCGTAGGCGCCCCGTTGCGCGGAGGTCATGCCCGCGAAATCCGGCCGGCCATCCGGCAATTTGGGCCAGGTCCCGTCGCTGCTTGTTGTTGTGGTCCGAGGCTGGCCGGCGTTGGCGGCGGAGTCGTTGACCTGCTGGGATACAGGGTTGTTGCGAACCGAGACAGTCGCGCGGCGCGCGCCGCTGCCGTCGTAGCTCATGGCCTGGTCCGTGAGTTGTAAATCATCCTGCAGCGAGCGATGCGGCTTGATGCCTTTCGCTTGCAACACGCCGTGGTAGGCGCGCACAGCTTCCTCTGGAGAAACGCGTCCGTCCGTGATCAGCCGTAACATCTCGATGAACGCCAATTGGTGTTCCGCCTGGTTGATCTTGCGCCCGAACAGCGCCACGCGCGCGCCGTATTTTTGGGCATCATGGATGAGCCGGAAGGCATCGTAAGTGGTGCCGGCGCCGCCGCCGAGAATGCCGACCACCAGGTTGGGATCATACTGGGCCAGTTCCTCCATGGCCTTGGGACCATGATAAACGATCTTCAGAAATAACGGGCGCCCCGAATCCGGCACGCCCGCCAAGGTGCGCAGGATGTTGTCATTGATGAATTCGCCCAACTTCTCCGGCGGGATCCCGTTGTCGACGTTGGGGTCGAACACTTCCAGAAAATGGCGGAATTGTTTGCGCTCCGCTTCCTCGCGGAATTCCTTGTACCAAAGCAACGCTTCCCGGTCCTGTTCCAATTCGTTGACGAAGGTGATCGAGTAGAGCCCCAAGTTGGCTCCCGGGAAATTCCCCGCACCGTCCTCGTCGCGGGCGCAGTCGATTTGTCCGCATTGAATTTGGTCGATGCTGGCGCTGCGGAAGGGTTGGGAGGGTTCGCGAGTGTAACAGCCATGACGCACGGCCCAGACATCCGTCGTATCGTTGGCGCGCGCGGCGGGTGTCACCGCCGAATTCTTGAACAATCCCTCCTTGATGCTGAGTTGTTCGTTGACATACGCGGACATCAACATGATGTCCACCAACTCCTGGTGAACGACCTCGCGGATGATGTCGAGGAACTCCGGCAGATTGCGGTAGCCAAACTCGGCGCGGGTCCAAACCTCAGGCGAAAAGCGGGCGGGCCGGGCACCGGGACGAGCCAGGTAACCGCGCGGGCCGGGCGCGCGCACTCCAAACGCCATGTCGGCATCCTTAGCATCGGCGATGATGAAGGAGCGCGATGGCGTCCTGGCTTTGATTTCAGCAAGCTTGCGATCGAGAGATTTCATGGAGCGATGGACCTCCAACTTTTGGACGCGCACTGGGACCATGAACCTGCTCCCTCTCCCCTCAACGGGGAGAGGGCCGGGGTGAGGGGTGAGAAGGCCAAGAGTTTCGAGTTCCCGAAGGTCAGGTTCATGGGTAGCTTCGACCTCCGAATTTCGGACGCACATTGGGGCCTTGAACCCAACCCCAATCTCACGTAGCAGCCGAGGTAACGAGGCTCTGATCACTTTCCCGACGAACGCGTTGGGGTAGAGTGAGCCTCCTGACGTCGGCTGCTACCTGAGGGTCTGGTTCATGGGTAGGACGGACCTCCAACTTTTGGACGCGCACTGGGACCATGAACCTGCTCCCTCTCCCCTCAACGGGGAGAGGGCCGGGGTGAGGGGTGAGAAGGCCAAGAGTTGTGAGTTCCCGAAGGTCAGGTTCATGGAG
>DATLUX010000157.1:0-7441 GCA_035577805.1 Verrucomicrobiia bacterium
CAACCAAAACCAGCCCGCTGGGCAAAAGCGTAGCGGTGTGCAATTCGCGTCCCTGGTTTAAATTCCCCGCGGCGGTCCACTGACCACTGCGTGGGTCATAAATCTCCGTGCCGCGCAGCAATTGACTGACCGTTTGGCCGCCGGTAACCACTACCCGACCGTCCTGCAACAGGGTGGCCGTGTGAAATTCGCGGCCGATGGCCAACGCTCCGGAGTTGCTCCAACTGGCCGTAACTGGATTGTAGAGTTCCGAGGTTGCCGCCTGGACGAACGGTGCGCCACCCGCGACCAACACTTTGCCATCCAACAGCAGAGTGGCGGTCTGTTGCCTGCGGTATTGTTTCATCGGCTCGACCAACGTGAAGGAGCCAGACGTCGCCGAACGCGCCGATGCAGGAGAAAGCGCCAGAGCGCCGAGAGCGACTGTGGTTAAAACATTGGCGAGCTTACGGAAGGGAAACTGCGAGATAGTATTAACGTGTGTGATTCTTGTCTTCATCACGCTCGTATTGAGGCTTGAGCGTGGTGACTGTTCCCAAGACCGAATGGGACCAATGACCCATTCTTCAGGGCGGGTCTTTGCGAGACATGGAATTGGGCCATTGGTCCCGTCGGTTGTGTGCAGGTCAGATTAGCGATTTCCCGATTGGCCATTCTCTTAGCACTATTAACGTCCGTTTCGGGATGGGCACTCGAGCCGCAAACACTTTTCAGTTTCCAGCTCGGACTTGGCCCGGTCAGGGGAGCCCTGATCGAAGGTCCGCACGGAAATTTTTACGGGACGACGGCGGGTGGCGGACCGATGGCGAGCGGGACGGTTTTTCGGGTCACACCCGCAGGAGTGCTGACGGCAACAGTGGACAGGCGCGATTGACGGTGGGCGCGGACGGAAACATCAAGGCCAGCAAACCCAAGGCTTCCGGTTCACCGGGCAGCAGTTGAACGAGAACGCGCCCGAGCGCAATGGCTTCCGAGGCCAGCGCACGGTGCGTTGACGCGGCGTCCGGCAGGCAATCCCAGCCTGTCGTGTATGCGGAGGACTTCGACGCCGCCGTTGCGCACTTGAAGCAGCGCGATGTGAAATTCCGCATTGAGCCGCTGGCCACGCCGGTTTGCCGCATGGCGATGATTTTTGATCCGGACGGCAACAGCCTCTGCATTCACAAACGAAATCCCGGACGTTGATTCAATAACACTTTATGAAACCACTGTTCGCCGGTGGATGTGTGTGCGGCGCTATTCGCTACGAATGCACGGCTGAACCGATCAAAGCAATCAAAAGAGGAACATGATGACGAGTTCAAGTTCTGAAACCACGAATCAAATGATGAGTCTCAAGGACCGATGATTTCCAGCCGGGCGATCTTGACGGGTTGGCCCGCCGCTAGAGTTGCCTCGGCATCCAGCCCGTTGACTAGCGCGGTGTAAGCCTGGGACCAGACGTTTCCAGTTCGCGCGGACAGGTTCTCCAGGCGCTCACCCTGGCGGGCAGTCACCATCCGCAACCGCTTGCCGGTAACTGCGCCGCGCTCCGCCTCGGTCATTGGCCGCAGGGTCAGCGCTGCATTTCTCAGCGTTTCGCGATGTAATTCCGGCGCGAGGCCGACTAACTGGTAGGTCTTCCCGCCCATGGCCACCCAGGCGAAATACAGGTAAAACGTCCCGCGCCCAGTACGATCGAGGTAAATGACGACGAACACCGGAAACTGCCCAAGAGATGACTTGCGGGCCGAAATCGGTTCGACTCCCGCCCTGGTCCGCATCCCTTCGACGAACTTTCCTCCGGTGACCTCCGGGTCCGACGCCGGACCGGCGATTCCTAACAGGAGCATCGCTTCCTGGCGTGGATGCATTGAAATCACGCATTGTGGTGTGTTCTGGTGCTTCCAGCCGGCAGGAAACGTCATCGTAAAGCCAATGACTGGCTGCAGAAACTGGTCATGGTGAAAGACGCCAGCTTCGGGGTTCTGCCCCCACCAAAGGCCGTCTAGCTTGGCGAACAAAGTGGCCTGGTCACCAGCAACGCGCTGCTTTTCTGCCGGCTTGAGGATCGGGGCACGAAGTTGAATGTCCTTCAACCGCGAAGCCGTCAGGGGATGCGAATCGAATATGCTGAACCGACGCTCCGGGCCATTTTGGCTGGCGACGTCCTGTTCGAGGCGCTTCAGGATATCGGCCAGCGCCCCCGGATCGTAGCCAGCCTCGGAGGCGGTGCGGATGCCGATGCGATCGGCTTCGCTCTCCTGGCCGCGGCTATAGCGGCTCAACCAAGCCCCGCCTACCGTGTCAATGGGAGCATTGATCAACGCGCCCAGGTGCTCGCTTACCACACCACCGACCACTTTGCCCGGCAGGGAGAGCAGTCCGGGCAGGATCCCGTGGCGCTGTTGCCGCGCCGAGTGACGCTGGGTGACATGGGCGATTTCATGCCCCATCACCCCGGCGAGTTCATCCTCCCGATTGATCAAAGCAAGCATTCCCCGCGAAATGTAAAGGTGGCCTCCCGGAACCGCGAAGGCGTTGGGCTCCGCCTGGTCCACGATCTGAAAGCTGAACTTCCATCGCGGGTCATTCACCACCGCGACCAGTCGCTCGCCGACGTCACGCACGTAAGCCTCGGTCGTGGGGAGGGAGCATAGTCCGATTTGTTGCGCGACCAACTTCGCAGCCTCCGCGCCTTGCTCGATGTCACGCTGCGGCGATGGCCCAAACACTTGACTGTGCCCCGAGCCAGCGATCATCCAGAACACCAACGTAGCCAGCGCACGGATCGCCAAACCCCTGCGCTGCCCTTGCCGCCTGCGCCGCATGGGCGGCAGATAATCCCGCCACACGATTGGGGATGCGGCCAACGCCAAGAAATCCGTCCCCGACCGCGCGGTTCGTCGATGACCCCGTTCAAGATAGTGTGGGTTGATCATGGCCGATGGGTATTGCGCTCGTTTTCGACCAATCTGCCGCCAAAGTTTTTCTCAAAGCGATACGAAATTCGAGCAATCCCTAAGTGAACACTTTCGGCAGTGCGAAACCTCCTGAGTGGCTTGCTGACCACTCTCGCCGCCTTTGGTAACAGCAATGGCGGTTTTCAGGAAGACGGCTTGACCGCCGGCAGCGATGGCAACTTTTACGGAACAACTGATAACGGCGGGACCCACCTCTTGGGAACTATTTTCAAAATCACTCCCGACGGCGTCCTGACCCCTCCATTGTCTTTCAACGGCATCAACGGCGCCACTCCGCGGGGAGGACTTCTCCAGGCCCAAGAGGCGTTGTTGATCAGTCCCGGTCTGCAGTCAGTGCTGCGAGGAGATCCTCAAATTCAGGACTTCCGTCATAGCGCCGACCGTTGATGAAAAATGAAGGCGTGCCGTTGACGTCCAAGCGCGCTCCGCTGCGAAAATCCTCGAGGATGCGAGCCGCATGCGCGCCGGCTAGGACCTGGCTGATGAGCCGGTCTGAGTCCAGGCCTAGCTTCAAGGCATATTCAGTCAGATCGTCATCTTCCAAAGCGTCCTGGTTTTCATAGAGTAGATCGTGCATTTCCCAAAATCGCCCCTGCGCGCCCGCCGCCTCGGCGGCCTCCGCGGCGTGTTGGGCGTGCGGATGTGAGTTAACCAGCGGAAAGTTGCGAAAGGCGAAACACAGACGATTTCCCAAACGCTCCTGAATCGCCTTCACTACGGGATAGGCTTCCCCGCAATACGGGCACTCGTAATCGCCATACTCGACCAGCCTGATCGGCGCATCAATCGGGCCTTGAAGATGGTCTCGATCCGCCCTCGGCAGGGTTGATATTGGAATGCGGGCTGTCGCATCGGGCTTCACGTTCCCTCCTCCTGGGTTTGTAGTTCTTCCAGCGCCGACAGAATTCCTGCTGCACCAGGATTGACGCCAACCGGCGAAACGTAGCTCCAGTGAACAACACCCTGAGCGTTGATCACGAACAGCGCCCGTTCAGAAGTCCCGTCGTCTGACCGGTACACACCGTAAAGCCGGGCCACCTCTCCCTTGGGTTCGAAATCAGCCAGGAGCGGAAAATGCAATTTCCGATCCCGACAGAACGCCGCGTGGCACCACGCGCCATCAACCGAAATGCCAAGAATCTCGGCGCCGAATTCCTGAAACTCCGAAAGCATTTCGTTGTAAAGCGCCATTTGATCCCCGCAGACCGGGCTCCAATCCGCCGGATAAAACGCGAGGACGACTGGCCGCCCGCGGAATTCACTCAGTCTCACTGTTTGATCCGGAGTGCTCTTGAGCGCGAAGTCCGGCGCAGGCGTCCCGGCAGGCAAGGCTGTGGAGCCATTGCTGGGAGAACGGGAAGACGCGCCTCTGGTGGTTGCATTCATAAATCCATCGCCTGAGTTAATATTAATGTTGTGTGGAGGTTGATTCGGGTGGCACTTCGATTTCGAAAATGGTTTCTACGATGACTGGCGCGCCAACAGGCAGGCTTTGCACTCCATAGACCAGCCGCACATGGCCGGCGTCTGGCCCAAAGATCTGCACAAACAGATTTGATGCTCCATCTGCCACAGGCGCATGCTCGGTAAACTGCTCGGTCGTGGCGATCAGGACGGTCAGCTTCACGAGTTTCTTAAGCCGGTCCAAATCGCCGACATGTTCCTTTGCGGCTGCGAGCGCGTTGAGCGCAGCGATGTGGGCGGCGGCCTGGCCTTCCTTGACTGAAAGGTTTTCACCCAGCCGGCCAGAATAGACGAGCTTTCGATTCACCACGGGGAGCGTTCCGCTCAGGAAGAGCAAATTGCCGGTGTCCGAAGCTTCCACATAAGCACCCAATGGTGTCGGGGGCGCGGGCAGCACGATTCCGAGTTCGCTGAGGCGCCAGCTGGGACTGCCTGCCACAGATCTATTACCACTTGGCGCCAGCATGTGCTCCTCCATCAATTCGAATGTTTTCGCCGTTTACCATGGGCGCCGACTGCAAATACAACAAAGCATCCACGATCTCGGATACTTGAACCAATCGCCGGATCGGATGCAGCTTTTTCAAAACCTCATGGTCGTCATTCGCATGCATAGGCGTATCAACAACCCCAGGTGAGATCGTATTGACCCGAATCCCGTCCGCGACGAACTCCATGGCCAGGGCGCGGCTGAATGCTGGGATCGTGGACTTGGTAATGACGGGCAACGAGATGGGTGCGCCGGCCAAGGGCTGATCGACCAAATAAGTCGCAATGCTTACGATGTGGCCAGACTTCTGTTGCCGCATTTGCGCAACCGCCCGCTGAGTCACAAAAAAGTACCCGGCGACATTCGTGCCGATCATCGTTTCAAAATCCTCGGGCGTATATTCGGTGAAAGGCTTCGGGATGTAGATGCCCGCGTTGTTGACCAGGAGGTCAATGCGGCCGAAATGTTTCACCGCCGCATCAGCAACCTTGATGGCTGTCTCTTTGTTTCCGATGTCACCATCCACCAGGACGAGGTCCGTTGAGGGCTTTAAGTTCTGCGATTTGCTGATCGTGCGGGAGTTTGCGACGACACGGTAGCCGTGTTCGAGCAGCGCCCCGGTTATGCCCAAGCCTAAGCCGCTCGATGCGCCGGTAACGATGGCAACCTGATTCTTATTGGCACTCGCACTCATCCTTTCTTCCCCTTCCCCGTTCGCGCAGTGAGATTTCGCCGCGCGGCGACGCCTGGAGTGAGTTCAATTTGATTCTTGGCTTTCACATTCGTGCTTCGATTTGATTTTTTCCAGCTATTCCTTATTTGCGTTTGTTAAAAATTCTGCCCGCACACCCAATAGCGAGAATTTCTCTCGGAATGGCCAAGCCGCACATCTCTTCATGCAGGTTTGTTTACGGCACTAAGGTGCGTAACGGGTGAAGACATCGTCGCGAGATTTGATGGCCTGGTGGCACGGAAAGCCTTCCAGGTCTGGATTGGTTTGGCGGAGATCAGGATTTAACAAACGCGAGGAGGTCCTGGTTGACCTGATCTTTCTGCGTCGTGCACATGCCGTGCGAACCGCCCTTGTAAACTTTGAACGTCGCCTTCTTGACCAGCTTGGCGGACAGCAGGGCCGAGCCGGCAATCGGCACGATCTGGTCATCGTCGCCGTGAAGAATCAAAGTCGGCACGTCAATTTTCTTGAGATCTTCGGTCTGGTCCGTCTCCGAGAATGCCTTGATGCAGAAGTAGCACGCCGGAAAGCCGGCCAGCATCCCTTGCAGCCAGAAGGATTCACGCACGCCTTCCGAAACCTTCGCGCCGGGGCGGTTGTAGCCGTAGAACGGCATGGTCAGGTCCTTAAAGAACTGCGAGCGGTCGGCCAAGACGCCGGCTCGAATATCATCGAACACCTTCATCGGCAAACCGCCTGGGTTCGCCCCGGCCTTCAACATCAACGGCGGGACAGCGCCGATGAGGACGGCTTTGGCGACGCGCTTTGTTCCGTGACGACCAATGTAGCGCGCAACTTCGCCGCCGCCTGTGGAGTGTCCGACGTGGATTGCGTTTTTCAGATCGAGTTTCTCGACGAGTTCCGCAAGGTCGTCGGCGTAAGTATCCATGTCGTTGCCGTTCCACGGCTGGCTCGACCGCCCATGTCCGCGGCGGTCGTGCGCGATGCAGCGATAGCCGCGCGAGGCCAGGAAAAACATCTGATCTTCAAAAGCGTCCCCGCTCAGCGGCCAGCCGTGACTGAAAACGATCGGCTGACCCGATCCCCAGTCCTTGTAATAAATCTGCGTTCCGTCTTTTGTAATGATCGTGTTCATAACATGAATTTTTGTTGCTCAGTATCGGCAACGGCCAAAGAAGCGCCAAAGCAGGCGAATTGAGAACATGCTGAGAGGCTATCACACAGCACGCATTTGAAAATCGAACGATGGCAGGAGAGTGGTCTCCTGCCAAAGAAGGATTCGTAATCCTCTTTCCGGCGCATGGTTTGGTTTCTTTTCATGGGCGCGTTGCCCGTCATGTAACAAAGCGAGATTCCGAAAGGAATTGGCTAATTGCCAAGAAGATTTTTCAACGCTGCGATCGCAGTGTGCTGAGGTGGGATGATACTGATTTGGAGAACCGGAGAGAAAACCGACGAGCACTTGGCGCAGTTTCCGACGCTCCAGCCCGACGTTTTGCCCGCGCGCCGCAGAGAATTCCGACGGCAGAAACCGCAGCAAACCGCAAAGTACGCCAAACGGCGCCGCTTCCCATTGGCTGCGGGAGCTTTGATTCACAGCGGTTCTGAGAGAAGGGAGCGCGAGAACGTAGCCGCCTTGCATTGATTTCTCAACCCATCCAGCAGGCTGGAATTGCCGGCCACGGGTTGCTAGTGATGTGTCTCACAAATAGCTGGTGTTTTGCCGCAAGGGATTTTGGCCTCCCGCTAGGCGCGAGCGACGAGCATACCCTTGCGGGTCTGTAAGGAACGAGCAACGACGCGGGAGGCCAAAAGAACTGCGGCCCGAAG
>DATLUX010000158.1:0-3557 GCA_035577805.1 Verrucomicrobiia bacterium
CGCTTCCGCAGCTTTTCGGGTGAAATAGTCAAGGTTTTGACACATGGGAAACAAGAACTCTGGCCCTCGGCCGAAGCCAACCGCGCTCAGGGTGCTCCGGGGCAATCCGTCGCGTGAGCCGCTGAACCCGTGCGAACCGACGCCCCCGGCCGGTTCGGTGGTCGTCCCGAAGACGCTTTCGGACGCCGGGCAGGCCGTTTGGGCGGATTTGGCCCCGATTTGCTTGGCGATGGGCACGCTCACCGTGGCCGACGTGAAGGCGTTTGCCCGGTTGTGCGAGATGGAGGCGCGATGGGACCGGATGATGGCGGAAGACGCCGGGTTGACGGCGGTGCTCGCGCTGGCGCGTGAGTTGCGTCCGTATGTCGCGCAGTTTGGGCTGGAGCCGAGCAGCCGGGCACGGATTCAGGTCGCGCCGAAGCAGCCGCAGACAAAATGGGCCGATGCGATATGAGCACTGAATACGATTTTGAGGATGTTGCTGAGATTCTCAGTCTGCTGGATGTGTCATTTGACGATTCGGGACAGATTTACCTGTCCTATGATTGCGGGGCGGAATCTCGGACTCTTTCGCTGGTTGATATTGTCAACGCAACCATTGAATGCTATTCCGAGTCTGATGCTCATCCTGATGATGTCGAAGACGAAGCGCGATCCAGACAGACCATCGCTGCGGTGTTGCGATTGGCCGCAGATCAAATCGAACAATCCGTCTTGAAAATCTGCGAATGTGGCTGCGGGCGCATGGTTAAAGGCGGGAAAGAACTGATGCATCCTGTGCGTTACGACCGGCGTGCCTAAACGTCCTTCGCACGCGGATCGGGCCGTCTCGCTCATTAACCGGCTCACGCATACCAAAGGCCCGTTTGCGGGCGAGTCGTTCAATCTGCGCCCTTGGCAAGAGCAGATTATCCGGCAGTTATTCAAGACGAAGCGCGACGGCCTGCGGCAGTATCGGACGTGCCTCTTGATGCTGCCTCGGAAGAACGGAAAGTCCGAATTGTGCGCGGCGTTAGCGATTTACTTCCTGTTGTTCGACGGGGAGCAGGGCGGGGAAATCTACTCGGCGGCGGCCGATAAGGACCAGGCGGCGCTGGTGTTCAACGTCGCGGCGGCGATGATTCGGGCCGAACCGGAACTTGACGCCTCGGTGGAGATTATCGACTCGCAGAAGCGGATCGTCCATCGCAAGAGCGGGTCGTTCTATCGGGCGATTTCGGCGGAAGCCTACAGCAAGCATGGCTTCAACGCCTCGGTCGTCATCTACGACGAATTGCATGCCGCACCAGACCGGACGCTGTGGGACGTGCTGTCCACCAGCCAAGGCGCTCGAGCGCAACCGCTCCTGATGGCGATCACGACGGCCGGATATGACCGCACGTCGATTCTCTGGGAACTCTACAGTCACGCGAAGCGGGTGCAGGCGATGCCATCGATTGACCCGACGTTTCTGCCGATTCTGTTTGAGGCGCCGGCCGGCGCGGATTGGACAGACGAGAAGGTCTGGCAGGCGTGTAACCCGGCGCTCGGAGATTTCCGCTCGCTGGAAGACATGCGGATTCTCTTTCAGCGAGCGCAACTCATCCCGGCCCAAGAAAACACGTTTCGACGGCTGTATCTGAATCAGTGGACGCAGGCGCACTCGTCGTTTTTCGACCGCGGCAAGTGGGACAGTTGCGCGGTGGCCTCGGATGCTGAGTTGCGGGGCTGTCCCTGTTACGGCGGGTTGGACTTGGGCCAGTCGGACGACTTCACGGCCTGGGTGCGGATCTGGCTGCTGAAGGATGGCCGCATTGGCGTGCGCTGCCGGTTCTGGATTCCGCACGCGGCCCTGCTGAAGTATCCCGAACGGCCGTATAAAGACTGGCAGCGGGCCGGGCTGCTCGAGGTGACCGACGGCGACACGACGGACTTGGATCTGGTGGAGGCCGCCGTGCTGGCCGATAGCGTGGCGTCAGGCGTGCGGGAACTGGCCTACGATAAGCGGTTCGCCTCTCAGTTGGCGCTCCATCTCCAGGGGGCCGGACTGACCTTGGTCGATACGCCCCAAGGCTTCCAGTTGAACGAGGCAATCCGCAAGGTCAATGAGTGGGTCGCCACGGGGAACCTGGCGCATAACGGGCATACGATCTTGGGGTGGATGGCGGATAATACGGTCGTCGTGACTGGGCGGCAAGGTGAACTGCGGCTGGACAAACAACGCGCCAAGGAGAAGATTGACGGCATCGCCGCGCTCGTCATGGCGGCCGCTCGAACCTTGCACGAGACGCCGCAGCCGGAGTATCAGATGCTCGTGTTTGGAGGCCGATGAGTCAGGCCGTCACGACCATCCTCGGCTATTTCTTAGCAGCGATGCTTGGAATTTGGTGCGTCGGCTTATTGCGTGTGGTTGGCCGTTGGCGGCATCGCAGAAAATGACTCAGCCCAAGAAACCCGGCTGATCACAGAACGAGGAACCCGGAATGGTTATCTGTTCAGACCGGACGTTGTGGGATTTGCTTGCTACTAGCCAAGGCGTCAGATCGCAAACGCTCATGATCGTGTTTGGAGGCCGGTGGTGAAACTATCGAAACGTCAACGAGCGGCTCGTGAACGACTTCGGACGCGAACGAAAACGATGATCGGTTTGATGCGTCAGGCGGTTCGCATGCTCGACGGTGAACTCAATCACTACTGCACGCCTGACCGGGAACGTCTCGTGGCGTTGATTTCGGATATGGATGAGTTCTTACCGTCTCGGAAAGTCAAATGGCCGACACGCGCCGACCGTCAAGAGCGTGTGGCATTGGCGCGAACGATGGAACTCACCGCCGACAGTGCGAAATATATCCTGGACCACGATTTACCGTTGCCGCCATTGCGCCGAAATGTCAGAAAACAACGCGCGTAAGCCAATCGGACGCGACAACTATTCGACGACTAATGGGGCGCGTTTGCCGAGCAAGCCAGAAAAATTGTCGATTTCTGTTAGAGAAGAGTGCTCGGTGTCTGGACTCATAGGGCCGCGTAAACCCGGCCGTCCGCAGAACGAGGAGCCAGGTTCGGTGGTTTCGACGTGGTTGCCCGCCAAGCAGCACGATCAACTCGTGCGCATCGCCAAACAGCGCGACGTGTCGGTGTCGGCTGTGGTGCGGTCGCTCCTGCAATCGCGCCGGCCGTCTCGCCGTGGGTGGTTCCCTCTGTAGGGTTTTCTAATTAGACAATCGGGCACTCGCCCGATAGGTGCATGGTATTTACGGCATGCATCAGGCGTGGAGCGTTCTCAACCTTAAATCCCTCGACGAATCGACTCGCACGCTGTCCGGCATTGCCTCGACGCCCGGCCTTGATCGGCAAGGCGATTCGATGGCGCCCGAAGGGGCGCAATTCTCGCTGCCCATGCCGCTCTTGTGGCAGCACGACGCCACGCAACCCATCGGCCACATTACCCACGCCACGGTGACCGCGGCGGGCATTCGCGTGGAAGCGCAAATGGCCCCGGCCGGCACGGCAGAGTTTATCGACCAGGCCTGGAAACTCATCAAGGCGGGTCTGGTGCGGGGTCTGTCGATTGGCTG
>DATLUX010000159.1:0-2360 GCA_035577805.1 Verrucomicrobiia bacterium
AGAGTGCCCTTTTCCCTAATAAACCTCTCGGCATCCTGACAACATTCGCCCCGACCGCTGTCCCTCCAACCTTCCTCCACCGCTTCGCTCTCTCCTTTTCTCGCAGACACTAACTAAATGCGGAGTGCGGAGTGCGGAATGGGCCGGTCATCTGCGGGCCCCATACAATTCGGGTTTGAGCACGCCGACGAAGGGCAGATTCCTATAGCGTTCTGCGTAATCCAGGCCATAACCGACCACGAACAAGTCCGGGATACGAAACCCCACGTAATCGGCTTCCAAAGCTTCAACCCGACGGGCCGGCTTATCCAAGAGCACGCAGGTGCGGATCTGACGGGGTCGCAGCTGACGTAACATGGACAACACGCGGTTCATGGTGCGTCCAGTGTCCAGGATATCATCGACGAGCAACACGTGGCGACCACGAACATCCAGGCGCAGCTCCTTGGTGATGGTGAGTCGACCCGATTGGGTCCCCATTCCGTAGCTGGAGATACCAATAAAATCGAGGCGCAGCGGCAACGACAAGTGCCGGATCAAATCTGCCAGGAACAAAACGGTTCCGTTCAAGAGAGAGACCACCACCAATTCGCGTCCACAGAAGTCGGCTTGGATCGCAGCGGACAAGGAGCGGACCCGGCGCGCGATTTGGCGTTCGGAGATGAGCACGCGTTCGACATCAGCGCGCCAGACGGTCGGCACCGTTCCGGAGCGCTTGGACGAAGAGAACGAACGTGCTGGAGTGGATTTCACGACCGGCCCGTCAGCGGAGTCCCTCGGACCAAGCGCGGAGAGAACGTTGCGACGAATCCCACCGCGCGCCAGAAACAGTCGATTCCATCGCCTTCTCGGGGAGCAACCCCCGCGCCTTTTGGGCAAGGTTCAGATATGCTTGGAGTCCGCGTGATCCTTGTCCACATACCCCGAGTCCTGGCGCTTAAAATTGACTTCGTTCTTTTTGACGTAAGCCTGGAAGACGTCGTCTGCACTCATCCCGAGCACTTGGGCGAGGCTGATCAGGAAATGAAACAGATCCACCACTTCGACCCGCGCATTCTGTTCATCGAACTTCTGATATTTGGCCCACCATTTCCAAGGCACGCTGTCGGTGAGTTCGGCGATCTCCTGGGACATGGCCCGACAATAATTGAGGACCCACTGGGTCTTTTCCTGTTCAGTCAGGCCCTCGGTCTGCACCCCGATGCGTTGGTTGAGGGCTTGTTGCATGCGAAACAATTCACGAAGTTGATCGGTCGACGGCGCTGGCATGCCGTTGGCATAGCAGGACCGACTCCGGATGAAAAGTGTGGATTGAAGTTCGATTGATTTGGCAGCCTTGCCGGCCGATGATGCTGCACCGATGACCGCGCCCGAACTCACCAACCAGCCGGCCGACACTCGCTTTGGGGCGTTGCTCCAACAGTCGCTCCAGAACGGCTCGCTGGTCCGGATCACCCTGGGCGCCCCACTCGGAACCGATCGCACCTTGCGCAACCTTTTGATCCGCCCAGTCCTCCTCAAACAAGGCCCGCGCCTTTCTTTTGTCTGGCGCCATGCCACCCAGGACATCACCAAGAATTTTGCCCACGACGAGGGATTGCGCCGTATCCTGGCCGCCTTGGGCACTGAATTCCGCACCGCTTATCTCAATACCACCCAGTTCACCGCCCAATTGGAGTACCGAGCTGGGCGCCCCCCACGCCTGACCCTGGGCCAGGCGCGTCAGCTCCAACCCGTCTCCCTCGCTCACGACCGGCCCAAGTGTCATCCTCTCGGTTTGTCTCACGCCCCATGGTTGCAGGACCTCGGTGTCACCACCGCCGACTGCAAAGTCGTGAAAGGGATGGAAGACAAATTCCGGCAGATCCAGAAGTTTGTGGAATTGCTGCAGCACCTGATCCAGGATGCCATTCCGCCGCGGCCAACGCCCGCGCAAGACACCCGCACCCAAGCCCATCGTGGGATCGCCCGCGCGACACTCCGCGCTGCGGTGCGCGCGGCCTCGTCCGGAACATCCGTCCCCCGTTCCGAATCCGTTCCCGCCGCCGCCCCAACTTCGCTGACGCTGGTCGATATGGGATGCGGCAAAGGTTACCTGACTTTCGCCGCTTACGAATGGCTCCGTCGCGACGCGGGAATAACCGCCGAAGTCCTCGGCCTGGAAGGACGGCCTGAACTGGTCGACGTCTGCAATCAGGCCGCGCGCAAACACAACTGTGAGGGGTTGCGCTTCCAGGTCGGGCGCATCGCGGACGCCGCTTTGGACCACGTTGACATCCTCATGGCTCTGCACGCCTGCGACACGGCCACCGACGACGCCATCTTCCGCGGCATCCGCGCTGGCGCGGCGCTGATCGTCG
>DATLUX010000160.1:0-21150 GCA_035577805.1 Verrucomicrobiia bacterium
CCTTTTACCACGCTCGAACCCAATCTCAACCCCCACCGAGGCCTTGAGTGCAAATCTAACCCGTTGTCGGCACCCACAAAGTCGTCCGAAATACCTCACGCTCTCCAAATCGGGAGTTTTCTCTCGGGCACTAGTTATGAAGAGTCAGCAAAAGCATTGGGCACGTCGGAGCGCTCCGCCAAGCGGCACTGGAATTTCGCCCGCGCCTGGCTTTATAAGGAACTCTCGAGGCAAGCCACGCGTGACTGAAATCGATTACTCAGGTGGCATGACCCTCGGCTGACGAGCAGCCGTGGAACGCGACGGTTTTGGGAGAGGGATAGTCGGTTTGGCCGGTCCTGGCACTTTCGTGCCTGGATTTACGCACTACTGGTAGTAGTCGGCCAGCGGCTGCGAGCTGGGAGGTGGGGGCGTGAGAGCTGGTTGCCTAAGACTACTGAAGCCGCAATGCGCATGCAGACTTTTCCGCTCTGGCGACGCCTTTGACCGAACGGAGACGGCCGGGCGCACCTTGAATCATGGCTAACTCTGAAAAGCCAGTGCAGACCATTTTCCTGGAAGCATTGGACATCCAGGACCCGAACGAACGCGCGCAGTTCATAGCTCAAGCGTGCGGAGGAGATTCAGCGCTGCGCCGAGAGGTTGAAGAACTGCTTCGCGCCCATGCCGCGATGGGTCAGTTCCTTCCGGAGCAGCCGGCGACTGGTGCGGCACAGGCAATTCCCGATGCCCTGGTCGAAGCACTGAACCCGGGCAAGCCCGTTCCAGATCTTCCGGTGTCCGAGCAGCCCGGGGACCGCATCGGCCGCTACAAGCTGCTCGAGAAAATCGGCGAAGGCGGCTGCGGCGTGGTCTATATGGCGGAGCAGGAAGATCCCGTCCACCGCCGCGTCGCGCTCAAGATCATTAAGGTAGGCATGGACACGAAGGAGGTGATCGCCCGTTTCGAGAACGAGCGCCAGGCCCTGGCGCTCATGGACCATCCAAACATTGCCAGGATCTTCGATGGCGGAGCCACTGACACGGGTCGGCCCTACTTTGTCATGGAATTGGTGCGCGGCATTCGCATCACCGAATACTGCGACCAGAAGCATCTCTCAACCCGACAGCGACTGGACTTATTCATGCAGGTTTGCCAGGCCGTCCAACACGCGCACCAGAAGGGGATCATCCACCGTGACCTCAAGCCATCGAACATCCTGGTGACGGTTAACGACGGGGTGCCGGTACCCAAGGTGATTGACTTCGGTATCGCCAAAGCCACAGGGCAACGCCTCACGGACAAGACGCTCTTTACCAAGTTCCAACAACTCATTGGCACGCCAGCGTACATGAGCCCGGAACAGGCCGAGATGACCAGCGTGGACATCGACACGCGCAGCGACGTCTACAGCTTGGGTGTGCTGCTCTACGAGTTGCTCACCGGCCGTACCCCGTTCGACACCAAACAGCTTCTTCGCGCGGGCATGGAAGCGATGATGCGGACCATCCGTGAACGGGATCCGGTCCGTCCCTCGGCCCGGCTGAGTACGATGACGGCGATTGAGCGGACCACGGTCGCGCAACAACGCCGAACGGAGGCGCCCAAACTCATCAACCTCGTTCGGGGCGACCTCGATTGGATCGTGATGAAATGTTTGGAGAAGGATCGCGCACGCCGCTACGAGACGGCCAACGGGTTGGCAGCCGACATTCAAAGGCACTTGAGTAACGTGCCGGTCTTGGCCAGCCCACCGGACAATCTCTACCGGTTTCAGAAGACGATGCGCCGACACAAGCTGGCTTTCGCCGCCGGAGGCGCCGTGGTGGCGTCGCTGGTCATAGGCCTTGGCCTTTCTCTCATGCAATTCATCGAAAAGAGCGAAGCTTACCGACAATCATTCGCGGCTCAAACCAAGGAAAGGAAGGCGCGCGAAGCAGCTCAGGAAGCCCAGCGCAATGAACGTCGCCAATATCTGGACGCGGAAAACAAAAGGAGACAGCTGGCTAAGGCCCTAAACCGAATGCAACTGCAAAAGGCGGAGGAACTGTTTACAGCCGGCGATTCGTCAGGAGCGCTATCCTCCCTGGCTCGTCTCCTGCGACAAGATCCCACAAACCGCCTGGCGGCTGAGCGGATGTTATCTGCACTTTCGCATCGCACTTTTGCTGTGGCGCGGTTTGCCCCTATCCAACATACATCTTCAGTCTACTCCGCAGAATTCAGCCCGGACGGGCAGTGGCTTGTGACGTCGTGTGGGGATAAGACAGTCCGGCTCTGGGATGCGACAACAGGCCACGCAGTGGGCCAACCACTTCAACATGAGTCCGACGTCACATGCTCCCATTTTAGTCCCGATGGCCAGCAAGTGGTGACCGCTTGCGGTGATTGGGGCAAGGCCAGGAGGGGTTATGGGCGGGTCTGGGATGCGAAGTCTGGACAACCAATAACACATCCGCTTGTTCACTGGGACCTGGTCTCCTCAGCGCGATTCAGCTCGGACGGCAAATCGGTAGTTACGGCCTCTTTCGATGGTACTGCCCGGATTTGGGATGCGAGAACTGGCCAGTCGTCGACCGAAATTCATCGAGGTCGAGGCGGGGACGAGTCCCTTCCAAATCTGATTGATGCCCAATTTAGTCCTGACGGTGATCGAGTGGTTACGGCTTCGTATAGTGGCAGCGCACGAATCTGGGATGCCAGAACAGGACAACAGCTAGGTCAACCACTCGAACATGGTTCCCCCATCTCAGCAGCTGAATTCAGTCCCGATGGCCAATGGGTAGTCACGGCTTCGGCCACCGAATTTTGGCTGGGGGGAAGCGTTGGGGGCCCTCTCGTTTTCGCTCCCCGCTCAGATGCCCGCGTGTGGAATGCCGGTACGGGACGTCCCGTGTCTGTGCCGATGCAACATGGTAATGGAGTCTCCTCTGCTCGATTCAGTCCTGATGGGTTTCGGGTATTGACAACTTCGCTGGACAATACGGCTCGCGTCTGGGATGCCACAACAGGCCAGCCGTTGACTGAAGCGATGAGACATGGGGCCAAGATCTTGACCGGGGAGTTCAGTCCAGATGGGCAATGCGTCGTAACCGCCTCCGAAGATAAGACCGCTCGAGTCTGGAATGCCAAGACCGGGCGCCCCCTCACCGAACCGCTAAGACACGACGGTGTGGTCCGTTCGGCCCGCTTTAGTCCAGATGGCCGGTGGGTAGTTACAGCATCGCTTGACGGAACGGCGCGGGTTTGGGATGTGAAGCTTCGTCAGCAATTAGCACCGCATCTTGAACACGAGTCATTGGTCCGGTCAGCACGGTTCAGTCTGGACGGGCGGCAAGTCATAACGGCCTCGTGGGACGGAACGGCGCAAACGTGGAATGCCAAAACGGCCGTTCCCACAACCGGACCACTGAACCATGGCAGTGCGCTCTCCTCCGCCCGGTTCAGTCCGGACGGCCAGCGAGCCGTCACGGCTGGTGCGGGTGTTAGCGTTTGGGATGCCAATGGCGGACAGCTCTTAGTGAAGCTGCCCTCCGATGGCAAAACCGTGCCTAATTCTGGCCAACGCGAGAGTGAAGTGAATGATGCCCAATTTAGCCTTGATGGGCTGCGAGTAGTCACGGCGTCACAGGACAACACGGCTCGAGTCTGGGACGCCATAACAGGCGAACCAATAACCGAACCGCTGAGACACGAGAGCACAGTATGGTCGGCGCAGTTTAGCCCGGATGGGCTGCGCGTACTAACGGCTTCGGCGGATGGGACAGTCCAAATCTGGGATGCGAACACTGGCCAGCTAGTGGCCGGACCTCTGCGACACAAAGCGGGCATCATCTCGGCACACTTTAGTGCCGATGGGCGCTGGGTGGTGACGGCATCCACAGACAAGACCTCGCAGATCTGGGATCCGCAAACAAACCAACTATTGACGAAACCACTCACGCATCGGGATCGGATCGTTTCCGCCTTGTTTAGCCAGGATGCACGCATGGTCGTGACGGCTTCCTATGACAACACGGCTCGGATCTGGGACACGCTAACAGGCAAACCATTGATTCCACCACTGCAACATTCTGCCTGGGTTACCTCTGCGCAATTCAGCCGGGATGGTTTGCACGTCGTGACGACGTCCTACGATCGGACGGCGCGGGTTTGGGATGTGGAAACAGGGCTCCCATCCAGCGAGGTGCTCGAGCATGACGACCCAGTCCGGAGCGCCGAGTTTAGTCCGGACGGTCAAGTTGTGTTGACCGCGTCCGGGGACGCAGCCCGGGCTTGGGAGCTGCCGAATGTTGCGTTGCCTGTTCCTGACTGGGTTCCCGAGCTAGCGGAAGCGGTTGCTCAAACGCGAATTGATGACCACGGCGTGCCAGAACCAGTGGTTTTCCCCAAGTTTGAGCTGGTGAGGAGGCGCATTGAGGAGAGTTCATCAACGAACGTATGGACGCGCTGGGCGAAGTGGCTTTTCGCTGAACCTGCTACTCGAACGCTCTCGCCTTTTTGTGAGCTCACAGTGAAGGATTACGTGAACTCGAGGGTCAAGCAGAGCGACGGGCTTCTCGGGGATGTGCTGGACGCTCGTCAGCGCCTGCCCAATGATTGGGTGCGCCGCCACAATAAGTTAAGAGTTCTCGAGGGCTTACGGGAAGCTGTGAGATTGGATCCCACGAATGGTTTGGCACTCGTGCGGCTGGCGCGCATGCTTTTAGCCCAAGAGCCAAGCCCAGACCCACGCCAGGCTAGAGAGGCTGTCTGGTTGATCCAACGCGCTGTAATGTTCGCGCCTGGAGAAGCGGAGGTCCAGAATGCACGATCGGAAGCCGTAGCACGACCGGTCCCCGCCCTGTCGACGCGAGAGGAAGCGCAAAACAAAGAGGTACAGCCAGACCCGTATAAGGATATTCCCTTGGACGAAGCCATCCGGCAAGCGAACAAGCGGTTCCCAAGCGCCGAACCACTGACTGAAGACGAAGTCGTTGCGGCCATTCAAGCCATCAAGCTAAAGCATCGCGATATCAAAGAGGATATCTATCAAAGGTACATGAGGGTGGTCAGAGAGCGCGTGTTGCCAAAGGAAATGTACTTCAGTCAAATGACGAGCTGGAGCACAAAGTATGGAGTTTTTCAGGTCGATTGGAAAGACCTTCACCTCGACTTACCGGAAGGTGGCTTTAACTACCGAATTCGGGCTCGATTCGTCTCATCGGAACCGCCGATTGATAGAGAGGAGAAACCAGTGAGGCACAAATGAGCTTTGGGTGTTTCGAACTTTAACACATTGCCTCCGATTGACCTCGACCGCGCGCGCCGCGGCGCCCGAAAGCGCAACCAAGACCTCGACCAATGGACGGAGAAGATTCGGTGATTTTTTGATAGAATCCGGCATTTCAAACCGTGTTCTCGTTATCGGTTGTGCGGGCTCCCGTTGTCCAGAAAGATCGAAAATGTGCTTCGCAACCTCCGGACGGCGGTTGGAAGGATAACCCGTTGGCTGCACAGCTTGCGGCTATCGGCTTACATGGATCGTTGCCGAAAGGGCAGGTGCGGATTGCGGCAGTCCTGCACCTGCTGCTCGCCGCGCCGCCCGTGGGGCGAAAGATTGCAAGAATAGGTCGCGGGAGCACGTGTAGATCTATATGTTACGAACTGCGACAAGACCATGATTGAGGACCCGGACCGATACACTGCGACCCGGTGGAGTCTGATCACCCGCCTGAAAGATTGGAGCGATCAAGCGAGTTGGCAGGAGTTTTTCAATACTCACTGGAAATTGATTTACAGCATGGCCATCAAAGCTGGACTCAGCGACGTGGAGGCACGGGAAGTCGTGCAAGAGACAGTCATTACGGTAGCCAAGAAAATAAAGAATTTCAGAACCGATCCATCGTTCGGTTCCTTCAAGAGCTGGTTGCTCCACGTCACTCAGTGGCGCATCGCCGACCAGTTGAGAAAACGGCATGTGGAACGTCGGCCAGACCGACCCGGCGCCGAGGAAACAGCGTCGACCTCCACAACGGACCGCATTGCCGATCCGGCTAAAACCGAACTGGAGTCGCTCTGGAATGAGGAGTGGGAAAAGAACCTGATTGAGGCCGCTCTGGAGAAGATCAAACACCGGGTCAACGCCAAGCAATTCCAACTGTTTTATCTGCACGTCATCAAGGGCCAGCCCGTCGGGAAAGTAGCGCGCAGCCTGGGCGTAAACGTGGCCCAAGTTTATTTGGCCAAACATCGCCTGGGGGGCTTGGTCAAGAAAGAGGTGAAGAATTTGCGAGCCAAGATGATTTAGTCGGACGCTCACCCGTTTTTGCTTCGACGAATACCAAGGTGAGCTAGCAAGTATGCGGTGGCACCGCACCAAGTGATTTCAGCGTCGGCGAAAGATATTGCGGCAACTCCATAAGAAGCTTACAGACGTGCCTGTCCCCAAATACCAGAAGAAGCAGGCTTGGCCATGACTCCGCATGGGTTCAAGACTCCTGCGGACGGCTCTCCAACAGGCACGCAGCCGCCGGGTGCTGCACCGCAGGTGCGCGACCACGAATTAATCCGCACCATTGGCGGCGGCAGTTATGGCGAGGTCTGGCTGGCCCGCAGCGTCATGGGCACCTACCGCGCCGTGAAGGTGGTTCATCGCAGCAGCTTTGAGAACGAGCGGCCTTTCGAGCGCGAGTTTTCGGGTATCCAAAAGTTCGAGCCGATTTCCCGCACCCACGAAGGGCTGGTCGACATTCTCCAAGTCGGCAGGAACGATGCGGAGGGATATTTTTACTACGTCATGGAGTTGGCCGATCCGGTGAAGCCGCCGACGGCCGGCGAAGTGCCGCCGCTGAATACGGACCCCTGCCAACTGGATCCTTCGTCGTACGCTCCCCGCACCCTTCGTCACGACCTTGTCCAGCGCGGGCGCTTGCCGTTCGACGAATGCCTCCAAGTGGGGTTGTCGCTCACGGTCGCCCTCGCTCATCTGCACAAGAGCGGTCTGCTCCACCGCGACATCAAGCCGTCCAACATCATTTTCGTGAACGGCCAGCCGAAGCTGGCGGACATTGGGTTGGTGACGGATGTGCACGAAGCCAAGTCTTTTGTCGGCACGGAAGGCTTCATTCCTCCGGAAGGGCCGGGCACGCCGCAAGCGGACCTCTACAGCCTGGGGAAGGTGCTTTACGAGATGAGCACAGGCAAGGACCGCCATGCCTTCCCTGAACCGCCAACCGTCTTCGTCGAAATGCCTGAGCAGAAGGGATTGTCCGAACTCAACGAGGTAATCCTAAAGGCCTGCGAGAACGATCCGACCATGCGCTACCAATCCGCCGAGGCGATGCGCGAGGACCTCCTCCTGTTGGAAAGCGGCCGGTCGGTCAAACGATTGCGCCTGGTGGAGCGAAGGTTGGCCATCCTGACCCGAGTCGGTGTGCTCATGACTCTGCTCGCCCTCATTGCGTCAGGCATTCTCTACCAGACGAATCGGCAAAAGCGAGCCGCGACCCGGAACCTCGTGCGCTTGCACGTCGCCAACGGGATACGCCTGATGAACGACGGGGACCTGTTGGGCTCGCTGCTCTGCTTTACGGAGGCGTTGCAGCTGGATGCCGGCAGCGCCAAGCGCGAGGAACCGCACCGGATTCGGATTGCCTCGGTGTTGCGCGAATGTCCCAAACTCGTTGGATTTTTTACCCATGAGGCAGCCATCAAGCAGGATGCCTTCGCCTCGGACGGCCGCCTTGTGATCACGGCCAGCGAGGATCACACCGCGCGCCTGTGGGATGTCGTGACCGGCCAGCAACGATTCACTCTCAACCACACGGGGCAGGTGCATAGCGCCTCTTTCAGCGGCGATGGGAAACTCATTGCGACCACCAGTTCGGACAACAAGGTGTATCTATGGAACGCCGAGACGGGCGAGTTGGTGCGTCAGCGCCCGATCCGCCATTTTGCCCGGAATCTCGGACCGCACCCACGGTTCAGCCCCGACGCAGCAAGGATTCTTACTGTGGTCCCACGGGTTGCTCGGGACACCTTGCAAATCTGGGATGCCCTCACCGGCGAGCCGATCGGCCAGCCATTGAGGCATGATCAAGTAGTACAGTCGTTTGCTTTCAGCGGGAACGGTCGCTTCATCCTCACCATCAGCGAGGATAATCAAGCGCGGGTTTGGAACGCGTTGACCGGCGAGATGATTTACTCCTTCTCGCATAGGGGCATCAACTGTGGCGCGTTCAGCCCGGATAATCGTATTCTTGCCACTGGAGGGGGCGATAATTTCGTTCGGTTTTGGGATCTGTCATCGAGCAATTCATTTGCTCAACCATTGACGCACCGCCAACCAGTCGATTCCCTCGCTTTCAGTCCTGACGGAGGCCGCCTAGTGACCGCTTGCCGAAATCAGACGGTCGAGGTTTGGGACCTGGGCACTGGCGCGCCTCTGCTGCCGCGCCCGATCGTGCCCGACCTGCCAGTTTTCGAGGCGAGCTTCAGCCCTGATGGCCGGTGGGTTGTTACTGCCAGCCAGGGTAATCTGGTGCGGATGTGGGATGCCGATACGGGCGAACTGCTGCTTTCGCCTCTCAAACACTATACTCCGCGCGGGCAAGCGCTGTTCAGTCTGGATGGCCATCTCATGCTGACGATGCAGCGCGAGGAAGCGGCGCGGGTCTGGGACTTCACTAGAGTGGCCCCGGCGCCATTAGCCGTCCGGCCAACCGGTGCCTTTCGAGAAAAATCCATCAGCCCGGACGAACGCTTTAGAGCGCGACTCAGCGGCCAAACGTTGGACGTCAGTTCGGAGACGCGCTCCATCCAGCTCACGGAGCCGGTTCCGTTTCGGCAGGCGTTTTTCAGTGACGACAACGCCCTCCTCCTGACGGAAAGCGCGGACACGCGTGCTCGGGTGTGGGACCTGGGCACGGGCGAATCGCTCACGCCGCTTTTAAGAACCCGCTACGATCTCCATGCGCGCGCACCGGCCAAAAACGATTTACCGCGCGATGATCGGCCTCCAGCCGACCTGGTGTTGCTGGCGCAGTTGCTTTCCGGCAGCCGGGTAGATGAGACGGGCGCGTTCCGTCCGCTGGAAAAAAGCGATCTAACCAGCGCCTGGGACAGGCTCAAAAAGAAGTATCCGCAGAGCTTTGCCTCCTCCGCAGGCGAGTTTTTGGCCTGGCATGAGCAGGCAGCAAGGGCGTGCGAGCAGGCGTGGAACTGGTGGGGGGCCCTATTCCACCTCGATCATCTGCTCCGAGCGAGACCGAAGGATCAAACGCTTCAACAGCGTCGCGCCTATGCACAGGCGGCCTTGGAGCATGCAAATCAACTGGCGAGCGGCTATCAGAAGAGATTGCACGTCATTCCGCCGCGCGATCCGTGGGCTCCCCGCGAAACGGTGGATCTCTCAGAATATTACGACCGCTCGCTGAAAGCAGGGAAAAACTCCCTGGCCGACCTCCCGAACGGTCTGCAAACTTTTGACGGCGTAACATTTGACATCCGCGGGATTGTTGGCCCCTCTGCGAAAAGAAAAAGAGTCGATGGGATCAAAGTAGGTCGCAAATGCAAAGCACTGTATTTCCTGCACGCGGCGCGCCATTCCACAGCGGTCGGCCAGTTTGGCACGGAAATAGGCCACTACGTTCTTCACTACGCGAACACACAGACCAAGGAGATCCCGATTGTTTACGGCAAGGATGTTTGGAATTGGTGGACCGAAGAGAACCAACCGCTTACCACGCAGCGCTCTGCGTTGATCTGGGTCGGCACAAATTCAGAGGTCCAGAGAACTGGTGCCAGGGCCTTACGCATGTTCAAGAGCACCTGGAAAAACCGCCTGCCGCAGGTAGAAGTCGTGAGCATTGACTTCGTCCCCACTATGAGTGACCCCGAACCGTTCCTGGTGGCGATAACAGCCGAATGATTAGACTGTGGGTTGATTCCATCAATCCTCCGTTCGTGATTGCTGACACCGAATCGATGTCCGGCAACTATCGGAATCAGTGTCGAATTTCATCGGAATTATGCACCTCGCAAAAATAATTTCACTTTTTTGATAGAATCACTGTTTTTCCAACGTGTTACTGGCGTCGTGTGATGAGGTCTGGAAAGGGACGAAACGCAGCTGAAAGGACATGACAAAAGGCAAATGGTGCAAAACCGCCAGCAGTGCAAACACTTCTATTCCGAGAGAAAGGCATTTTGTGTTCGCAAAACTATCCGCTCTTCCTCGTGTTCGTTGCTCCTCTTTTAGACAAGCGTTCACCCTGGTTGAAATGCTCATGGCAATCGTCGTTATTGCGGTGCTGGCTGCTCTGCTTTTGCCTGCCCTCGCCAAGGCCAAGTCAGCGGCCCGGTCCGTGCAATGCGTCAATAACCTGATGCAACTGCAAAAGGCGTGGATGATGTACGCGGACGATAATGACGACACGCTGCCGTTCAATAAGTGGATGACGGTTAATTTTCAAGATACTTGTCCGGAAGGTGTAGAGTCCTCCGCGGATTCATGGGTTTTGGGAAACACCACCCAGGATCTGCCAACTTCATGGAACATTCGAAACGGAAGCCTCTTTCCCTATGTCGGGGACGCAACCGTCTATCACTGCCCAGCCGACACATCGACATTGGATCGGAACGATCGGTACCGATACACTCAACGGAGCAGGAGCTACTCGCTGAGCTTTTACATGAATGGCAATCGACTTCAGCATTATCCTCAGGTAAAAGCCCGACTGGGTGATATCGCTGCGCCCTCAGACGTCTTTGTCTTCCTGGACGAGCATGAAATGACGATCAACGATGGGGTTTTTTTCCTCCACGGCCACGCCGACGCGGGCGAACAGGATGAAGCGGAAGAACAGGAAGAAGCGGGGTCATCCCCAGAATTCCGTGGGGCGCACTGGATGCAGCTGCCCTCCGACCGGCATAATCAAGGATGCAATATTTCCTATGCTGACGGCTCTGTGCACCACCGGAAATGGTTAGGTCGCAAAATATATCACCCGCAAGCTGACAAGTCATATACTGATGTGACAAACGCCGCTGATTTGCAGGACTACCGCTGGTTGCAAAGCGGGATCCCTCAACCCGGCAATGAGTGGTGCGGCCTGAGATCAAGGTGATTCCGGCGCAGGCTTGCTCAGGGCGGCCCTTTCGATGCGGCCGCTCCGCGGTCTTGCCCAGGGCGAGCGAAGTGCAGGCCGAGTCGAGTAAATGGCCTGCCTGCCATGAGCGAGAGCCGGATCAAAGCGTAGACCGACTCGAATGGCTACAGACCCAGTAGCCTTGCCGCTTCCACCTCAGCATGAACATATCTGTTTTAGCGTGGCGCTTTGCACACACGTCATGGAACCGATGCGGTTCATTGACAAGCGATCCGTTTCAGCCCTTCCCCGATTATCAGATGCCCCGCACGAAGATCCACCCTACGACCGCGACCGATTCCTCCCGCGCCGCGGCTGGCCCTGGGATGCGCCTCATCCCGATGCAGACCATCGCGGGGACGACCAAGAGAACCGATAGGGCCGGGGTGTGAAACGCGATGCTACGCCGGATCGCCGCAGCTCTGGACAAGCGAGTCGAGATTCGTTTTGTGCCGCGCAAACCCAAATGACAACCCGCTTGAGAAATGTTACCTGATGAGCCTGGCCAGGGGCGCCTACTCAGGGCGCCACACTGCGTTCCTTAAGCGATTCCTCGGTGTGCCGCAGCAAGGACGCGATGAATTCCGTCCCGTTGGTGCGCACGCCGTGACCGGTGAAAACAATGTCCGGACGCCAGGCGAGCAATTTGTTGCGGATCACGGGCACCAGTAAGCGTGCTTTATCGGCGTCGTCCCAGCAACGATGGAGAATGTCCTGGTTCTCGAAGCCAAGGTCTCCGGTGAAGGAGATCCGTTTTCCGCCCAGTTCGAGGTTGTAAATCGTCAGATCAAAACTGTGGCCCGGGCCGAAGAGAGCCCGGAACTTCAGGCCGGACACCTCGAAGTCTGTCTCGTCGCCGACCTGCGTCACTGGCAGGGCCAGGTCGACCGGACGTGGCGGATAGATGCCATAGTCCGTGAGCATCGGCATCAGCCAGGTCAGCGCCAGCGCGGCGGACTTCGGTCCGACGATTTGCGCGCCCGCCGCCCGCCACAAATAGGCGCCGCCTGAGTGATCGCCATGGCTATGCGTGTGGAGCACGTGTGTGATGCGCTCAATCCCCAACGCCCGCAGACGCGCTTGCGTGATCGAAAAACCCGACAGCCCGCCCGCATCGACCAGGACGCCATTGCCGCCGGCCTTGATGATCCAAATGTCACCCACATAAGCGTGCTCGCTGCGCGGGATTCGGCCACCCTGAAAAATCGGCAAGCCGTCGACGACTTCGGACGGCGGCTTGGCGAGCGGTGCCACGTCGGTGACAGGAATGGCATTGCTCCAAGCCAGCGCGCCGCTTCCTTCCAGACGCAACAATCGTCCTTCCGCCGTGCCGGCCATGGCAAAGGCGCCATCGGCGCTCCAAGCCAGCCGGGCGGTGCTGCCAATATCCAACTTTGTCGACATCCCGCCGGTGCGATCCAAAAGATAGAGCCGGCCATCCCAGCACGAAACGAGCGCGTGTCCGTTGGTCGGAGAGAGGGAAAAATCGGCCACCGCATCGGAAAAATCGAAAGCCACGATCGAGTTATCCTCAAGCCCGATTCGATAGACACTCCGAGCAGCAGAGTCGATCGGCAGCCACACTGCGCCCGCCATGCCTCGGGCAAACCAAGAGGCTGGCCAGCACCAAATTGCATTGGTGACGCTGCTGAAGCCAATCTCGAACATCCCATCCGCAGGCAGCCATTCCCGCAAAACTTCGCGGCCTCCTTCATCAAACACACGCAGGCGACCGCGTTGCTTGGGCAGGAAGTTCAGCACGTGAATCGGCGGATCCCATTTGCCGATCGCCGGAGCGTTCCGCACCCAAGCCCAGATGCCGTATTCAACCACAGCCACCCGTGAACCGTCGCGGTTCAGCGACACGGCTGCAGTCACGTGGCCCGGCACGAGCGCATCCGGAGCCAGCCGAAAGTCTTTCAATGAGCCTTTGAAATCTTCCACCGGGTCGGCCATAGCGGGTGGGGCTTCCGTCATGGGCGCCGCAGACCAGAGTCGCTGATTCGGTTTCACTTGCCATACGCTGAGCGCATCGGCGCGTGTCGGGAGACCCGGGACGGGTCGCGAAAAGCTGAGCCAGCCGAACGCCACGTGTTTGCCGTCGCCGCTGGGCACCATCCGCATGGCTCGGCTGGTCGGCAACAGATTCTTGTCGACGTAACGCAGCTGTTGACGTTGTCCGTCGGCGTCGAGGAAGCGTGTCTCCGGTTTGAAAATCCAATCCGGTCCGTGCACGAACAGTTCCCCCAAGGAGCTGGCAAGCCAGCCTGTGCGCCAGTGGCCTGCGCCCGGTCGGAGCCTGGCAAATTGGCTATCCGACGAATCTGCTTCCGCGAAGTCATCCTTTGGATTTGCGATCATCAGGTCCTCAGTGGGCCCGAGCCACACGGTGGGTTCAGGAGAAGTCACGCGCGAATAAGCCAATCCCACGGCCAGCGCGCGCCCGCCCGACAAGGTGGCGACCTGCATGGGAGCCCACGGCGGAAAATAGCCTTTGGCGATGATCGATCCGTCCGGCCCGAATTGCCACACGTTCGCATCGTGGCTGAATGCCATCGTGCCGATGGTAACGAATTGGCCGTCCGCGCTGATGTCCAGGGCCGAGACCGCTTGGGGCGAGAGGAAGCGACCTTGAGCTGTGACATCCGGAACCTGCGACTTCGCTGCCACGGGTGCCATCGGAACGTGATGCATCACGGGCGCCGCGCCAGCGCGGCCGATGAAGATCGAGATCTCAGGCTGGAAAATGACGGCGGCTATGCAGGATGCACGAGTCACCAACAACGCAGTGGTGAAGTTGGGCATGTTCAACCGTGATGAGTTGGTCGGCAACTTTCTGAAACCGATCGCAGTCTTCATTAAACCGATCGCAATCATTTTCAAGCCGATCGTCCGTCTCGATAGCTGGTCCTAAAGCAGACAGCAGCAGCCCAAAGAGCTGCAACCATAGTAGACAAGGGCAACGCCATATGTTTCCACGGCTGATCGCAGTTGACAGCCATTTTCCTCAGTTCTTTATGCCACTAAAGGAAGGAATCTTTCATTTCCGACAAGATTTTCAGGCGGCGATTTGGATCAGAATAGACGCGCGACCTCTGTTTTCTCCGTTTGCTCCTGTTGCCCAAGCCTTATCATCTCGGGCTCTTGCGCGTTGGTTTTTGAACAGGAGCAGAGCCAACGGAGGAAAACGAGTTGCAATCTCCTCGCTGCGGGCATCAAGTCGGATTAACCCACCGATGTTCGAATGTCCGGATTTGGTTGCGGCTCTGCCGCGCTGTGTTCAAATTGTTTCGCGAGATAATCTTGTCGGAATGAAATCGTTTAGATCGCTTTCGTTTTTGTTTTCGCTGCTCGGGGCAATCCGGGCGATGGCCGCTGCGCAACTCGATACAAATGCGCAGGTCGCAACCCAATCGCCGTTCCGATTTGGGGCCGTCAGCGGTCAGTCGATGGGATTATGGGAAGGCAACCGGCCGGTGCTTGTTTACAATCATGGCGTCATTAGCAACAGCAACGCGCCAAGCCAGCCTGGCCGAGCGACCTATTTCCATCCCATTTACGGCCTCGATGGAGAGGCGTTAACCGACGATTTTCCGAAGGATCACGATTATCATCGCGGGCTGTATTGGGCGTGGCCGCACATCAAAACTGTTGACCACGAGTATGATCTTTGGAGTTTGCGTGGCATTCGGTCGGAATTCCGGCGTTGGCTCGCGTTGGAAACCAACTCGAACCTGGCCATCCTCGCAGTGCAGAATGCGTGGTTAACCGGCGACCAGGAAGTCATGCTGGAGACGGTCCGGGTCGAAATTCACCGCGCCTCTGCTCAAAGTCGCGCGATCGACCTGGAACTGACCTGGTCACCTATCGGGCAACCAATCTCCTTGTGGGGTGCCCCAGGCAAAAGTTATGGCGGATTGACGCTTCGATTTGGGCCGCGCTCAAAAACCATCATTACCGTCCCATCCGGACGCGCCAGCGAAGACCTGGTCATGATGAAACTTCCCTGGGCCGATTTCTGCGGCGATCTGAACAAGGCGCAGGGTGGTTTGAGCGGCGCGGCCATTTTCGTCCATCCGCAGCATCCGGACTTTCCGCCCACGTGGATGACACGCCACTACGGGATGCTTGCGGTGGGGTGGCCGGGGGTGGAGCCCAAAACTTTCCCGGCGGGAAAGTCTTTTAGCTGTAGCTATCGGCTTTGGATTCATCGAAACGCTCTCAGCAGCGCGGAAATCCAGAAGGCCTACGACGCGTATTGTGCGGAAGCCAAGACGGCCATTCGCACGGATCACTCTGAGTCCTCGGACAAATGAAGACTCCTCATGGAGGAGCAGAAGGACACCGTCGCGACTGGCCCTTGACATGCTGGTTTTCGTCTGACAACCTGATGCTCGCACCCAAGAGCAACAACGATCCTAGGACTTTGTATGCGCGGGCTGTTTCTCCTCCTCGTAGGGATGGCGGCGTTATTCGGTGCAGCCGGGTTTGGTGCCGCACAATCGATCCTGCTTGTGACCAGCCAAATCGACCATACCGTCAAGCAGTACGATGGAATAACCGGTGCATTCATCCGGAACGTGGCCACGGGCATCGGCGATCCACTCGACGCGATCCTCGGTGCTGACAATAACTTGCTGGTCACCGACGGGCAGCAAGATGCAATCAAGCGCTTCGACTGGGAGACCGGCACGTTCCTGGATGTTTTCGCTAGCGCGGTGAGTCCCCTGGGGATGACGAGCTTCGGGGGTAAGGTGTACGTCTGTCAGGTGAACCCTCCGCAGATCGTCAGGAGTTTCGACGCGATCACGGGTGCGGACACCGGCAGTTTCGTTCCCACTGTCGGCGAGGGCAATCCCTACCCGCGCGACGTCAAGGTCGCTTACGGTCGTCTCTACGTGGCTTACTGGAACCTGGGCACGATCGAGATGTTCGATCTCGATACTCGCGAGTCGCTGGGGCTACTGTTTCCTGCAGGGGCAGGTGATCTGTCTACGCCCTCGGCCATCGCTTTCGGCCCCGACGGGAATCTCTACGTCGCCTACAACTTCTTCGTAAACCGCTATCATCCGATAACAGGGGAGTTCCTCGGACGCTTCGTCGACACGGGAGACCGGAATGGCCAGCGTGGCGCGATTGGAATCGCCTGGGGCCCAGATCACAATCTGTACGTGGCCACGCAGAACACCCCCGGCGTGCAGCGATACAATGGAACCACAGGCGCGTTCATGGACGATTTCGTCGCCCCCGGAAGCGGAGGGCTGACGGCTCCGTTCCACATCAACTTCGCGTCGCTGAATCAACCGCCCGACTGCAGCAGCGTGCGCGCTGTCCCGTCCCGCCTTTGGCCGCCAGACCACCGGCTGGTTCCAGTCTCTCTCGTGGGCGTTACGGACCCGGATGGCGACCCGGTGGCGGTCCACGTGATTTCAGTGGTGCAGGACGAACCCGTCAATGGCCGGGGAGACGCCGTCCTGACGGAAAGCGGCGTGAGCCTGAGGGCGGAGCGTTCGGGTCTGGGGAATGGGCGCGTTTACACGCTGGCCTTCACGGCCGACGACGGGCGCGGGGGCATGTGCACCGGCAGCGTCAAGGTTTGCGTGCCGCACGAGCAGACCCCGCGGCGTGATTGCGTGGACGACGGCGGCAGGTTCGACTCTCTGGGAGTGCGATGGCGTTGACCGCTTTGACCGCTTTCGTTGCTTGCAAAATCGGGTGGAAGTGCGTTAAGACACGAGCATGCCAAGACTTCTGCAAGGACTTGTCGGCTTGGCTTTGGTAACGGGTGTGGCGGAATCATCCAATCGGATAGTTTCGTCCGGGGGGTTCTGAGTGGTCGGAAGCCAAGTCAAGGCGGCTTCGAGCTCAACATCGCCGCGGAGAGAGGCCGGCATTACCGTTTGCAGACGTCGACCAATCCACTGGCTGAGGACTGGATCGACCTGCTTGGCTTTACTCCGAGTGAGCCGATCAGTTTCGTCCCCGACAATGCTCCTGCATCGAGCCAGCGCTTTTACCGGCTGACGTCACCGTGAAAAAAGATGGGCGGCTAGCGCGGCGGGGGTTTCGATGATTGGTCATGCCAGGCATAGCCGAAGAGCATGACCAGGCCTGTGATGACTGTCATCAGGATCAGCACAGCATTACCCCTTTCCTTCAAGAAAAGCGCCGAAATCTGCCACCGCGCTGGTCCGCGCTGCCTGCAAGGCCTGGTCAATCATTCGTCGCCGTTCCGCGGGCACCCGCCACCGCTGTTGTTGCTCTTGATTGAGCGCGCGTAGCGGATCGAAATAGAGGAAGTACACGCCCGGCTTGACGCTCGGACTGGTAAAGACCGCGATGCCCGTCTCCCGGTTGTAGCATTCGTAGGAGTGGGCGTCGCGCTTCCCGCCGCCGCCCATGGTGTCCACGACAAATGACGGTGTGTTGAAACCCGCAGTGTGACCGCGCACATGCTTCTCAAGTTGGAGTCCTGTAGAGAGCGAGGTGCGCAAGTCTTCGACTCCCGGCACGAGGTCATGCAAGTAAACGTAATACGGATGAATATTGATGAAGCTCAGACGCCGCACGAGCAGTTGCATCGTGGCCGGGTCGTCGTTCACGCCGTTTTGCAGAACCGTTTGACATCTCACCGTGATGCCTCGCTCGGTGAGTTGATCCATGGCATCCTGTGTCACCCCGGTAATTTCATTTGGGTGATTGAAGTGCGTGTGAACCACCACGTCCTTATGCAGCTGACGGCCCAGCTCGACCACGCGCGTCAGCGCATCCAACCAGGGGCGGTCGGTAAGAATTTTCTGTGGCATCACGCACAGACCCTTGGTCGCGTACCGAATCCGCCGGATGTTCGGCATCCGCAAGAGGCGCTCGCCAATCATTTGGATGTGGTCCGCTCTCAGGTTGTACGTATCGCCGCCACTGATGACGATATCCTCCAATTCCGGGCGCGAGGCAATGTACGCAAGCGCGTCTTCCCAGCGCTGCGAGCGGGCGGAAAGACTCAGCTTCTCGACCGTCTGGGTATCCCCGCCAACCGCATAGCTGCGGGTGCAAAACCGGCAATAGACGGGGCACGAGTCGAGGGGAAGAAAGAGCGCCTTGTCCCGGTAACGGTGTGTCAAGCCCGGCACGAGTGAATCCTTCCGTTCCTGCAGAGAATCGAGCCGCACCTCGGGATGGTCCGGCTGCTGTTCTGAGGCGACAGGCAGGAACTGCCGGCGAATGGGGTCGTGATACGGATCCTGCCAATCAACCAGACTCAAAAGGTACGGAGAAATCCGCAAGGCCATCGGAGCTCGCTCAAGTCCTTGTTGCAGGTCGACATAAAACGCATCGGGCACGAGATGCTGCAAGGTGTCGCGCAACTGGCGGAGGTTCGTCACGGCGTGCTGCGCCTGAAACGTGTGCGTGTGAAATTCGGGGCGGCTGACAGTGTCGTAAGCCGGGATGCGCGCCCAGAAGTCGTCGCGTCGCAGTTCACGGTGCTCCAGGTTGCCTGCCGCCGGTCGCGTGGCCTCGACCGATGGGGCAACTGGCAGGGGCTCTAAAAGTTCTAATTCCATGGCAAGAAAGGGGGGCGGGTTTTCAATTCTCCAGTGATAACTGTGAGTCGAGCGAGGGTGCGCTCTTCCGGGTCGAGCCACTTGCGGTAGATGACGCCGTGGCCATGCGATCGTTGACGCGGACGCGGCTGCCTAGCCAGACGCTGACCATGCCTACACTGACGGCTATCCAGCCGAGCCACTGGAAATTCTCCAATTGTCCGGACGGCGTTTTGGTCACGATCCAACCGCCGAAACTGGAAGCGAGGCCCATCGCGATGTCGCGCGCGCAACCACTCAGGCTCATGAATGCGCCACGACGCGAGCCGGGAACGGCCAGGGTCATGATCGCCTGCCCCGGCACGAAGCGTCCACTCGCAAACACAAAGAACGCTCCGCCCGAAACCAACACGGCCCAAACCGGGATCCGGCCCGAATGCGTAATGAACAGCGTCACGACGCACGCCACCGCCACCAGGCTGGAGAAGACTCGCAAGCGTCCGAAGCGATCGGCCAGTTTGCCGATCAATGGCGAAGTGAAGACCGTCAAAACACCGCCCGTGAAATAGACCAGGAACAGGTCGCCTTCCGGCAGACCGACGTTGTAAACCAGGTAAGCTGACAGCAGCGGAATGATGGCGAAGTGCCCAAATACCATCGCGACCATGAACAGCAGCGCGCGACCGGCGTTAGTGTCGCGAAGCAAGTCTGCAAACGCCCTCCGCGCCTCACCGTTGCCCAAATGCCCCCGAACCGCCGGTAGACGCAGAAAGGCTGCTGCCCAGGTCACACCGGCCAGGCCGGCCAGCATGAAGAAAGGCGTTTCCCAGCGGAACTGCTGCGCCAATTGGAGTCCGAACGGAATACCGACGGCCGCCGCCACGGAGAATGACGTCATCACGATTCCCATCGCCGACGCGCGCCGTTCGGCTGGCACAAGGTCGCCGATGATTGACAGGACCATGGAGGTTGACAGTCCGCCAAATGCCCCACTCAAAGCCCGCGCTGCGAGCAGCGCCCGCGCGTCTTGCGACAACGCACACGCGAGCGTGCCCGCAATGAATCCAGCGTAGGCAAAGAGCAAAACCATCCGCCGATCGAAACGGTCAATGAACGGCGCCGCCAGTATGCTCACCACGCCGGAACTAATCGTGTAAGCGGCAACCAAGGCGCTGAAATGTCCCGGGCCGATGTGCAATTCTCGCATCAATTGCGGCCCGAGCGGCATCAAGATCATGAAGTCCACGATGTGCGTGAACTGCACCGCCGCCAGCAGTAACAGCAAGGAAAGTTCGGGCCGTCGGTTCATAAATCATGGCCAGGTCAGGCTTCAGCAAACTCAACGCATGGCGTTGGTTGCCGGGTGTTTGGTTCCTGGCTGGTGCTATGTATAGGCTATTGGCTATGGGTTGCTGGTCCCTGAAGCCACCAGCCAGCGCCGCCAGGGGTTCATGCCTTGCCGCCGAAACTGACGAAATCGTCCAGCTCCAGCAGGTCCGCCCAGCCTCTGATGTCCTCACGCGTTTTGGAGAGCTTGGCCAGATACTCGGCGAACCACTGCAGCGTCTCGGCGTCGCTGTCCGGGCCGCGCCGGTCCATGTAATCGCTCCATTGCTCAATCTCCCAGGGCGCACGCTTGTGTTTTGCGTTGGCCTGCACCCAGTCCAGGATTTCACCATCGCCTTTGTCCTTCTTCAGTTCGGCGAGCAACTTCTTCGCGTCGATGCCGACGAAGCTGAAGAATCGCTGATCGAGCGGGCAGCTGAAGTGATACTCGCCGTTTGTGCCGGCGAGGGTGGCGCGGCCTTTGTCGAGCGCCCGGGGCAGGAGCGAGTAACCGCCAAGACGAGAGCGTGGGCTGCGGGGTGCACGTTGGGTGAGGTCGGGAGCGCTGACGTTTACGACCCGCAGCGTCACGGATCTGTTGCTTAGGCCTTTGGTTCTGGATGCGGTCTGGTTGTTCGTTTGATTGGCTCGAGTGGTCGCGTTCATATTTAGCTTGAGTTTGAGTGTCTGCTGCCAGGGGCATGCCAAGATTCGGTGCCACACTGTTTATCGTGGAAAGACATTGATTCGGAGGCGGATGAGCTCGGCTCACCTACGTCGGCCCGGCCACGGATCGCAACGCATTGTTCGCGAATAACGTTTAATCGTTGTCAAAACAACGATCCTGCGTTGGGTGAGGGCCGTCGTGCGCAATACTCTACCCATGAACCGACCTTCAGGTAGCAGCCGACGTCAGGAGGCTCACTCTATCGTGGCGCGTTCGTCGGGAAAGAGATCAGAGCCTCGTTACCTCGGCTGCTACGTCAGATTGGTGGGTTCATGGTCCCAATGCGTGTGCAAAAGCAGATGGAGGCTACCCATGAACCTTCCCCTCCGTAGCAGCCGACGTCAGGAGGCTCACTCTACCCCAACCCGTTCGTCGGAAAAAAGATCAGCGCCTCGTTACCTCGGCTGCTACGTCAGATTGGTGGGTTCATGGTCCCAATGCGTGTGC
>DATLUX010000161.1:0-4151 GCA_035577805.1 Verrucomicrobiia bacterium
CGCTCTATTCCGCCACCAAGCACGCGGTTGCAGGGTATTCAGAGTCGCTCGACCATGAATTGCGCACAATGGGCATCCGGGTATCGGTTATTGAGCCTGCCTACATCAAGACGCCTTTCGACGCGAACTTCATGGCGCCCGACGCCCCTCTCGACGAGTACGGCGAGGTGCGCTCGGCCGTGGATAAGCGAGTCAAGGAAGTGGTCGAGGGTGCTGACGGTCCCGAGATTGTGGCCGAGACCGTACTGCAGGCGGCTCTCGCGGCTCGTCCGAAACTCCGCTACGCAGCCGGTGGACTCGCCAGCCGTCTGCGATTGCTACGCCGATTTGCGCCCGCGGGCGTGGTAGACGCCGGTATTCGCAAAGACCTGCGGCTCACAACGTAGACGGAATTACTTAACGCAACGTGAAACTGGCAAGGAACAACGAACCATGATGAAGGCATTCGTCGTCGATCGATATGGACGCAAGAATGGCGTACGGGCCGGTGATATGCCGGTTCCGGAGCTGCGTGAGGACGACGTATTGATCCAGATTCACGCCGCTGGCGTGAATCCTCTCGATTCAAAGATCAGGGATGGAGAGTTCAAGCTCATTTTGCCCTATCGTTTGCCGCTGATTTTGGGCAATGATCTGGCCGGAGTTGTTGTCCGCGTTGGATCGCGCGTGCGGCGATTCAAGCCGGGCGATGAAGTCTATGCGCGACCGCACAAAGATCGGATCGGCACCTTCGCGGAATTCATCGCGGTCAAGGAAGACGGCGTAGCCCTCAAGCCCAAAACACTCACTATGGAAGAAGCGGCTTCAATCCCGCTGGTGGGCTTGACCGCTTGGCAAGCGCTGGTCGAAAAAGGGCAAGTGAAGAAAGGGCAAAAGGTACTGATACATGCCGGCTCGGGCGGCGTTGGCACCTTTGCCATTCAACTGGCCAAGCATCTGGGCGCGACCGTCGCGACGACAGCGAGCGCCGCGAATGCCGGATTGATGAAGCAACTTGGCGCGGATATCGCCATCGATTACAAGAAAGACGACTTTGCCGCCGTGCTGAAAGACTGCGACCTGGTGCTGGATACGCAGGGCGGAAATACGCTCGAAAGATCACTGCGAGTGCTCAAGGCGGGTGGAAAGCTCATCGGGATCGCCGGTCCACCCGATCCTGAATTTGCTAAACAGATGGGTGCCTCCTGGTTCCTGAAAGCGGCGATGCGCTTTCTAAGCCATCGCATCCGAAAGGCGGCGAGACGTCATGACGTCAGCTATTCATTCCTTTTTATGCGTGCCGATGGAGACCAGCTAGGCCACATCGCCAAGCTCATCGAGGCAGGTGCAATAAGGCCCGTGATCGATCGGGTTTTCCCATTCGAGTCAACCCGGGAGGCTTTGGTTTATGTCGAAACGGGACGTGCAAAGGGTAAGGTCATCATCAAGATCATATAGAAGGAGGGATACGACGCGGTGCTTGGCACTGTCCGGGGGGGTGCCCCTATGTGATTCGTCAAGCGGTAGGGGCGGATTTTGGTTGGTAGAGGGGGTTGTGTCGCGATAAGCGATGAGGGTTCAGCAAGACGGCATTAGATTAGGATGCCTTATGGAATCAGCGAGTAAAATTGAACGGCGACACTGCGGGTGGTGTCGCCACTCGTCTGGCCCTTGCGGATCATGTGCATGAGCTCGATACCGGAGAGGATGATGCGCGCGCAGCGGAAATCCTTGAAGCCCATCATCGGCCTGATGATTCGTTTGATCGCGCGATGGTCCTGTTCCACAATATTGTTCAGGTACTTGACCTGTCGGATCCGGATCGGCATTTCCCGTTCGGCGTTCAGGGCATCAAGTGCGGCCAAGTTCGCGCCGCTCTTGTCGATGGTGACCGTCTCAGGTTCTCCATTGTTCCCGATCGCCTTTTCGAAGTAACGTCGGGCAGCGACCTTGTCACGACGGGCGCGCAATAGGAAGTCGACCGTGCTGCCGGCCTTGTCGACTGCGCGATACAAATACTTCCACTGGCCGACTACCTTGATATACGTTTCATCCATTCTCCAGCTCTTCCCCACGGGTCGCTTGTACTGGCGAAACGCCTTTTCGAACAGCGGCACGAGTTTGATGACCCAGCGGTGCACCGTCGAGTGGTCAACGTTGACACCGCGCTCGGCCATCATCTCTTCGAGATTGCGCAGACTCAACGCATAAGCCACATACCACCGCACGCATATCAAAATTACATCAAGCGATAGTGAAGGCGCTTGAGTACCTTGCCGATTCCGGGCGGCAACGACGTCTTCGACTTCGACATTCCGGTCTTCATGTAGTTGGAGAGGCGGGCGAATTCTACCGCAGTGCCTTACTGCGACACTGCCGTAGAGGGTGCCGTCGCGCAGCATGGCGAACAGCACGTCGCAGCGTCGTCGAGCGAGAGCGATGAGCGCCTGATTGTGGCGCTTGCCCTGCTGGACCTTGCGCGCGTAATAGTCCCTTGAGATCGGGTCTCGCAGGGCAGCAAAGGCCGAGAGGAAGAGCGCTCTCTTGAGTACCTTGTTGCCCCGTCTGGATGGGTGTTCGCCACGGATCGACGAGCCCGAGCGTCGGGTCACCGGGGCGAGGCCGGCGTAGGCGGCGAGATGCGCAGCCGATGCGAAGGCTTTGTGAGCGACTTCAGTGAGGAGTCTGGCGGCGGTCCTGACGCCGACTCCCGGCATGCTGGTCAGGACCGGCCAAAGAGGGTGTGCGTGCACCAGACGTTCAACTTCGCTGGCAACCTCCTCGCGTTGCTTGCGCAAGGATGCGAGTTGCTGGGCAAGACGCGGCATGACGATGGTTGCGGCCTGAGTACCGGGCACGATCACAGCCTGTTCGCTGAGCGCCTGGACGATGTCGGCAGCCAGGCTCTTGCCCATGCGAGGCGCGAGTTTGGTGAGGCGGTTGGCGAGTGTTTTCTCGCTGGCTGAGGCGAGCTCGGCGGGTGACGGGTATCGCTCAAGCAGATCGAGCACGGCCGGATGGTCGAGGCGCGGCCCCAGGACCCTTTCCAGCGCCGGATGGATCTGGGTGAGCAGACCTCGAATGCGGTTGCTGGTCTGGGTGATCTGGGCCGCCAGATCGTCGTCGAAGCCGCACAGCATGGTGAGTTCGGCGAGTGGTTCGTCGGCCAGCCGAAGTGAGCGCAGCGTATGCGGCATTGAGCGCGCGGCTTCAGCAATGATGGCGGCATCGCGAGCATCAGTCTTGGCTTCACCGGCGTGCAGGTCGGCGATGCGGCGCATAGCCAGACCCGGTAGATATGCGACCAGAACACCTTCATCACGGGCGACTGCCACGGGCAACGCGCCGATGGTGGCGGGTTGATCGACGACGAACAGGAGCTGGCCGTGCGTCTTGAGTTCGGTAATGAGGGCGCGCAGCTTGGCCTCATCGTTGGGCAGCGCCTTGTTGTAAAGGCGCTTTCCGCGCCGATCGAGGGCGACGGCGTGATGGTGGCCTTTGCCGACATCGACGCCGACGAATACATCGACAGAGCTATGTTGTTGGTTTTCTTGCATCGAAGGCTTTGCAGGTTGAACGGTTTGGCCTGCAACATCGGTGGCAAGTCTCGGCATCCACGTTACGGACGGCCTCAAGATATCCTGGCCGAGCCCCTATTAGCGATCACAAGCCACCCACCAGGCCCGGTGACAACACCCCCCGGATCATGACTGCGACTGGGGGCGAGAATCATGCCGGGCCTAGCTGGCCAAATCCTCGATTGTCGAGGAATGAAGATAGTAACGGGGGCGCGTGCGCTATCGGTCCGAAGTGAGGCGTGTGGAGCACTTGGGCCGACACACAGTTTGCCACCTGGGTGGCGGTGGACTATCTGTCAAGGCATGCTGAAACGCGGGAGCGTGAAGCGGGTGAGGCGTACTGGAAGAGCGCTGGCAACGAACTTGAATCGAGAAGTTGCCGCGAGAAGTAAGGGACCGGTTGGGGTCCCTCAGGCAGGAAGAAATGTTGGCGGTGTTAGCCGCTTTCTTTTGCCTACTTTTCTTTGCGGCGGTGTACAGACTGGAGACATCGTTGACACATGTACAGGGACATCGCTGACACATGATGGTCAGGGTTTGGGCTCCTTCAGGTCAAGTTTTTCGACACGCTGATGGGCGAACCAGAACTCGATC
>DATLUX010000162.1:0-3614 GCA_035577805.1 Verrucomicrobiia bacterium
GCACACGCATTGGGACCATGAACCCACCAATCTGACGTAGCAGCCGAGGTAACGAGGCGCTGATCTTTTTTCCGACGAACGGGTTAGGGTAGAGTGAGCCTCCTGACGTCGGCTGCTACGGAGGGGAAGGTTCATGGGTAGGTCAGGGATGTGCGGCGTTCGGTCGGACGTATTCGCCCAGGTTGGCTGGGGTGAGCCAGGCGAAGAGATGATCGAACCACGCCTGGCTGTTGGCTATGGCCGGGCCAGGGCTGGAGACCGAAGCCTTGTTGACCACCGCGGTGCGGAGCAGGCCTTGGTCGAAGACCTTTTTCAGATCAACGTCCAGCAACTGGTGAGGGGCGCACACAGCCAGGACCTTGGGAGTTTTACCCTTGAGCGCCGTCAATTGTTCGCTGCTTAGATCGGGCGGGCCAAGGAAGGAGACGACGACATCCTGGTCGCTCACCTTCTTTAAGATCTGGAGGAAATCACCGGGCGGCACGGCCGTGGCTCGGAGAGGGTCGATCTTGATTCTGTGGGTCAAGCTGAGCTTGCCTCCGCCTTTGGTGAGCGTTTCAACAAAGCGCTGGGTCTGGGCGTCCGTGGCTGGATTAAGATAGAGAGAGGTGTCGCGAGTGATCAGGACAACTTGGGCGCCGGCGCCTCCTAACTTAAGCGCTTCGGTCGCCAGCGCTTCGCCCAAAGCCTGATGGGGTCTGGGATCGATGCGGATCGGCCATCCGTACCAGGTGAGATACAGCGAGCCTATTGATCCTGCCAGGACCAACCAAGCGATGAGGCCAATGATCTTCTTGCCCATGAAAACGTGAGGATCCAGTGGAGGATCTCCGCGGTAGTTCGCGCAGCCACCGGACGTTTGTCGAGACCAAACTGTCAGAACGCCAACGTCTTGGTGGATGATCTCGGTCGACAGGACCTCGCCCTCACCGGCGAACCGGGATCCCGTGGCGGGCCAGAAATTCCTTTACCTGGCCGACGGTGAATTCGCCGAAGTGAAAGATGCTGGCGGCCAACACGGCATCGGCCCGTCCCTCCCGCAACACGTCCGCCATATGTTGCAACGTGCCAGCGCCCCCGCTCGCCACCACCGGGACGCCGACGGCTTCGCTGATCCGCCGCGTGATGACCAGGTCGAATCCGGCTTTGGTGCCGTCTGCATCAATGCTATTGAGCACAATCTCGCCGGCGCCCAGTTCCACCGCCTTTTGGGCCCACTCCACGGCGTCCAGACCGGTGGCTTTGCGGCCGCCATGCGAGAAAACTTCCCACCGGCTTTCGGCGGTTTTCTTGGCATCGATCGAGACCACCATGCACTGGGAACCGAACTTCTCCGCCCCTGCCCGGATCAAATCAGGGGTGGCCAACGCGGAAGAGTTGATGCTGACCTTGTCCGCGCCGGCCCGGAGCATGGTTTGCATGTCGTCGACGGTGCGAATGCCGCCGCCCACCGTCAGGGGCATGAAACATTGATCCGCAGCCCGTTGGATGACATCGACGATGGTGGCGCGGCCGTGGGCGCTGGCGGTGATGTCAAAAAACACCATTTCGTCGGCGCCTTGCTCGTTGTAACGGATGGCCAGTTCGACCGGGTCGCCGACGTTACGCAGTTCGCCGGCTTCGGCTTTGCCGAACTGGACGCCGCGTGTGACTTGGCCCTCATGCACATCGAGGCAAGGAATGACTCTGCGGGCGAGCATGCCGTATTGGAGCAATTTGGGGGCAGATTTTAGCCGGCTCAAGCTTTTCCCGGCAATCCCAAACCAGAATAGGATGTTGACGGACTTCCCGCCTTCGACTTGGCTTAGGCGGCGCGGCGCTGCGACCGACGAATAAATGGATGCTCGATCCGTCGAACCGAACCGCGTTATGAACCTATGAAAAGAAACTCATTGCTGAAGTCGTTGTCCTTGACCCTGGCCGCTGCTGGCTTGACCGCGCTCCTCAGCGGCTGTGCCTCTTCCGGAGTGAAAAACCCCTCAGGGGTGCCCGTCACCGAAATGAAAGCCGATGAACGCGGATTTGTGACGGGGACCGGGGTGGAATCCCAGGATTTGGTGGCCGTCACGGACAAGATGGCGCGGGGAATCCTGGGCTTGTCCCAGATCGCCAACGCCACCACGCCGCCGCGAGTGGCCTTGGACCCGGTGATCAACGAAACCCGGTTCCCCATCAACAAAGACATTTTCCTGACCCGCATTCGCACCCAGCTCAATTCCAAGTCGCAAGGCAAGGTGATCTTTCTGGCGCGCGAACGGATGGCGACCCTGGAGAAGGAACGGGAAATGAAACGGGCCGGCCAAGTCACCTCGACCACCGATCCCACCCGCCAGGAATTCAAGGGCGCCGATTATTTCATCACCGGCAAACTGCAGGGATTGACCACCAAAACCAAAGCCGGCACCAGCGATTACGTCCTCTATTCCTTCCAATTGATCGATGTGCGCACCAGCGAGATCGTCTGGGAAGATTCCGCGGAGATGAAGAAGCAGGGCCTGGAAGACGCCGCCTACCGGTAGTCGGCGCCGTGTCTGGTGTCGGCAACGCATGCGGCGGGGCCAGCTGAAGGACCGGAATACCTTGGCATTCGACCTTCGAAATTCGGCATGGGTGATTTGGCGACCCGTCCTGGCCTGGGCGGAGTTCTTTGGGAGGGCCAACGCCCGCAGGCCGTTCTGGCCCCTCCCAGCCGCCCGTCCAATTGGACGTGTCATGGTCGCCCTGACCCTGACCCTGACGGTGACGGCTTGTTCGACGCCCAAGCAAAAGCCGCATCCATTGACCGGCGATCCCATCGTGGATGGCGAGAACGCGATCGCGCACGGCCCGGAACGCGACCAGGTCCTCTGGCAGTACCGCACCGCGTTGGCCGCGATGCGTCGTGGCCAGTATGACTTGGCCAAGCGTTATCTCGATGACGCCATCGCCCGCATCAGCAACATCTATGGGAAAGATCCGTCGGCCAGGAAAGCCCGCGGTTACTTTCAGACTGAAGCCAAAAAGACCTTCATCGGTGAACCGTACGAACGGGCCATGGCTTACTTCTACCGCGGTGTGCTCTATTGGATGGACGGTGAACCGGACAACGCCCGGGCCTGTTTCCGCAGCGGCCAGGTCATGGACAGCGATACCGAGGACAAAACTTATTCCGGAGACTATATCCTGTTTGATTTTCTCGACGGTTATATCACCCAACGGTTGGGCGGCGATGGCGCCGATGCCATCAAACGCGCCCAGGCTTCTTCAAAAATGTGGAGGCCGCCCGAGTTCAGTCCCAAAGCCAACGTGATGGTGTTTGTCGATTACGGACCGGGCCCCAAGAAGTATGCCACTGGCCAATACGCCGAACAGCTCCGCTTTAGCGGAGGGAAATCCCCTGTGGTCTCCGCGCGGGTCAAGGCTGACGAACAAACCGGCAAAGCCGTGCCTTACGATGATCTGTATTTCCAGGCCACCACTCGGGGCGGACGTGTCATGGACCATGTTTTGGGAAACAAAGCGGTGTTCAAACGCACCACCGACACCGCGGGGACGGCAGCGCTCCTGACCGGCGCGATCATGGCGGGTGCCAGCCATAATCAGAATGCCCAACTGGCCGGCGCGGCTCTCGCCGG
>DATLUX010000163.1:0-2517 GCA_035577805.1 Verrucomicrobiia bacterium
CCCGAACCCTGAACCCTGAACCCCGAACCCTGAACCCTGAACCCCGAACCCTGAACCCTGAACCCTGATTCCGCATTAGAATGGGATGATGGGCAGCACGACGTGGGAGGGGCGCACGGCGTCGTGGTAGATGGACTGCGTCGCGCGACGCAATTCCGTGTCGGTCCCAAACTCTTTTCCCGTGTTGGGATTGCGATCGAAGCGCGGAAAATTGCTGCTGGAGACTTCGAGGCGGATGCGATGACCGGGCTTGAACAGGTTGCTGGTCACCCACAGATCGATCTCGTATTCACGCGGTTCACCTGGCGCGACTAACTTCGGTTGCGCCAATCCATCGCGATATCGAGCCCGTACAATGCCGTCACACAGGTTGTAAGCTTTGCCGTCCGGATGGACATCCACCAGTTTGGCGGTGAAGTCGGTATCTTCCGCTGAGGTGGCCGCCCACAACACCATTTTCACTGGGCCGGTGACTTCCATGGCCTTTTCCAGCGGGCTGGTGGAGAAAACCAGGACGTCAGGGCGTTGCTCGATTTGGTCCTGGTCATACGGCCCGGCCTTGGCTCCCACCAGGTTGTTGCCGCCATGAGTGGGCACCGCATTGGTAGGGCTATACTCAAACCCGTCCGGCTTCTCTTCTGTGGGAATGCGCGTGTCCAGGGCGCCGTCGCCCGCGGCGGTGTTGGCCCGGCCGGCGCTGTGCAGGTAGTAGCTGGTGAATTTGGTGCGCTGCAAGGGCCATTCGTGTTCGGCGCGCCAGCGGTTTTCGCCCATGACAAAGATCTTCAAGGCCGGCCAGTTCTCGACTCCGGTGGCCCGGCCTTTGAGCCAGTATTCGAACCATTGAAACTGCAGCTCGCCCAGGTTGAGTTTGGCTTCCTCGCCGAAATCAATTTCGCCCACCTGGCGGACGCCGACACCGTGAGCCCAGGGGCCCATGATGACAAATTGGTTGCGGCGGGCTTTGAGATCGCGGGAGACCGCGCGCACGCGGTTGACGAGATCCACGGTGGTTTTTGAAAAGATGTCGTACCAACCCCCGACGTTGAGGATCGGCACGGTGATATCCCGGTGGCGTCCGTCAATGCCGCGCTGTTTCCAGTAATCGTCGTAAGTGTGATGCTCGACCCACGCGTTTAAGTAAGGGACCTTCTTCTCGAACTGATCTCCGAAGGTGCGCAACGGCAGATACTGAAAGGCAGTTTGCATCTGCGTGGGATTCAACTGAATGCCTCCCACGCTGGTGCCCCAGCCCATCAGGAGCGCCAGTTGAAAGGCGCCTCCCGGATAGGCGATGTCCTGAAAGACATCCGCGAACGGCACCATCGGCATCATGCACTTCAAGTAACGATTCGCACCGGGCGCCGAGGCCCATTGCGTCCAGCCCAAATACGATCCGCCCGCCGTGCCGATCTCGCCATTGCACCACGGCTGTTGGCCGATCCATTCCTGGGTGTCAAATCCGTCCTCCTGGTCGTAACGAAACGGATCCCAGGCGCCTTCCGATTTCCCGCGGCCGCGGCAGTCTTCTAGCACCATTGCGTAGCCGGCCGCAGGATAACGCTTGCCATCGCCGAATTTTTCATCGGGCTTGCCGTAAGGCGAACGCATCAGGATCACCGGATGCCGCTCGGCATCCTTCGGCCGAAAGATATTAGCGGCCAGCTTGGTTCCATCGCGCATCGGGATCATTACGTTCGCTTCATACGCAAACGGCAAATCGGCTGCCCGCAGCGGACCTTGCAGCACGAGCAAGAGGCTGGCTGAGCCCAAGATGGCGGCGAGAGGCGGGTTCCAAGCCGCGCTGCGACGGACCGAGGAGGGGTGCATGAGCCACGTCATACCACGCCGGCCCTGGGCCTGGCAACCCGCGCTCGCGCGTCTAACGAGGCCCCGCCTCGTTAGACTCGTTAGAAGTCCTGCTTTTCGCTGGGGCTCTTTCGTGGCAAACTGGCCGTCGTGAAACAAGCACCGCTCAGATTCTGATCATGCCCATCTACGAGTTTGCGTGCCCGAAATGCCGCATCATCTTCAGCTTCTTGTCCAAACGGGTGCATCCCCAGCGCACTCCGAAATGTCCGAAGTGCGCCAATCCATCCCTGCACAAACAGATCTCCGGTTTCGCGCTGTTGCGTGGATCCGGACAATCGGAAGAGGATTCGGGCGAGGCCGGCGAGGCTGCGCCCGATCTGGACAATCCGCGCGTCGTCCAAGCCATGGCCGAAATCGAACGGGAGATGCAACATCTCGACGAACAGAATCCCAAACACATGGCGCATATCATGAAAAAGATGCGCGACGTCATGCCGCCTGGGTCCGTCCCGGAAAATCTGGACGTGGCCATCAAACGGCTCGAAGCCGGCGAGTCTCCGGAACAAATCGAAGCGGACATGGGCGACGTGCTCGGCGAAACGCTCGGGGGCTCTGGCGGCCCCGCAGGAGGCTCGGCCGGCGGCTACACGCGTGACTCCACCTTGCACGAGTACTAACGAACCCCGAACCCCGAACCCTGAACCC
>DATLUX010000164.1:0-3786 GCA_035577805.1 Verrucomicrobiia bacterium
GGAACGTTCTCGGGACAAACTTTGTCGGAATCTTTGTCGCAAACTTTGTCGAAATCCCAACATTGTCACAAAGTCCTCGACAAAGTTTCCGACGAAGTTTCCGACAAAGGCCGAAATCGCCCTTTTCGGGACAAGCTCTAGTTAGCCACCAAGTAAATCTGTCCGCCTCTCACAAAACCGGCGAGAATCTGCGGGCCGGAACCTCTGCGTTATCCGCGGTTCATCACCACCTGGGCTGGGTTAATCGCCTGATATTTTCCTTTATGGGCGGTGATTTCGAACGCCTGCGGCACTTTGTCCAAGCCAGTCAACACATGCGTCAGGGTTGGTTTGAGCAAGACGCGGCCGGAGGCGACCAGGCGGACGGTATGTTCCAGGTGCGCTTGCGTGCTGATGTCCGGAAACAAATAACGCAGGCTGCGTTCGCGCAGGTAATCCACATCCAACTCGAATGGGGCGCCGAACCAGGAAATGCCGATCAACTTGCCGCTTGAACGGACGGCGGCCATGGCCTGGCGGAGCGTGGCGGTGCCGGCCAATCCTTGTTTGGGACTACCCCCGGCACATTCGAACACCACATCGGCGCCATTGCCTCCGGTTAATTCGCGGATGACGTTGACGACATCGCCGGCCGCGGCATTGAGCGCGTGGTCGGCTCCCAATTGTTTCGAGACCCGACAGGATTCCTCGCGCACGTCCACCGTGATGATCAAACCCGCTCCGCTCATCCGCGCGATCTGCAGGCATTCCAATCCCATGCTGCCCTGGCCGAAGATCGCGACGGCATCGCCGATTTGGATTTGCGCGGTTTCGACCGCGGCGATGCTGTCGCTCAACGATTGCAAACAAGCGGCTTCATTATCCGAGATCCGGTCATCGACTTTCACCAAGGCGATTTCGGGCAGGGACGCCGCTTCGCTGAAGCATCCGGGAAGGTCAAACCCGATGACGGGCCCGCTCCGACAAAGTGCGCTGCGTTCCGCCAGGCAGAGCGGGCAGCGGCCACAAGGCAATTTGGCGCGAGCGGCTACCCGTTCGCCCGCCTTGAATCGGGTGACCCCCGGGCCAGTCTCGAGGATGCGCGCGCAGAATTCATGTCCGAACAATTGCAGGGGCGCTTCGGTCTCGAGCCGACGCTTAACGCGGTCATAGGCCAGGGTGCGGATGCCAAAGGCCAGTTGGGCTTCCGTGACGCTCGGTTGAACCACCAACGGCTCGACCAAAACCTGGCCGGGCTTCAACTCCGGCCGGGGGACTTCATCCAAGCGCAGATCTCCGAACGCATGGAATCGCCAGGCTTTCATTGGCGGTAGAATTTCTGCAGGCTATGGCAATCGGGCGCAACCAAACCGCGGTTGCCACCGGCCGACCACACCACCTCCGCCACGTAAAGATCACCGCGCGAATTCAGACAAAGATCATGCGGCGCGTAGAAGTCGCCCGGGGCGGTAGGATGTTCTCCTCCGCCCCAGCGCGCGCGCAACACTCCTTGCGGACTGAACACGCTGATGCGCCCACCGGGAGCCTCGGGGTTCGGGGCCGTGGTTCCCGGCCACAGGCCGGAGCGAAAACCGAGTTCCGCCACCCACAAGTTGCCCGCGGGGTCAAACATCACTTGGCACGGCCGCACTACCTCCTTGAGCTCGGCCAGGAAACTGCCGTGCGGGGAGAAGATTTGGATGCGGCTGTTTTCGCGGTCCGCGACATGAATCTCGCCGTTGGCAGCCACGGCGAGGCCATGCGGGACGTGGAACTGGCCCGGGCCCGATCCCGGCTCACCCCAGGAACGGATCAACGCGCCCGCGGGCGTGAATTCGTGGATGCGCGCGTTGCCGTAGCCGTCGGCCACGTAAATTTGGCCTTCGGCGCCAAGGGCGACATTGGTGGGGAAATGAAACGGCGGACCCGCCTGGCGAATGGTGCGAAAATCGACGCTGGTTGCGCCGGTGGCGGACGGTTTTCCGCTGGTGCCCAGCGTCATGAGCAACTGGCCGTCCGGTGTGAACTTGCGCACGGTGTGATCCAGATCATCGGTGCAATAGACCGAATCATCCGGACCGATGGTCAGTCCGTGCGCGCGCGCAAAAATGCCTTCGCCCCACGAATGCAGAAAGGCGCCGCACTCATCAAATATCATCACGGAATGCGCGCCGCGGTTGAATACATAAAGTCGATCCCGAGAATCGCAGGCCACCGCGGCGACTTCCGGCCAGGAAAAACCAGGCGGACGGTGAAGACAATCGGGCTTCGCTTCGACTCGAAAGTGAAAGGGCGCAGTGCCGACGAGCACGCCGCCTGTGGTCGCGGCGGGCCTGGGCCGGTTCGACCCGCGCTCTTCCGAGCCCAGAGTGTTCTCGGACCCGTGCTGGACCAAACGCGTCATCGGCTGGCCAGGTGCGGATGGAATCCGCGCGTGCGCACTTGCAGGCGGTAGAGTCCCTTGTCGATGGTCAGGTAAAGGGAATGCGCATCGGGGCCCACACCGAATTCAACATTGCTGGGGATGCCTTTCCAATCATCGAACAGGCCACTCTGTCCACGTGGGCCGGTTTCAACGAAAGCCAGTTCCCGGCCGGTGGGCTCGATCACCATGAGCCCGGGCCGCGCCAAGCTTCGGCAGGCCAGATAAACGTTGCCGTCCCTGTCCACCGTCATGCCGTCGCAACCGTTCTCGCGTCCGAAATCGACCAGCGTCTGGCGGTTCCCCTGGACGCGCCCATTCGCGTCCAAAGGGAACGCGTAGACCTTCATGGCGCCCCGTTTGGGTTCCGGATCCGTCGGGCGCAGCCGGTTGCCGCCATTGTTGTGATCGCCGATGTAGAGTGTCTTCTGATCCGGGCTAAGAACGATGCCATTGGGTTTTTCAACGTCGTGCGTGATTTCCGTCACTGCCCCGTCCTGATCCAGGCGATAGACCGCTTCGCGTTCGAGTTCGCGGGGTTCGGTGCCGCCATAACGCGGGTCTGTAAAGTAGATGCGCCCCTTCAGGTCCACGCACAGATCGTTGGGCGAATTAAACCGGTGCCCTTCGAAGCGATCGACCAGCGTCACCCCTTTTCGTGTGGCGACGTCCCAGCGAATCAGCCGCCGGCCGCCGCCGTCCGCACCATCGCACGACACCATCGAACCATCAGATTGGAAAGTAAGCCCGTTGGATTTGCCCGCGTGATCGGTGAAGACGCTGACTTCTTTGGTCTTGGGATCAAAACAGAGGATCATGCCCTCATCTTTGCCGAACGGCATGTCGGTGAAATAAATGCGGCCATCGGCCGCGGCAGCGGGTCCTTCGGTCAGGCCACTATTCAGAACGGCGCGGCGAGTATGGAGCAGCTCGAGCTTTGAGTCCGGCAATAGGATCGGGTTGGCCGCGGCCAACGTGTTGGAGCTCGAGGTCAAGACGCCCAAACCGAAGACGCAGGCGATCCATAATCCGGACATTCGACATTCGACACGGTGCATGGGTGATGAGAACCATCCAACCGCATTTCGGATGAAATAGAAACAGAAAAGCTGACTGCCAAGACTACGCTTGCCAGTTCGAGCAGGTGTGCGTAATCATCCGTCCCGCGAACCCGCTTAGTATCAACCCGAAGGATTCTGCGCACGTCATGCAAATGCAAATGCAAATGCAAATGCAACCCGGACAAAACCAAGCGTCCACCCAAACAAAATCCATCACTCATGAATGCACTGATCAAGATCATCACCTCAAAACGGATGTGGGCTGTCTTGCTGGTTGCCGCGGCCGGCTGCGGCACCCCTTCGGGATACAAGCAGGCCGATAAA
>DATLUX010000165.1:0-2165 GCA_035577805.1 Verrucomicrobiia bacterium
GTGAGAGTGCTGACCTGCAGGCCGTTGACGTACAAGCGCAAGGTGGTGCCGTCATAAGTGCCGGCCAGATGTGACCAGGTATTGACGGCCAGCACCGCGGTTCCGTAGAGGTTGACATTGACGGCATGAAAGCCGGATGGATCAACCTGAACGCGGTGACCTCGATCGCAGCCTTGCTGGCGTGGCTCGCCAATGACGCCGGGACGCTCCGGGCTGCCGACACGTCTGTCCCCTCCTGGTCCTCGCGGATTCGTGAGCGAACTTCACCCGGTCCGATCAACGCGCCGGCCCTGCCGTCGGCGAGCCTCTCCAATGCGCTTCCGGAACTTCAGCTGACCGGCCTGATCGATCTTTCCGCCAAGAAATGGGTCTTCCTGGTCAAAGCCGAGCACGGTCAACCTATCAAACAATACAGCCTGCACGAAGGCGAGAAAGCTGACGGGTTGGAGATCGTGGCCATCGATGTGCGCGCCGAGAAAGTCACTGTGCGCAACGCCGGCGTCGAGATGGTCCTCACTTTTAAGACGCATGGGCGGCCCGCGGTCGAGCAGGCTCTCGTGGTCGAAAAACAATTCGTCGATGACCATGTCCGCTCCCACGAACTTCATCAACAGCGCGAACGCGAACGCATCGAACGCGAACGCGCCGAAGTCGAGCGAAGCCAGGCCCTGACGCCGCCGGCGTGGCCGGGCGATGGCAGTTTGCCCGACCCCGGTGGTTCGGCGCCGGCCCCGGCCGTCTCGTCGGTACTCTTTAGTCCGGACGGCACGCAGATTCTCACTCGGGCGCCGGACGGAACTCTGCGCATTTGGGATGCGGCTACCGGCCGCCCGGCGCTTGAAACTCCACCGAAATGAAACGTGCCCGGATCCAATTCAGCCTGCTCACCGTCGTGTGGCTTGGTCTACTGCTCGCGCCGGACGCCCATCCGCAAGTGCGTTCTTACACCGTCGGACTTGATGTGAACTGTCCCACCGGCTTGGGTGAGTGATGGGTGGCGATCCGCTCGGGTCTGGCACGCCTGGAAGGCGTCGAATCAATCAGTCCGCGGGCCGACTATAAGACGGCCACTTGCGACTTGCGCTGGAAGAACGGTCAATTCGTGGCCCCGCCTGCTTTCTCCAACTACGTCGCTCAGCTCAGCCTGGGCGCGCGGATGCGTGGGTTGGAAGCCACCATCGACGGCTCGTTGAGAAAGGAGGGGTCCCGAATCCTTCTCCAAGTCGGCGGCACTAACATCGTCCTGTGCCTGGCACCGTTGCGGATCAAGGTTCAGAAGGATGTGCCCAACAAAAAACCGGCGCAACCCACGCCCATCGAAGCGAGAGCTTACAAGGATCTTCGTGCGCAGTGGAAAGGCCAGACGCACCCGGTCCGTATCACGGGCCCTTTGGTTCAGAAGCCCGGCGGGGCTCCGGTTGAGTTGGAGGTGCGACAATTCGAGCTGAGGCCTTCAGCCCATCGTTGACCGTTCAACGTTCCGACCGGTCCTTGGCCTCAAAACGGGCCTCCAATCCTTCGGCGCCGCGCTCCCACGTCCTGGAGCATGGATCCTTTTGTGTTGGTGCATTCGACCTGCAGGACTAGCCAGCCCCAGGGTGGTCCTGGCCGCACCCACCTCTCAACCTCTCCCAACCGGGGTTAATCGTATCCACGACAAGGGATTGGCGGGGTTTAGTGTTGACCTTAGAAGCCCCCCTGATCCATGCTGAAACTGAACCTGAAGTACGAACGAATGGTGCTAATCCCAGGCTCGTTCGACCCCCCACACGACTCAGATGAAAACCAAGACTGGAATGTACTCCTGTCAGCGCGGCTGGATACAGGTTGCGCTCAGGTGTTTCTCGGCCACAGTTATTCTCTCATGGCTACTTTCCGGACCGGTGTGGTCTGCAACCAATTGCGCACCAGTCGCAGGACTGGTGGGCTGGTGGCAAGGCGACGGTAATGCCGCAGATAAACTAGGTCTTAACCCCGGAACGGTTCTGGGCGGGGTGACCTTTGAGTCGGGCGAGGTCGAGCAGGCCTTTTTTATGCATGGCGGAGTCGATGGGATTAGAATCCCGGCCGCCGTCGCTTTGGATGTGGGCGCGGGCAACGCCTTCACGATTGAAGCCTGGGTTAAGCCGAAGGATGTCTCCCACCGAGTTCCTCTGCTGGAATGG
>DATLUX010000166.1:0-4682 GCA_035577805.1 Verrucomicrobiia bacterium
TGCCGTTTGTCGCCCAGCAGCGCCTGGGCATAACCGGCGCCACCCAGGTCGTAACAGTAATGGCTTTCCATATGCACAGGCCGGCCGCCCAGATAGCCGGAACGCACCAGTTCCCGCATCCGCCGGGCGACGTGGCTAAACTGATCATCGTGCCCGGCCGTCAAGTGCAGGTTCCGCTGTTCGGCGATCCGCATCAATTCCTTGGCTTCCTTTGTATTCACGGTGAACGGTTTCTCGACATAAACGTGGCACCCGTGCTCGAGACACTGTTTTCCAAGCGCAAAATGACTTTGCGGCGGCGTGGTGATGTGCACCACATCGGGCCTGGCCTCGAGAAGAAGCCGGGACACATCGTTGAAAGAACGCGGCACCTGAAACCGTTCCGCAAATTGCCTGGCCATCAGTTCCTCGCGATCGCACGCCCCGACCATCTCGCAACCTTGAATCCGCTGGATCTGGCCGGCATGGGCATCGGCGATCTTGCCGCATCCAATGATCGCTACCTTAAGCATGACGCTTCTTTTCCCGGCACGCCTCGAAATGCAGCCTCAAACCTTCGTCCACTCCCACTTTGGGGTTCCAGCCGAGGCGCTGCTTTAGTTTGGCATTGCTATAGCGACTGCCTTTCCATTCCGCATGCCAGCGCCTCCGATTGAACACCGGCGGAAGCTGGCCTTGCGACCATTTCGAGTAACGCTCCCAGAGATAGCACAGCAGCCAGGAGGCAAGTGACGGCACGTAGATCGAGCGGAAACGGCCCACGTTCTGTTTGTAAAGCCGCAGGAACTGTCGGCTCGACGGCAGGTCGTCGTCGACCACGTTAAAAACCTCGCCATCCACTCCCGGCGTCAGGCCCGCCAACACGATGGCCTCCGCACAGTTGTCCACATAGCTCAATGGCACCGGATTGCTCCCGCCCAGATGCAGGAAAATGCCGAACGTGTCGATCCCCACTCGCCCGCTGATCCCGGGATTGCCAGGGCCGTATACATATCCGGATCGCACGATGACATAAGGAAGGCCAAAGCGCTTGCCGTAATCGATCACCAACTCGTCCTGTTTCACCTTCGCAAAACAGTACGCGTCGCCACGCAGCTCTGGCCGTTGCTCAATCGGACAGGTCTCGTCCAGCAACCGACCCTGGGGCTTGTCCTTATTCGTGTAGGTGGCAAAGGAGCTGATGTTGACAAAACGCTTCAGACATTGGTGATGCCGGGCCGCCTCCAGCAGGTTGCGCGTCGTCACCACCGAATTCATGAATGCGTCCGGAAATGACTTCTCCCCGCGACCCGCGGCCAAGTGATAGATCAGCCCCACATTGGCCGCGGCCCTGCCACAGTCTTCCGGCGACAATAAATTCCCATGGATAACCTCCACCCCCGGCGCATCGCGCCATCCGGCCGCGTTGTTTCTCATCGTCTGGTCCGAGCGCCTAGTGAAGCAGCGGATCCTGCGAAAACCTCGTTCGATCAAGTTGCGGACCACGCGGGCGCCAATAAAACCGGCTGCCCCCGTTACCAACAGCGGATCGGTTGGGTCGATCATGGAGGGAACGGCTGCCCCGTTCGTTTCGCCCGAATTCCCTTCAGTCGTTTTCACTGGGAGGACCAGAAATGTCGCTTGAAAAGGTCGCAGTCCACTGGGATCGCTCCCCCGTCGGCAGGTGAAGGAGGACGCGATCGCGGTGAGAGGCGGTGACTAAGAACGTTTTCTCAACGCCAATCGAACCGCGAGCGCGACGCTTGCCGCCCATACGGTTGCCGATGCCTCGATCGAGGCGACGCATGAGCCCGCCGGATGAAAAGCACTTCAACCGACTGTCGTGGTAACGTATTTCGTCAAGATTCGTTTCAAAGGCTGCTGACGCCCCGCTTTCCTTGCTCGCACGGGTCTGAGGAACACCTCGAGGACCTGGCACGAACTTCACGCACGAGTTCATCCCCAGCGGGACCGGTCAGGAAAGCGTGCTCGGCGGGATAAACCGGGTGCGTCATCAATTCCACACTGGATGCACTCGCCAATTCTCCGACCCGTGAGAGCTGCCCGGACTTCAAGCATGTCTCCAGCGAGAAAAAGTAATCGGTCAGCCGATAGCGTCGGCCCAACCACCAGTCCATGACAGACCGGTAGCTTCGATTCAGCCAGCTCTTTTCTCCGGGCCAGAAGGAAAAGTTCCGTCGCACCATCAGCCCCCGGGGAATGATCCCTTCCAAGACGAGGTTGGCGCACTGATGCATGTGCAGGTGACCGTCCACCCGCGCCGGCGCCTGGCCATACAAATGCACGAATTCCTCCGCCTGCGCCTCATAAGCGAAGTGGAACTCGCGGCGCAATCCCGGATGGTAAAGCATCGGGGCATATCGGTGCCGCCGCAAGAAGCGGCCAACGCGCTCCTGGGCCTCGCGCAATCGTCCACTTACATTCTGGCCCGTGAACGACTCCGTGAGATTCAAGTGTAACCCAACATCCAGATTCCGTTCCCGGGCGATCTCCGACGATCGCTCCGAATCCTTCATGAACACCATGGCGCTGGTCGCCGTGACGGTGCCCGCCTTGAACGCCGCCAGAGCTGCCTCTGTCTCCTCCATGGACCGGCCCCAATCATCCGCGTTAATCCTCAGCATGCGAATTCAGGGATTCGGCTTGGCTTTGCTCCGAAATGGTCTGGTCAGGATGGCCTTTAAGCGGCGTATCTGCTCGGTCCGGTGATACTTCATCACCTCGGGGGAAATCGGCCTTTCCGCGCGCCGGATCCAGGCCCAGAAAAAGCCGGCGAACAGGAGGATGCCGCCCAGCAGAAAGGGGGGCCGCGCCAATTGGAACGCGGCTCGAAAGCACTGCCAGAGAGGATGGCCGCCCAGATAATAATCCTGGGTGCCGAGCTTGAAGCAGGCACCCAACGTGGTGGAACTCCCGGTGCCCATGGGGCGGTGATGTTGGCAAACACGTTCCGTGAACGTTCGCGTCTTCCACCCTTTCATTCTTGCCGTCGTCACCGCCAGCCAGTCAATGCCACCGCCTTTGATTGGGACATAACCGCCAATCTGCTCGAAGCATTCGCGACGGAATAACTGGCATGCGCCCGACACATGCTCGATGTTCGTATACCGATAATCATAACTGACTGCTCCTTCCACGAAGGGCGTCCCGGCCACACCCAGTCGGGCGTCTTCACAGAACTTCCGCAGCAGGAACTCGAGGTAATCCGGTTCGAAGGTAATGTCCGCATCAAGATTGCCGACCACGTCGTAAGGAATGCCCCGGACACGCTCGTAACCGGCATTGAAACTTCGCACCTTGCCCCCAAAGTGCCGCTCCTTCCGCTCTTCCAGTCGCACCAATTCCATCCACGGATGGTCGGGGAGATACTTTTTTACGATCTCATCCGTTCGATCGGTGGAGCCATCACTGACGATGGCCCAACGCGCCGGCAACACCGTCTGGGCAATCATGGATCGAATGGTGAGTTCGATGAACGCTTCCTCGTTGCGCGCCGGCGTCACGAGAACGTATCGCAATTGGGGAACCATAAACCGATCAACGCGGCTGCAGTTGCGGAGCCGGTCTGGGCGCGGTTTTTTCCGCGGAGGTTTGGGCGTGGTAAAGCAGCACGGACAACCCCTTAAACATAGTGGCCTGAGCCCAGTGCAGCATCGGAGTTCTGGCCTTGGTCAGCGGATAAATTCGGTAGTAGAAATGTCCGTCGCGTCCCTGCATGTTCTCGATGGTCCAGTGCGCGACTTTCAAGGCTAGCGGCAGGCATTCGGGGTCTTGTGCGGAAAACGCCGCCAAGGATTCGATGGCCTGGGCGGCACACTGGCTGTCCACAGGATAGCGGCGGTTATGGTAATACTTGGGACAACCGTCCTCCTCAAAGAAGTGACGTTTAAAGTAATCCAAGCCCGCGCAGAAGTTGGGCCGCCAGGTGTCGTCTTGGGTGCTCTCCAGATAACCTTTCAGGCTGTCCAGATTATAACCGGTGTGAAAGTTGTCGACCCAATGGTACTTGGGAGACTCGCCATACCACCAGGAACCGTCCGGGCGTTGGCGCGAGCAACTGTATTCCATGGCCGAACGAGCCACCTCCAGATACTCGCGGTTGCCGGTCAATTTGGCCGTGCGGGCCAGCATGCTGGCCCCCAGCATATTCGAGTTGTGGATCGAACTCTGCACGTGGGCCAGATAGCTTATGCAGACGCCCCGCTCCGTTTTTTCCCGCGGCAGATCCATGATCCAACCACAGACGCTGTCGGCGATCTCCAGCCAGCGCTTGGTGGCGGTCAACTCGTACGCCTCCAGATACGCAAAGCCAATCAAGGTAGTCCACACGATGATGGGGTCGTCCTTGGTGTAGGCGCCGCCCCGGCTGGAAAAGTCAAAATGGTTGCTCCAACTGTGTTTGGCGAACTTTTTGGCCTTGTGATGATCCAGCCAATCCAGGCATTCCTCCGCTTTGCGGAGGTACTCGCGGTTGCCCGCCGTGCGAAATCGATACAGATAGCCCGACGCCATGTAGCCACGGCCCTTGGTTGAATCCTTGGGCTTCACGCCCATGATCGGCCGCAGGTTGATCGGGCTTTGCCGGATCAACTGCATGAGCAATCGTTCGCCCAGCAGCGTGCCGAAAGTCAGAGGCCGAAACCAGGACGACAAACCGTCGAATGGCTCGTAACCACGATAAT
>DATLUX010000167.1:0-24267 GCA_035577805.1 Verrucomicrobiia bacterium
CCCGCCGCGCTGGACCGGGCGATCAGTTCCGGGAACAAAAGAAAATCGCGATCGCCCGCATCGAGGTTCAGGCCGCGGCAGGCCAGGAGATTGGTGCCTTCGTGGAGCAGGGAGATCGGCACATCAAATTCCTGCGCCGACGAGGCGTAATGCGCGGCAGTGGCGCGCGCGTTGTAGAACAATGGATCGGACGGCGCATTGGCCCGCGCCACCTCCACCCCGTTAATCCAGGCAACAAAACCGTCGTCGTAGCGGACCCGCAGAGTCAGCTGATCAACCGAGGCGAGGTTCGTGGCGACGAACGGCGCGCGGAGCCAGGCTGACGAATTGACGTTCTTCATCTCCGCCGTCACATCCCGGCGCACCACCGCGCCGTAACCCGAACTGCCACCCAGACCGAAGGCACGCACTTCGGCGATTTGCAGGTAACGGTCTACGCCCAGGTCGAGGTTTTGAATTTGGATCCATTGGCCTTCGAAGGGCGCGCCCGGATCCAGTTCAGGCAGCAGCACATCTTTGCCTCCCACCCCTGAATTGGAATTGTCTCGGCGCAGTTCGGCGCTCCAGACCGCCGGCCCGATGGCGCCGGCGTTGTCCGAGTGAACGCTGACCCGATAGTTGTTCAAGCGCTCCGGACAACAGCCGTCATCGCGGTTGAAGATCTCCAGGCGGGTGAAGGCAACCGCCTGAGTCAGGCGCACCTGATACGCAAACGCCGGCTGCACATCCACGTTGTGCGAATAGGTCGAAAGATTGCCATCGGTTAAATTCTCTTTTGGATGACCAGGCTCGGTCGGGCCGGACGCAAACACCGGCGCGCCACTGGCCCAATTGGCCGCATTGGCGCGCACCTCGGCGATTTGGAAGTAACGCACGCCGCCCTCGGGACGGGCTTGGATCTTGATCCAGCGTCCCGCGAAGGCGCCGTTGGGATCCAGCGCCGCCGTGATCACATCGCGGCCGCCCAAGCCGGAGTTGGAATTATTAGTGCGAACGTTGGCCGTCCATAACGGCGGTCCCGGCGTGGCCCCGATATCGTCCAGGAGCGACACCGTGTAGTTGCTTAAGCGCTCCGGGCAACAATCCGTGCGGTTAAACAACTCGATGCTCTCCAACTTGAACAGCCCGCCCAGGTCCACGATAAAATAGAAATCATTTACCTGGACGTTGTTGTGGCTGACCGTCGTGAGGTTGCCATCCGTCAGGTTTTCCTTGGGTAATCCCGGCCAGGTTTCTCCCGCGGCCAGGACCGGCCGTCCGAGGGCGACGTTAACCGTGGCCGGCGGGGCCGCCGCCGGGGCGTCGTATCCGATGGGGTTGGTGACACTGAGCCACGAAGCGTCGTTAAATGGTTCGAACCCGCCTTGCCAGGTGGTCCCTAATTGATCACTGGCGGCGGTCGGCACCAGGAGCCGCGCCGCCGATCCACCCCGGACCAGGGCGGTGGTCCCAACCTGTTGCCCGATCCCATACGCGACGTCGTCCCGCTGCGGCGGAAACGCCGGAGCAAAGGCCGTCGCCACGGTCAGGTCCGGCCGCGTCAGAGCCAGATACTCCCCGTCGGCGTCCAATTGAAAGTTGGCATGCAGATTCCCCGACGGATCCGGCACGCCCAATCCCGAAGCGAATACAACCAGGAATTGTCCTGGACCCAACGTGACCGACGGGAAGGTCCACTTCGCCGGATTCAACGGATCATCAGTGAGATGCCAGCCGTTGAGATTGAGGGCGGTGTGGCCCTCGTTGTAGAGTTCGATCCAGTCGGACGGATTGTTGTAGCCATCCCTCAACGTGTCTTTGTTGCTGGCCATGAACTCCGAGATGATCGCTCCCTCGGCGGCCCGGAGCTTCGCGGCCAAGCCCGCCAGCAACAGCAACACCACCAGCGTGGTAAGAAAATGTCGACCGCCCCGGGGGCACAAAGCCACTCGGGCAGGTCGACCACTCAGGATAGTGGAAACACTCGGAAGTGACGACATGACGGCTAGCTATTTAGGGGACACATCACTGGTTCAATGGTTAAGGGTAGAGGAGTACCATAAGCAGGGGGCTTTCTCAAGATGAAGTGCATATGGGGCTGATTGCTCTTGCATGCCGGAGGAATGCGCAACCCGAAGGGTTGCCAGTGAATAGCCGGGGGTTGAGGAGGCCCGCTCCCGCTTCCGAGGCGGGACGGGATGACGATACCCCCGGGGCACGATCCCAAACGACCCGACCCCGGAGGGGTCGCACACCACTTGTCATCTTCTCGTGCCAATCGACAATTCATCAATTCACCTGGGGCAGGTTCAACGCCTAACTTTCTCCAGCGACCCTGCGACCCCGTGGGGGTCGAAACCGTTTCGCTTTTTCCCGGGGGTATCGTCGTCCCGCTTTGCGGGACTCCTCAACCCCCGGCTACGTACTGGCAACCCTTCGGGTTGCTTGGCCATGCACACCAAAGTAATCGTGGCTTTAGCAGAGTCACTATGCTCAATGAGCCTTCACCGGATTTGTTTTATCCCCGCATCCGGAGCGATCTCGATTTCCTTGGCTCCGGCCGGATAGGGCAGGGTCACCGCCCGACCGCCCGGCCAACGGACCCAAATCCGCGTTGGAGGGGCGGGTGTGGCCAACACTTGCACCGCGCCATCCTGGGACAAATATCCAGCGCCGGCATGAAGTTCGCGCGCTGGCCCCCAGCGTTCACCGAATTGCAGGCGGATGAGGGCGCCAACGGCGGCCGGATTGCCGCTTGATCCGCGCAGTCGGACCCGCACGCCGGGGCGTGCACCCTGGTTCTGCAGGAGTTTGGTCGGACCGCGGTTCTGGCCCACGGCCAGATCGACGCGGCCATCGCCGTCAAAATCGGCTGCAGCCACGCCGCGTTGTTCGCCGTAAATCAGCAGCCCGCTTTCCTGACCTGGCACCGCCTGAAATTGGCCGGTGCCATCACCGCGCAGCCACAATCCGCGTCCGGCGTCGAAGCGTGACGTCTCCACGTCGTTAGCGAAGAAGTTCTGGGCCAGAACCAGATCCTCGTAACCGTCACCGTCGAAATCGGCCACGGCAATGCCGAAGGCGGGCGCAAACTGGGCGTCGATCGGAAGCGGCCGCGCTTCGAAGCGAGTGCCTCGGTTCAAGAAAACCATGGAATCCAGCACGTTTACCTCGACGAACGGCGTGGACCGGAGGCGATCGCCCAGGATCTCCGCGATGTCCGCTTCCGCAAACTGGCGATAGGAAGTGAACCGCGCGCCGACCGCGGGCATCGCTTTGGCCAGCGCGTCGCGGGCGCGCCAAGGCATCAGCTTTCCGAATCCGGGTGGAGTGTAAGCCTCCAGTAAGTCGAGCGTGTTGTTGCCGTCGAGATCGGCGTAATACAGCCGGGCGGGTTTTAGGGATTGGTACCGGCTGTTGCGTCCCCAATTGGAGGCCACCAGATCCATTCGGCCGTCGCCATCGAAATCGCCGGCGGCCACGCCATTCCAGAACCCTTTGAAAGCGTCCAGACCCAATTGGGCGGTGGCTTCGGTGAAATTGCCGCGGTGATTGAGAAAAGCCCGGATCGGGCCCCACTCGCAGGCCAGCACCAAGTCCGGATCGCCGTCGCCATCCAAATCGGTGCACACCACCCCGCTGACCAGGCCTACCGCAGTGAACCGACTGCTCGATGGGGCGCGCTGGAAGTGGCCGCCGCCGTCGTTTTCGTAGATCTGGGACGAAGCCGGCTCCGGATAGCGGCCTGGGATCACTCGTCCGCCCACGAATAAGTCGAGATCTCCATCGCCATCGAAGTCGGCCAAGGCCATCGGCCCGACGCTGGCGGCGTCGGTGTCCAGGGCGGTCCACTCTTTCAAGGTGGCTTCTTTCAAATCGTATTCCTGCAGCAGGATCCGAGGGGCAGTCGGGTTTTCGTAGCAGGCGGATCCGACCAGCAATCTGCCTCTGGCCGGCATCCAGCCCAGCACGCTCGTTTGGTCCCGCGTCAACGTCCGATCCAGCGCCGGGTTATGCAGACGCTGGAAACCTCCGTGTCCGTCGCTTTTGAACACGGCGAGCGCGCCGCCTTGACCGCCGCCAACGATGAGATCCTCCCACCCATCGCCATCGAGATCGAACCACGTCACCCCGGGGCCGGCCTGGCTGAGGCGACGTTCCAGCAGCGGTTGGCGCGCGAAATCGTCAAATGGCTCGTCCACGTGGATGTGCTGAAGCAGGGTGGAGCGATCAACGAACTGCGTGGGTCTGGGCGAAGACGGAGCTGGCGGTGGGTTCGTTCTCATGGAAGCGGGCACGGCCACGGCCGGCTCACTCACTTCGTAAAGGCGGTTGGCGCTGACCCCACGAATTTCGCTGGCCTGCCCGCTGGGCCAGCGGATGGAAATAGTAAGGTTCGTTCCGGAGGGACCGCCCGCAAAGACGCGTTGAGCATCGTCGCTGGACAGATAACGGCCGCCCGCGATCAGGCACTGCGACTGTGCGATCGGGCCGCCCGTGACCTGGATGCGGCTGCCAATACCGCGGGTATTGGGCGGACGTCCCTGCAGACGCACGCCCAGTCTGGTGGCGGTGGCGTTGTTGCGATAGAGCCAGGCCTCGCGATTAAGGTTATTGATCACCACGTCGAGATCACCGTCGCCGTCCAGATCGGCCAGCGCGATGGCCTGGGAGATGCCAGTGGCGTTGAACCCCCAGGCGGCCCCGACTTCTTCGAAGGTTAAATCGTGCCGGTTTCGCAAGGCGAGGTTGGGCAGTTCGAGCGACTCGTAGTGGCGCAAACCGCGGGTTTGGGAACCGCCGGGGCCAGGCAACAACATGTCGGCATCCATCTGATCGTGGTTGTTGCCGGTCGTGATCAGCACATCCTCCCAACCGTCCAGGTCGACATCCAGGAAGGCCAGGCCCCAGCTCCAATCGGTGGCAGCGAGTCCGGCCAGGTACGCGATCTCGGCGAAAGTGCCGTCGCCCCGCGCCAAATGCAGAGTGTTGCGGGATACCTCCGGTTGGTACTGCGGATTAGCGATCGGCCGATTCCATTCGACCTTCGGGACGTTAGCCCGTTGCCGTTGACGCCGGCGATGATCGGCGCTCAGCATCTCGACGACCAAGAAATCATCGTAACCGTCGCGGTTGATATCCGCCACATCGATGGCCATCGAGGAAGCAGGCATGTCCCGCCAGGCCGTCGGCGCCGCCGCCCGGAATCGCCCGCGCCCATCGTTGATCCATAACCGATCCCGGGAGTGCCAGAAATCGTTGCACACATAGATATCCGGTGCGCCGTCCCCATTCAGATCCCGCAGCATGACGGACAGCCCCCAGTCTTCCGGGGGGGCGCGCAGCGGCTGGCCCGTCTCGTCGAGGAACGCTCCGCCCGTCCAGGACACGGCCTTGAACTTGCCCTGGCCGTTGTTGAGATAAAGGATGTCCGGCTCGCCTTTCTCGAAGACCTCCAACGTGCCGTCCGAGCGAACAAATCCGGCGAATCGGTCAGCCGGCGACACCACGACCTGACCATCGACACGCCGGGCGGTCGGCCGCGGCGCGTTGGGTTCGTCGCGGAGACTGGACGTGCGATAGTTGCACACATAGAGATCCAGATCGCCGTCGCCGTCCACATCCGCCAGCGCCAATGAAGTCGCCCCGAACGTGCGCGCCAAACCGGACTGGTTGTCTTCGGTGAAATGCCCGTGGCCGTCATTGAGAAACAACCTGGTGCCGACGCCGATGCCGTTGATCAACAAATCGAGGTCGCCGTCCCCATCCACGTCAGCGAAAGCAGCTCCGGTGGAAAACTGACCGGGACAGGCCACGCCGGCTGCCGCGGTCACGTCGCTAAAGCGCCAACCGCCTAAATTGCGATAAAGGGCGCTGGGCCTTTCCGAGCCGCACAAGAACACGTCACAGAGGCCGTCGCCATCGACGTCGCCCAGGGCCACACCCGCCCCGTTTTCCAGGATTTGGTTGTTGATGCCGATCTGTGGGTTGAGGGAATTGGTAAAGAACACCCCGGTTTGAAGGGGAGACAGTTGAGTAAAACCCGGTGAGACCGCGCCGGCCGCATTGGAGACGGTCAGCGGCAGCATTCGGTAACCTTCGGCCTGGCGCCACTCCTCGGCCTGGGCAAACGAGAGGGTTGCGCTAACCGAAAGGAAGCGCGCCAAAAAAGCGAAGGCAGCAAACGTCCGCCGCCAGCGCCCGGCGTTCGCTAAGGAAATAGCGATCCGCCGGGGCCGGAAGCACGGGCCGATCACGGAACCCGCAGGCGGAAGAACGTCTGCTGTCCAGTGAAGCTGACCGTAAGCGGGCTGGTGGCGCCTGCGACATCGGCCCACGGGCCGGCAATAACCGACGCATTCTGGAGAGTGCCGTGATCCCAGCTCAAGATCAGTTTGCCGTCATCGCTTTTTTTCCAGCAGAGCGCGCGCGCCTTGCCAAAGACTTCGAGTTCCGTCATCTGCAGGGCGTAATTCTGGACGGGATCTTCCAGAGTGGTGATCTTGATCCATTGACCCGCGAAGAGACCACCGGCATCCAGATCCGCGGTCAGCGATACGACGATCCCAGGCCCGGAACCGGGATTACTGCCGTCGGTGAACAGATCAGCGCCCCAGACTTCGTCGCCGATGGCCCCCTGGCCATTATCATTATGGACGCCTACGCGCAGGTTGGTGAACCGTTCCGGGCAACAGCCGTCCTGGCGTGGATAGATGTCGATGTGGTCGATCTCGACCGGGAACCCGATGTTCACCGTGTAAGCGAACCCGGGTAGAATGCCGGTATCACCGTGGAAGACGCCGGAGCGGTTGCCGTCGACCAGCATGCCGATGTTCCAGTTGCCGGGCACCCACAGTGGTTGATTGGCGAACGCGGTCGATCCACGCGCGTAATTGAAGTCGAAGGTTAACGTGGCTTCATCCGTCATGGTGGCGGGAATTCCCGGATAGGAGACGACGGCGCGGAACTTGGCGCCGGCATCGTCTTCGCACAGCGGCGGAGTGGTGTAACTCAGACCGGTTGCTCCGGGGATATTCACGCCGTTGCGTTGCCATTGGTAAGTTAACTTCTGCGGATCGCCGTTCAACACGCTGGCGGCTGTGCTGAAAGTGGCGGTGCGGAAAGGAGAAGAATTTGCGTTGGCCGGCTGCTGGGTGATGAACACCTTGATCTCCGGCGGGACGCTTCCGAACACTTCGATTTCGGTCAACTGCAAGGCGTAATCCTGCACTGGATCTTCCAGCGACGTGATCTTGACCCAACGCCCGGCAAATACGCCGATCGGGTCGAGGTCGCCGGTGATGACGTCCCTGGCCCCGGGACCCGAGCCGGGATTGCTGCCGTCGGTGTGCAGGTCTGCGCTCCAAACCTCGGCGCCGAGGGCGCCATTGTCATCATCATGAACAGAGAGGCGATAGTTGGTCAGACGCCCCGCACAGCAGCCATCCTGGCGAGCCCAGACCACGAGGTTGCTGATGTTGACCTGCGTATGCATGTCGAACCAATAGGCAAATCCGGTCGGCGGGGCCTTGTCGCCATGCACGCCGGTGAACCCGCCGCCGGCATTGTGGTTGCCATCGACAATCACTGAGATGTTCCATCCGCCGGGTCCCCAAAGCGGGCCGTTGGCGAAGGCCGCGGCGCCGAAGGCGTAATCGATGTCGATCCCAACTTCGTCGCTCGTTTTGCTGGCCGTGTTCGGATACGACGCCACGCACTTCCACAGGTTGGTTTCGTCCGCCGTCGAGATGGGAGGCGTCGTGTAGCTGGCGTTCGTTCCGTCCGGGATATCCGCGCCATTTTTCTTCCATTGGAAAGTCAACAGCCCCGGGTCACCGCCCGCGGGCGTGACATTAAAGTTGAAGGTGAAGGGGCGCCCAAGGACCCCGTTGCCGGATTGCGGCTGGCTGATGACGCGCAAGAGCACTCCGCCGCTCAACGTTCCGTATGCCTCCAGTTCGGACAATTGGAGGGCGTAGGCTGGCACGACGATATCCAGCGAAGTGAGGCGGATCCACTGGCCCGCGAACACACCGCCTGGATCGAGGTCTGCGGTGATCACGTCCTTGGCTCCGACTCCCGACCCGGGGTTGCTCCCGTCGGTATGCAGATCAGCGCCCCACACCTCCGCGCCGATGGTCCCGGCGTTGTCGGAGTGAATCCCGACGTGATAATTGGACAAGCGCTCCGGGCAGCAGCCGTCCTGGCGCGCCACGATCTTGATTTTGCTCAGCGTGGCGGGAGCACCAAGATTAAGGTCGTAGTGGAAGCTGGTCTCGTTCGGATCGGTGGGCGCGAAGGTCGCATCGCCATGCACGACGTCGCCGCGGTTGCCATTGACGATGCCGGAGATGTTGAACCCGTTATAGAGCGGGGCGCTGGCCGTGGCTGGGGCTCCAAGGGCGATGTTGGCCGGGCCTTCCGCATAAACCTGCAGTTCATCGACCTGCAACGAATAGTCCGGCAGCGGGTCGCCTAGTGCCGTGAGCTTGACCCAGCGTCCCGTAAAAGTGCCCACCCCCATCGAGCCCGTCACCGTCACCACCGTGCCCGCGACCGATCCCGGGTTATCGCCCATCGTGAACAGGTCAGCGTGCCAAACTTCGGCGCCGATATTGTCCAGGCCATCATCGTCGTGCACCGAGACCCGCACATTGCTGAAGCGCTCGCCGCAGCAGCCGTCCTGGCGTGGCCAGATCTTGATGTTGTCGATCGTCCGGCTCGTGCCCAAATCAATCCAATACGCAAAACCGGTCGGAGGCGTAACGTCCGAGTGGATCTGCAGATTGATCTGGCCGTCGGTCAAGCGAGCCACCGTGTCGCCATTCCAAACTGGCGCGCTTGAGAACGCCGGAGCATCCAACGCGATATTGACAAGACCCGCCCGCGTCTGCGCGACCAGAAGAAGCATGGGCAGGATGAAGAGGATTTTTTTCATAAACAGACTGAATGGATAGATGAGCCCAACCCTAGCGCCGCCTGAGTCTGATTCCCCGTTCTGTAAACATGCACCAGCACGTTCCGTGACCCGGCCGGGATTGCTGATTGGCGATGGAGCCTCTTATACCAGAATGGGGCTCGCAAACAAGCTCTTTTTCCCCCGCGACCCGGTTCAGGGTTCACGGTTCCTGGTTCAGGGTTCCTGGTTCAGGGTTCAGGGTTCCTGGTTCAGGGTTCAGGGTTCACGGTTCCTGGTTCCTGGTTCGTAGTCGGGCTGAATGCGGGCGATTCCTCGTGCCCGCTTTCATCCCCAGAACGCGACTCAACGTTGGACGTTGAATTGAACGGTTCCTGGTTCACGGTTCGGGGTTCAGGGTTCAGGGTTCACGGTTCCTGGTTCACGGTTCCTGGTTCCTGGTTCCTGGTTCGTAGTCGGGCTGAATGCGGGCGATTCCTCGTGCCCGCTTTCATCCCCGAAACCCGACTCAACGTTGGACGTTGAATTGAACGTTGACCGTTTTCTGAGTGCGGTTGGAGCCTTGATGGATTGCCCTTTCACCAGAGCGAAGGCGATCTTTTACGTTCGGCCCACGTGGAAACCTCGCCGCCGCACTGAAATCGGTTCCAATGCTCACAAAAACGATAACTTCGAAACCGATTTTGGTCCGAACGAACCTCCAACGGATTCAACGCTAGCAAAAATGATGACAACGTAACCGATTCCGGTTCCTTGATTTTCGTTGATACCGAAAACGTCATCGCGGCACTGAAATCGGTGTCGATGAACCAGGAACCCTGAACCCTGAACCGCGAACCCTGAACCCTGAACCGCGAACCAGGAACCGTGAACCAGGAACCAGGAACCAGGAACCAGGAACCGTGAACCGTGAACCGTGAACCGTGAACCGTGAACCGTGAACCGTGAACCACGAACCGCTTTCCCTAGCCTTTCTTCGCTTCCTTGGCCCAGGTGTCCTTCAAGCTGATCGTGCGATTGAAGATCAGGCCGCCGGCGGGCTCTTCATCCAGGCAGAAGTAACCCAGGCGTTCGAATTGATAGCGGTCCTCCAGACGCGCCTCGCCCAAACTCGGTTCGCACCAGGCCTGCACCACGCGAAGCGAGTCCGGGTTCAGGAACTGCTTAAAATCCCCGGCTGCGTCCGGCTCCGGAACAGTAAATAGCCGATCGTAGAGACGCACCTCCGCCGCGACCGCATGGGCAGCGCTCACCCAATGGATGGTTCCCTTGACTTTGCGGCCTGCCGTCGGCCCTCCAGTCTTGCTGCCCAAGTCCGCCGTGCAACGCAGTTCCGTGACTTGCCCGGCGGCATCGCGGATCACTTCCTCGCACTTGATGATGTAGGCGTACTTCAACCGCACTTCGCCTCCGGGACGCAACCGGAAGTATTTCGGGGGCGGATTCTCCATAAAATCGTCCCGGTCAATGTAAAGGATGCGGCCGAAGGGCACCTTGCGCTGGCCCGCGGCCGGGTCTTCCGGGTTGTTGACCGCTAAGAGTTCCTCGGTTTGGGGCTCGGGATAATTGGTCAGAACCACTTTGACCGGATGCAACACGGCCAGGCGCCGGAGAGCGTGTCGATTTAGATCCTCGCGAATGGCATGCTCGAGCACCGCCACATCGGTGAGACCATTGTATTTGGTGACGCCAATGCGCGCGGCAAACTGGCGCAAGGCTTCCGCCGTCACGCCGCGGCGGCGCAAGCCCGAGATGGTGGGCATGCGCGGATCGTTCCAGCCATCGACGAGCTTCTCGTTGACCAACTGCAGGAACTTCCGCTTGCTCATCACCGTGTAGCCGAGACTCAACCGGGCAAACTCATACTGATGAGGCAACGGCCGCGGCAGACTTAACGCCGCCAGCAGCCAATCATAGAGAGGCCGGTGAACTTCGAACTCCAGCGTGCAGATACTGTGCGTGACGCCTTCAATGTAATCGCTCAGGCAATGAGCGAAATCGTACATGGGATAAATGCACCAGGCATCGCCCGTATGATGATGGGCCGTATGGCGGATCCGGTATAGCACCGGGTCCCGCAGCCAGATGTTGGGCGAGGCCATATCGATCTTGGCCCGCAATGTCCGCGCGCCGTCCGGGAACTCCCGGTTTTTCATGCGCACAAACAGGTCTCGGTTTTCTTGCACGTTCCGGTTGCGATAAGGGCTGTCCCGCCCAGGCCGATCCGGCGCTCCCCGATACTCATCAATCTCGGCAGCCGTCAAATCGCAGACATACGCTTTGCCCAGGTCAATGAGCTGCAACGCAAACTCGTAAAGTTGAGCGAAATAATCGGACGCGTAAAACGGCTCCAACTTTTGGCCGGCGGCCGGCGCCCCGCGCTGGGCGGGCAGAAAGAAGTCGGTCTGACCGCCCATGGAGCGCGCCTCGGGTTGTTGTCCGGCCAGTTTCAAACCCAATTCGTCTTCCGCCCAACCGTGGATCAACCAGTTCAAATCCTGCTGAATCGAATCCACATACTCGACATCTTCTTTGGTCGGGTTGGTGTCATCCATGCGCAAGTTGCACCTGCCGCCAAACTCACGGGCGATGCCGAAGTTCAGGCAAATGGACTTGGCGTGGCCGATGTGCAAATAGCCGTTGGGCTCGGGCGGAAAACGCGTGACGATGGCTTGATGTTTGCCCGCCGCCACGTCGGCGGCGACGATATCCCGAATAAAATCGCTCGGCGCCGGAGGCGCCGCGGGCTCAAAGTGAGGCGTGCTGATGTCAGTCATTGCTGCCAAAGCAGGGTACCAACCCAGGCGCCTTCTGAATAGGGGAAACTCTCTGCCCCTGAGCCGCACTGAAAAAGCTCCAGAACTAAGGAAAGGCCGCGTTTTCGTTGGTTAATGCCCGGCGACGCCCCTGGCTTCGCCTCCCGCCCTGACGGCAGATTGCCGGAACAACTCTCCGGATAGTGTATCGAAGATCTTTTGACCCGTTGAGATGTGAACTGTGTTCGTGAGATCGAACGTCACTCTGGCCCCAGCGAACTCCAGAATCCCTGGCAGAATCTGCTGCGCCGTGCCGCTGGGTGCTCCGGCCCATTCTTCCGCGCTGATCGGATTGGCGCCGATAAATTCCCCACCCCTCCAGCGAAAGACGGTTTTGCCCGCCAGGCGCACTCTTAAACTCGCGCGGTTCCAGCTGAGCTTGGTAGTGAGGAAAGGGACTGCGACGGGGCTCGAGATACTGCCTAGATTCCGCGTGATAACAAACTTGGCGTGCGTTGCCCCCGGCCGATAGTTGGGGTCATCGCCCAATAATCCTGCGAACTCAAAGCCAGCGACCTGAAAGCGAAGCGAGGTGGATTGGTTAAACTGAGTGAGATCGGACCCCTCCAGAGAGATAGCGCCATTGATGGTGAACGCCCCCGAGGTGCGCTTGGCCGGGAAGCATGGGCTAAATACGGGATCGCCGCCCGCACAGTCAGTCGCATGGCGAACGACGTAGGATTCGGAAAACTTCAGGGAACCCGAGGTGGTATTAGGCGGCCTGACGGTTACCGCCAATGTTCCCTCCCTACTCGCCATCCCGTTGGAAACTGTTACCACCGTAAGAAAGCTGCCCAGCGCGGCGTAGGAATGCGTGACGGGATTACCGGAGGCCGTGGCGCCATCTCCGAAATCCCAAGTGTAGCTCACCGGGCCACCTGCGGGATTGGTGGCCTCGAGCGAGAACGTGACGGGTTGATTGACCAAGGCCGAAGGAGGGACGGCGGTCGGACGAGATACCAGTGTCGGAGCAGGCAGCGGCTCGAGCTTCGTTACGAAGACATCGCTGGTGTCGGTGGAATAGTCGCCCACCTCGTGGTAGCGGATGCCGACAGAGCCCCGACTCGTGGGGAAGTCGGTGGAATAAGTCTCGCCAGTGACATAGACCTTGCCTGCTGTGTCCACCGCGATCGCGCGACCAAAGTCGGAGCTGCTCCCACCCAGGTAGGTGGAATAGATCAGCGCTGAACCATCCGCGTTCAGCTTGGTCATGAAAGCGTCGGAGTGGAACAGTTGGGCGGCGTTTCCAGCGGCGTCGAACGCTCCCAAAGTTGTGGGGAAATCCCTGGAGGTCGTTTCACCGGCCACGTAGGCCGCACCGTTGACGTCCACCGCAATGGCCCAGCCTCGGTCGACGCCGCTGCCTCCGAGGCGAGTGGAATAGACGAGGGCCGAACCGCTTGGGCTTAGCTTGGTCACAAAGGCCCCATGGTACTGGTTGGAGTCGAATGCACCGAGGGTCGTGGGGAAGTTGGTCGCGGTGGTCTGCCCGGTGACATAGGCGGCGCCTTGCGCGTCGACCGCGATCGCCAACCCTACATCACCACTGGACCAAGAGTCCGAACGCCCCCCGAGCACGGTGGCATAATCCAGCGCCGATCCATCCGGGTTGAGCTTGGCCACAAATGCGTTGGCTTCCGAATGGAGGTTGATGTCGAATGCGCTCATCGTCGCAGGAAAGTTGGTCGAACCGGTCACGCCAGTGACGTAGGCCGCGCCGGTGGGGTCCAGAGCGATTCCGTAGGCAATATCCTTACCGTCTCCCCCAAGAAGGGTGGAATAAACCAAACCTGACCCATCCGGAGTTAACTTTGCTACAAAGACGTCGTTGCTGAAATGGCGAGTGGTGTCGAACGCCCCGACGGTCGTGGGAAACGGCTTACGGTTCGAAGCAGTGCCGCCCGTCACGTAAACGCTGCCGGCGGCGTCCAAGGCCAACCCGCGGCCGGAATCGCCGCCCGTGCCTCCAAGCAGAGTCGAGTAAATCAGAGCGGAGCCGTCTGCACTTAGCTTCGCCACAAAGACGTCATACGACCCATTGGGTGTGTTATCGAAGGCGCCGGCAGTTACGGGAAAATTCGTCGAATCCGTGGACCCGACGACATAGGCATGGCCACTTGCATCCACCTTGATGCCTGCGCTCAAATCGGTGCCAGTCCCGCCCAGGCAGGTGGAGTAGATCACCGCCGAACCTGCGGCATTCAGTTTCGTCACGAAAACATCAACCCCGCCGCCCACAGAAGAGGGCCAGGAATTGACCATAGGAAAATTGGTGGAAGAGGTTGTCCCGGTCACATAGGCGTTACCCTCCGGATCGACCGCGATGCCAGTGCCTTGGTCGCCCAGGCTTCCGCCCAGGTAAGTCGAAAAATTCAGCACGGGATCGATCACCAACGGCTTGCCGGCCTCATAGGCGCCCACTTCGAAACCGATTTCGTTACCGGATTTCAGCCGATAGCGAGCGCTAATTGGTTTCTTCACACCCGCCAACCGCTGATAAACGACCGGCTTGTCGAATCGCACTGGCTGCGAGCCGACAGACAGTACCAGCGAACCGTCCGCTGCCACCGCCGGGCTGTCCGCTCCCTCCAGGCTCACGGCGATCGTCCTTGGGTCGGCGCCAGGCGCTACGATGAAATCGCACTCGAGTTGCCCCTGGCGCCCGTAGTAGGCGAGGTCAATTCCTGGATAGACCCCAAGGAACTCCACCCTTCCAAAAGTGGGGATCCCTGTCCGCCAGCGCTGCGGATCGTTGCCCATAAGATAATTGACTTTGCCCGGCAACTCTTCTTCGCCCACCACAACCGGGTTGGCGTTCCCGCCGAGCAGCTTCATGCACAGGACCCGCGCGTCGCGGTCTTGGGGCGCGCGGCTCTTCCTCATTGCGTCCACTGCCTCCCTCTGGCCCGGTCCTTCCTGAGGGAGCCTGGGCAAGACCATCACCGCCTCGCTGGAGGAGATCAGAAACAAGTCATAGCCTCGCTGACGGGAGATGAATTTGACTTGCGGATCGACCTGTCCACGGTTCGCTTCAAACGCGAAGGGCAAGCCGGCATAACCCTCCGCGATGCGGAGCGCGGCCAAATCCGCGGTGTGGATCGGCCTTGCCGGCATCACCAGTGCCACTACCAGACCAAGCACTATCGTTTTCATCGCTCTGTTGCCTCGCGCTGCTGCGTCGCCGTAAAGGGCTGCTTCCACTCATCCATACGGAATCCGGATCCGGAACCGGTCAGGAATTCGGAGCTCTTGGCTGGTGTTCGGCAGAAAATGGGCGGACGCCCCGAGGAGGCAGCAGCAAGCAGGCGGTTTCGGCGAAATTCTGCCACTGCTGGACGGCCAGGTCGGAGGCAAAAGGGGTAACGGATTTGTAACGCAATTGCCACGGACCTGTAATGGGGACTGCTCAGAGTGTGTGAATGACATTCCTCCGCTTGCGACTCCTGCTCTTTGCCGGGATGGCATGGGCCGTTTCTGTTGGAGCGGAAACGCCGTTAGTTGAGGCGCGTTCGGTCCTGCAAACATGGGTCGAAACCCGTCAATCGATCGCGAAGACCAGGAGCGATTGGCAATCCGACAAGGAGATGCTCGAACAAACGATCCAACTGTTTGAGCGCGAATTGAAAGGGGTCGAGGAACAGATGTCCAAGCTGGGCACCAACAGCACCCAGGTGGAGAAGGAGCGCGTGCAGGCGGAGACTTCGCTCGCGGCCTCCAACCAAAGCCTGGACCAAGCAAAACAATTTGCCACGGACTTCGAAGGCAAGATTATCAAACTGGTCCCACAACTTCCTGCGCCGCTGCAGGAGATCCTGAAGCCGATGCTGGCCCGCATGCCCACCAACGCGGCCAGTACCAAAACGCTGACCACCGACCGAATCCAAGTCCTGGTTCTGATCTCCAACGAATTGGACAAGTTCAACAACGCCGTCACGATTTTTAATGAGAAGCGCAAGAACGTGAAGGGCGAGGAGGTCGCGGTTGAAACCGTCTACATCGGTTTGGGCGCGGCGTATTTCGTGAACGATGCCGGTGATTTTGCGGGCATGGGAGCGCCCGGGCAGAACGGATGGGAATGGAGCACCAAACCCGAATTGGCCACGCCCGTCAGGGAGGTCGTCCGGATTTATCGCAATGAGCATCCAGCCCGATTTGTTTCGCTTCCGGTTAACATAAAATGAGACTGCCTCAGAATCCTCCAGCGCGGGTCAAGTCGACTTGGCCACTCCTCTTCTTCTTGCTGGCGGTTGCGTTGCTCCCGACCCAAGCACCGGCCGCGGATTTAGCCGCGGTCATTTCCGGAGCCTCCAACGATCTGCAAAAGGCCGTCGCTGAATTGACCACGGTCCGCAGTGAGATCGAGGCCGAGCGTCTCCCGCTCGCCCGGAAACTGACGGAGTTGGAGCAGACCCTGGCCGAGCGCCGGGCGGCCTTCGCCAAGGCACAACGGTTCCAGGAAGACAAATTGGTCGAACTGAATGTGCTCAAGAAGGACGCCAAGGAACGTTCGGACGCGGTCAAATACATTGACGCGCTGCTCAATGAGTATGCGCGCAGCTTCCACTCGCGGCTGACGTTCGTCGAAGAACCCAGGTTCAAGGCGTTATTCGATTCGCTGGAAAAGGCCGCCGGCAATGCCGACTTGGCGCCGGCCGAAAAATTCTCCCAACGCGCCGTGTTGCTGACCTCGGCGTTGAAACGGACCGAGGGGGCGTTGGGGGGCGAACTGTTGGATGGGAAGGCTCTGGACAAACAGGGCCGGCTCCAGCAAGGCAAGGTCGCGCTGGTTGGTCCGGTGGCCATGTTCGCCAGTTCGGAGGGGGAGACGGTGGGTGTCCTGCAACAGGAATTGAACAAGGCCGATCCGACGGTCGTGGAAGTGGATCGAAATCAGAATGCCGCCACGCGGGAATTGACCAGGACCGGCAAGGGCCAATTGGTGCTGGATGCCACGCTGGGCAATGCATTCAGGTTGAGTGCCCTCCATGAGACACTTTTTCACCGTTTGGCCCAGGGGGGATTGATCATGATCCCGCTGCTGTCGCTGGGCGCCGGGGCCGTCCTTCTGGCCTTGGTGAAATGGTTTCAGCTGTCCCGAGTGCGTCTGGCCACCGATCGCGATCTGCAAGTAGTGCTCCGGCATTTGGAGGATCGCGAACAAGCCAAGGCTCTCGAATACGCGCGCCGCATTCCTGGTATGGCCGGCAATCTACTCGCCACCGCGGTTCAACATTCCGACGAAAAGAAGGAGTACATCGAGGAAGTCCTCTACGAAAAAATGCTTGGCGCGCGCACCAAGGTCGAACGCGGGCTGGCCTTTCTGGCCCTGTCCGCCACCACCGGCCCGCTCCTCGGGTTGCTGGGCACCGTCATGGGCATGATCGCGACGTTCAAGATGATTTCCAGCGTGGGCAGCGGCGATCCGAAACAACTGGCGGCCGGTATTTCGGAAGCACTGATTTGCACCGCCACCGGCATGGCGGTGGCCATCCCGTCTTTGTTGTTCCACGCCTTCCTGAGCCGCAAGGCCAAAGGGATCATCGGCAGCATGGAGCAAACCGCCGTGGGCTTCGTCAATGGGATTCCCACCGGAGAAGACACTTTCGTCAGGCCCAATGACCGACCGCAAATGAGTGAACGCAAATGAGTAAACGCAACCTCTGATTATCATTATGAACTTCGACGCTGCCTTACAACAAATGTTGCACACGTGGGAAAACGGGGGATGGGTCATGGCCGCCTTGGTCTGCGTGGCGATGGTGACCTATGGCACCGCCGCCAGGCTCTTGATGTTTCTGCATTGTCGCGGGCTGACCAAAGCCACCGACGCCGATCTGGGCAGCTGGGTCAAGGATCCCTCGCATGCGCCCGGGAAAATCCGCGAATTGATTCGCTATACGCAGGATGAAGTGCATTCGCTGCTCGATATCGAGGGGAGATTCCGGGAGGTCGAAGCCGCCAAGGTTCCGGAAGCGGATCGCCGGTTGGCCTTCGTCAATGTCATGGTGGTCTCGGCGCCGCTGTTTGGCCTGCTTGGAACGGTGCTGGGGATGCTGCTGACCTTCCGGGCGATTGGCGTCGGCGGAGGTTCCGCCTCGGATATCATCGCCAAAGGCATCAGCGAGGCGCTGGTGGCCACCCAAACCGGAATGATGGTGGCGATTCCCGGCCTGGTTCTTGCCTATGTGGCCAAGCGATGGCGCAATGAATACGTCGCCTTTCTCGTCCGCTTGGAAGGCATCACCCTCCGTCATTTCCGCCCGCAATTCCATGGCATGACCAGGGTTTTCGTGCGCTCCAAGGATGACTCCGCTCAACCAGCTCAACCAGCGCAACCGGCGGAACCGGTCGAACAGCCTGAGGCTCGCGAGGCGCACAAACCGCTTTCTGAACCTGTCCCGGCATGAGATTTCGCCGCAACCTGGAAGAGCCCGAAGGGCCGATTGAGCTGAACCTGATTCCGCTCATCGACGTGATCATGTTCCTGCTCATCTTCTTTATCTCCACCACCAGTTTCATCGAGTTGCCCGGCGTGGAAGTGGATAAACCACGAACCATCACCGCCAGTCAGATGGCCAAGAACAGCATCATTTTGGCGGTGACCAGCGACGGAAAAATTGCCTATGGCGGCAAGGAAATCGGTCTGGGCGGCGTGCGGCCGACGGTCAAGCGGCTTTGCGCCAAGGAACCGCTGCCGGTGGTCATTCAGGCCGACCAACATTCCCTTTCCGGCCTGATGGTGCGAGTCATGGATGAGGCCAAGCTGGGGGGCGCCAAAGAGGTGAACCTGGCCAGTGCCAAGGGCGGATGAGATCCCTTCACGGAAAACTGCGCGGTTATGAAATTACGCCGATCCTTGTCTGAACCGGAAGAGCCCATTGAGCTGAATCTCATTCCGCTGATCGACGTGATCATGTTTCTGCTGATCTTTTTCATCTCCACCACCAGCTTCATGGACATTCGCGGCCTCAGTGTGGATAAACCCCAGCCGGGCGCTGCGAGTCAGAATCCCAATGAGAGCATCCTCCTGACCATCACCAGCGAGGGCACCATCTTCTACGGCAGTCAGCAAATCAACCTCGATGGCGTCAAACCCACGGTCAAACGGCTTTGCGGCAAAGAACACCTGCCCGTGGTGATTCAGGCAGATCAAAAGGCTCAATCAGGCTTGGTCATCCGCGTCATTGATGAAGCCAAGTTGGGCGGTGCCAAGGACGTCAGCCTCGCGACCGACAAAACTTAGCCTTCTAACCTTAGCCTTTTGACCGTCCACGATGCGCAAGGTTTATCAGAACAAAAGCAACTTCGCCGGTCTGCCGGTCGCCGTCGGGATCGCCGCCTGTCTGACGGCCATCATTTTCTGCATTATCCCTTTCTCGCACATCATTAACAAACCGCCCCGCAACATCGAATTCCGCAAAACCAGCGCGGTGGACCTGGCGCCCAAGGTGGAAGAAGAAGCTCCCCAGTTGCCGGAGCCGGAAAAGCCGGAGGAAAAGACCCCTGAACCGCAACTCACGGAGACCACCCCTCAGCAAGTTCCTTTGAGCGCCGACCTCGATATCGCATTGGGCACGGGCGGGGCCTTGAAGGGTTGGGGCGACGTGCGCACCCTCACTGCGCCGGAGAAAATTAAGGATGAAACCTTCGATGTCTCGGAGCTGGAGAAAAAACCGGAAGCGGTCTCCCAGGTCGCGCCGGCTTATCCGAAGGAACTGGCCAAAGCCAAAATTGAAGGGTCGGTCACGCTGGTATTTGTGCTCAGTGAAGACGGCCGGGTTGAAGATGCACGAGTGGAAAACTCGTCTCGGCCGGAATTTGAAAAGCCGTCGCTGGACGCGATTCGCAAGTGGCGCTTTCGGCCCGGGATGAAAGACGGCCAGGCGGTCCGCACTTACGTTCGGATCCCGATGCGATTCCGTGTCCCTTCCGGCTAACCACGGCCGTGTTAACTGGACTGATAAAAAACGCATGAAGCCCGTTGCGCCGACCATGATCCTCTCTACGCGAATAATCCTTGGCAGTGCGCTTTGTTTTTCGGTGCTCATGAGTTTTACGGGGAGGGGTGCGGAGAGCACGTCCAGGGATCGCTTCGCGCCGCTGCCCGAGAACCACGAATTGGCGTCCATCTGGAACGATCCGGATTTCACTCGCCGGCTCATCGGCAGTTATGGTTTTGCCTCCGGGATGGAACCGAAGATGAAGCCGGAGGAAGAACAGGTCTATCGGGAAAAGGTCGTGCCGATGCTGACCAGCACCAACAGCGATCCTAAAAAGGTCATCACCTTGCTGCAGGGTTTGGTCAAGCCGGGAGCGACGGCGGTCTTCGACTTTACCCTGGGCAATGCTTATTTCCAAAATGGGGATTTCACCAATGCCATCAAATACTTCGAAGCATCCCTGGTTAAGTTTGCTGATTACCGCCGCGCGCAAAAGAATCTGGCTTTTGCCCTGATGGCCAGTGACCAGTATGACGCGGCAATCAAGCCGCTGACCCGCACGATCGGATTGGGCGGGGGCGACAGCAAGGTGTTTGGTCTGCTCGGCTTCGCCTACCTGAATCAGGACCGCGCCAGTTCGGCCGAAGCGGCTTATGCGCAGGCGGTGGCCCTTGAGCCGGAGAACATGGACTTCCGGCAGGGGCTGTTGAAGTCTGCGGTGGCCACGGCGAATTATGATCATGCCTTGGCGCTCCTGGAAGAGTTGATGAAGCAGCTTCCGGAGCGGACCAATCTCTGGAGTCTCCAGGCCAATATCTATGTCAAAAAAGAGCAGCCGGCCAAAGCGGCCATCAGCTTGGAAATCCTCCGCCGGCTCGGCGGCGCCACGCCGAAGGATCTTTATCTTCTAGGCGATCTCTACATGACGCAGGAAGCCCGTGACCTCGCCGTGAGCGCCTATATGGAAGCCATTGAAAAGGACGAAGGTCAGAACCCATCCCGGTCCTTGCGCGCCGCCCAAATCCTGGTCCAGCGGAACGCGTGGGACGAGTCACGAAAGTTATTTGCGAAGGTGCGGAGCGCCCCCAACAAATTGAGCGACGCCGATGAGTTGAAATTGTTGAAGCTCGAATCCAAGGTCGCCTTGTCCACCGGGGCTGGCGGCGAGGCGATTCAGGTGCTGGAGAAGATTATTGAGCGCAACCCGCTCGACGGCGAAGCGTTATTGATGGCCGGGGATTATTACGCCAAAAATCAGCAAAAAGAGAAGGCGGAGTTTCGTTATGATACCGCCAGCAAGTTGCAGGGATTTGAAGCCGATGCCTTCGTCAAGTACGCCCAACTCCTGGTGCAGTCGCAAAACTACGCCCGAGCCACCGAGTACTTGCAGAAAGCGCAAAAGGCCAAACCGCGCGAAAACGTCCAACGTTACCTCGAAAAGGTGGAGCAACTGGCCCGCACACGCCATTCATGAGTGGTTCGAACAGACTCTACTCAAGCCCTCATGCGTTCCACTACCGCCTCCAGACGCTCGAAGTGTAATGTTCGCCGTGGAAGTTTACGTAAGCCAAGCAACGGCCCGAAGCGGCACCGTCGGCGTTCCCCCGTTTTTCTCTTCTTGTTCTGCCTTGTTTTAGCCGCCGTCGCTCGCCCCGGGCATGCTCAGGAAACGGGCGGGATCGGCGGCGTGGTGGTCAGTACCTGGAACGGTAGTCCGCTCCCCAATGTCACCATCACCGTCCGGGGCACGACCCTGGCCGTCCAAACCGACGCCAGCGGCCGTTATGAACTGAAAGAGGTTCCCGTCGGCACTCACGTCCTGCGTTTCTCCAAACCGGGCTTTACCGCCGTCGTCGTGACCGATGCGCGCGTCGTTCCCGGCCAGACCACCACCGTGAATGGCAACTTGCAACCGGAAATTACCGAACTGGCCGAATACGAAATCACGGCCGAGCTGTTCACGGAGCAAACGCAGGAAATCCTCAAAGAACGCCAGGAGTCAGGTGCGCTCAAGGATGCCATCGGATCGGAGCTGATTAAGAGATACGACATCAGTGATGCCGGCCAGGCCGTAGCGCGCGTCCCGGGCGTTTCGGTCGTCGGCGGCAAATACGTCGTTGTGCGCGGCCTGTCGGATCGCTACACGCGCACCTTGCTCAATGGCGTGGAAGTGCCCAGCGCCGATCCCTACAAGCTGTCCCCGCAGCTGGACCTGTTTCCTTCGGCCATGATTGATCGCATCTCGGTCACCAAAACATTCACGCCCGACCAACCGGGCGGCACCGGCGGGGGGACCATTGACATCGCCACGAAGTCCTTCCCGGAGAAGCCGTTTTTGAACTTCTCCATCGGCACCAGCTACAACCCGAACTCGAATTTGAAGGATAACTTCCTCGCTGACCCCAGCAGTTCCATGCACATGCTGGCCTTTCCCTCCGGGCCGGATCCGCTCCAATCGAAATTGTTTGGTCTGACCGACGCCCCGGATCCGCCCGGGCCGGCCAGCTCCGGAGAGACCCGGGCGCGGGCCGCCCTGCGGCGGGCGCAGGCGGACGAGGTGCAGGGCTTGCTGCAGAAGTTGGGGACCGCCAATTTCGCCGGGGCCGAGCGCGATTCACCGCTCAATTCCAGCTTCAGTGCTTCGGCCGGCGAGACCAAGTCGCTGTTTGGACATAACCTGGGCGTGTTTGGTGGTTTGAATTATCGACGCGAGTTCCGGGCCGTCGACGGCGCGACGGTCAACCGCTACAGCCCCTTGGGCACGCCCACTCGCTTGGGGATGGAGCAACGTGGCAACATCGACACCGACTATGGAGCGAACGTCAACCTGGGTTATGAACCGTGGAAAGACCAGCATGTGGGCTTTAACTTCTTGATGGCGCACAGTACCGATGAAGAGGCGCGCCACGCCTCGTTTGGTTTCGTCGAGGGCCGCGATGACTCGTTGGAGCAATGGCAGCTGCATTTCACCGACCGCGCGATCTTCAATTACCAGATGCATGGGGATCATCAACTGCCGGCCGTGCTGAACTCAACCTTCAACTGGGTGGTGGCGGTGGCCCACACGACTCAGGATGAGCCGGATCATCGGTTCATGAACTATTTTCTGTCGGATACCGGCCAGCCCACCTTCGGCGACGGCGCCACGCCCTTCCCGCAGTATCCCTCCCGCTATTTCCGCGAAATTACCGAAGACGGATTGAATTATCGGGTGGACTGGACCCTGCCCTTGGATTTTGTCATGAAAGAAGAGAGCAAAATCAAAGTAGGCTATCTGGGGAGCAGCAACGATCGCGATTTTAAAGAGCAATACTTTTCCTATAACTTGTCGGGCGGGTTTGACCCCAATCGCCCCAACAGCTACTTGAACGACCCGGCCTACCTCCAATACGTCGCCACCTATCTGGGCAATACGGCGGGCGGAGTCGGCCGCACGAATTTTGACTTTTCCCGTTATGTCTCCGATACCTTCGCCCATCCCTACACCGCCTCCCTGGATATCAACGCGGTCTATCTGATGGCCGATGTGGGGGTGTGGCCGTGGCTGCGCTTGATCTTTGGCGCACGCGTCGAGGGCACCAAGTTGAATTTGGACGCCGGCCGCGATGGGTCCTCTCATATTAACCAGACCGATCTGCTGCCGGCCGCCAGCGTGGTCACCTCGTTGCGGACCAACCTGGATTTGCGCTTGAGCTACGGCGAAACAGTTTCACGCCCCAGTTACCGGGAGATCGCCCCCGTGCAAAGCTATTTGCCCGACCTGGGCATCACCGCCTTGGGCAATCCGGACCTGCAGATGATCGCGATCAAGAGTTACGACGCGCGCATCGAGTGGTTTCCCGGCCCCGGCGATGTGCTCAGCGCCGGCCTCTTCTATAAGACAATCACCGATCCCATCGAACTGATCAGCCGCACGCTCGATGATCAACAGGTCACCTGGATCAACCGGTCCACCGAACCGGCCGATTTAATGGGCGTTGAATTCGAGGCCCGCAAATCCATGGAATTCCTCTCGCCCCACTTTCAGGGACTTACTCTGGGCGGCAATGTCACGCTCATCAAATCCAGTACCAAGCTGTCCGATACCGAACTCTTCAACAAAAGAAGTGTCGACCCGTCCACCGACGATACCCGGCCTCTCTACGACCAGTCGCCTTATATCATCAACCTCGATTTGGCTTACGATCACCCGACGTCCGGCACGTCTTTCACGATCGGAGCCAATCTCACCGGCGAACGACTTGTCCTCGCCAAAACTCAGGGACCCGACATTTACGAGCACACGCCCATCAACCTCTACGCCGGCATCAGCCAGAGACTCTGGAAACATTGGACCCTCCGCTTCAATGTGCGCAACATCCTGGATCTGGATTACCGCCAGACTTACGGCTCGGACTTCAATGACAACATCTTCCAGAATTATAAGCGGGGCCGGACCTTCGCCTTCGCGTTAAGCGGCGCGTTCTAGGGTTCCCGGTTCAGGGTTCCCGGTTCACGGTTCCCGGTTCAGGGTTCAGGGTTCAGGGTTCAGGGTTCCCGGTTCACGGTTCCCGGTTCACGGTTCACGGTTCCCGGTTCAGGGGCTGGGGGTGAGGGCTCCTCTTCAGTGGAAGTT
>DATLUX010000168.1:0-9896 GCA_035577805.1 Verrucomicrobiia bacterium
TCTGATTGGTCGCGCAGCTCGTGATGGTCGGCGGCGTGTTGTCGGTTACGGTGAAGGTGGCGGTGCAGGTCGATTCGTTGTTGGCCGCGTCCTTGACGTGCAGCGTGATGGTCGTGACACCCAGCCCGACGGAAGTCCCCGCGGCCGGCGTTTGCGTGACGACCACCGGCCCATTGCAATCGCTGGCCACTACTCCCGCGCTGAAGTCCGGCAATAGCGCGTGGCAGGTGGCGTCGGCAACCGCGCTTTGATTGGGCGCGCAGGTCGTGATGGTGGGCGCCGTGTTGTCGGTTACGGTGAAGGTGGCGGTGCAGGTCGATTCGTTGTTGGCCGCGTCCTTGACATGCAGCGTGACGGTTGTGACACCCAGCCCGATGGAAGTCCCCGCGGCCGGCGTTTGCGTGACGACCACCGGTCCATTGCAGTCGCTGGCCACCACTCCCGCGGTGAAGTCCGGCACTAACGCGTGGCAGGTCGCATCGGCAAAGGCGCTCTGACTGGGCGCGCAGGTCGTGATAATCGGCGGCGTGTTGTCGGTCACGGTGAAGGTGGCGGTGCAGGTCGATTCGTTGTTGGCCGCGTCCTTGACGTGCAGGGTGATGGTCGTGACACCCAGCCCGATGGAGGTCCCCGCGGCCGGTGTTTGCGTGACGACCACCGGCCCATTGCAGTCGCTGGCCACCACTCCCGCGCTGAAGTCCGGCAATAGCGCATGGCAGGTCGCATCGGCAAAGGCGCTCTGGTTGGGCGCGCAACTCGTGATGGTCGGCGGCGTGTTGTCGGTCACGGTGAAAGTGGCGGTGCAGGTCGATTCGTTGTTGGCCGCGTCCTTGACGTGCAGCGTGATGGTCGTGACACCCAGCCCGACGGAGGCCCCCGCGGCTGGTGTTTGCGTGACGACCACCGGGCCATTGCAGTCGCTGGCCACTACTCCCGCGGTGAAGTCCGGCACGAGCGCCTGGCAGGTGGCGTCGGCAACCGCGCTTTGATTGGGCGCGCAACTCGTGATGGTGGGCGCCGTGTTGTCGGTTACGGTGAAAGTGGCGGTGCAGGTCGATTCGTTGTTGGCCGCGTCTTTGACGTGCAGGGTGATGGTTGCGACACCCAGCCCGAGGGAGGTCCCCGCGGCCGGCGTTTGCGTGACGACCACCGGCCCATTGCAGTCGCTGGCCACTACTCCCGCGCTGAAGTCCGGCACGAGCGCATGGCAGGTCGCATCGGCAAAAGCGCTCTGATTGGTCGCGCAGCTCGTGATGGTGGGCGCCGTGTTGTCGGTTACGGTGAAGGTGGCGGTGCAGGTCGATTCGTTGTTGGCCGCGTCCTTGACGTGCAGGGTGATGGTCATGACGCCCAGCCCGAGGGAGGTCCCCGCGGCCGGTGTTTGCGTGACGACCACCGGCCCATTGCAGTCGCTGGCCACTACTCCCGCGCTGAAGTCCGGCACCAGCGCATGGCAGGTCGCATCGGCAACCGCGCTTTGATTGGGCGCGCAGCTCGTGATGGCCGGCGGGGTGTTGTCGGTCACGGTGAAAGTGGCTGTGCAGGTCGATTCGTTGTTGGCCGCGTCCTTGATATGCAGAGTGATGGTCGTGAGGCCCAGCCCGACGGAGGTCCCCGCGGCCGGCGTTTGAGTAACTACCACCGGCCCATTGCAGTCGCTGGCCACTACTCCCACGCTGAAGTTCGGCACCAGCGCATGGCAGGTCGCATCGGCAAAAGCGCTCTGATTGGGCGCGCAACTCGTGATGGTCGGCGGGGTGTTGTCGGTCACGATGAAGGTGGCCGTGCAGGTCGATTGGTTGCCGGCCGCGTCGGCCGCCGTGACCGTGATCGTGTGTGTGCCCAAGCCCACCAGCGTCCCGACCACGGGCGATTGACTCAAAGTGATCCCATTGGTGCCGCTGCAACCGCCGCTCGCCGTCACGCCGCCCAGAACATTGGGCACCGCCGCCTGGCAGTTCGCGTCCGCAGCGGCGCCGGGGACCGCCGGACAATTCACCGTCAGGGGCACGACACCTCCCACCTCGACCGTGGTCGAACAACTCGCCAGACACCCACCGGAATCGGAGACCGACACGGTAACTTCGTGGGAGCCGAGGCCGAAAAGAGCCGTGAAATCAATGCTGTCAGCCGTCGGCGTTGCGCTAGCCGCCACCGCGTTGGTTTGAGCGGCCGTCCCGTCAACGGTCCACACCACAACGAGCGGATCGCCGTCGAAATCGGCGACAGCCACCGAAAGAGTCGCGGACATCCCGGCGGGTGGGGCGCAGTGCAGGGTGATGGGGGCGGGACAACTAATGCTGGGCGGAGTGTTGCGCGCCTCATATGCGCCGATGTCAATCGTTCCGCTCACAATCCGCGCGAATCCCCGTTGATCGGTGAGCGGAGCATTCGCGTTGTTGCCGGCGTTGATGGCCAGGCTGCCACAAAGCAGCGCGTGGGTGAAGGTCGGCCCGCCGTTGTCTTGCAGCGGCCCTAACTTAAGGGCCGCGGCCGTGACATCGAACTGATCGCCGGCGCCGGGAACAAAAAAGCCACTCGTCGAGCCAACCAGGTTGAAGCCACTCGTCGAGCCAACCAGGTTGAAGCCATAGGACACAATGAAACCAAATTCGCCATCGAAGAAGTCAACCGACGCGAGGTTCGCCGCGACAATAGAACTTTCGAATTCCACCGAACCCCAGAGGTTGCAAATCCCTCCGCCGTCATCCGGAGAACCTCCGGGAACAGCGTTTGCGGTGATCGTGCTGTAGAACAAATCCACCGTGCCGGAGTCATTAAAAATACCGCCACCCACGGTGCCAACAGCACCGCTCGAGATGTTGCCACTCACCGTGCTGCTCTCCACATAGACGGTGCCGTAGTCATCCGCGATGCCGCCGCCCTCACCCCAACCACCCCCGCCACCGCCCACGGCCGAATTGCCGCTGACCGTGCATCGATTCATCTCCATCGTGCCAATATAGTTGTCAACACCGCCGCCTTCACCAAGCCCGGCGCCGCCTCCCCGAGCGACATTCCCTTTCAAGGTGCTCTGGTCCATGTAGGCGGTGCCAAAGCCGTTATAGACGCCGCCGCCGAATCCGCCTCCGCCGTCCTGCCAACCGGTGGCGGAGTTCTCTTTGATGACTGATCTGACGAGGCTCAGCGTGCCGTCGTTGCCCACCCCACCGCCAAACCCGCCACCGGCGCCGCTCGTGACCGAGTTGCTGCTGATCGTGCTGTTGATCACGGTCAGGTTGTCCGAGTTGTAAATGCCGCCGCCGAACCCGTCCCACGTCTGGCCGGCCGCGGAGTTGGCACGGATGACGCAGTTGCTCATGAGCATCGTGCTCGTACTGTAGACTCCGCCGCCACTCTCAGTCGCAACGTTTCCGGTCACGACGCAGTTCTTGAGGGTCAAGTCAGCTGAAGAATAAATGCCGGCGCCAAGGTCGTAGCGACCATTGCTCACGGTCAAGCCGGAGAGGGTGACGCTACCCGAGACGATATTGAAAATCCGAAAGTCCGGCGTGCCGTTATCCGTGCTGCGCTGGATCAGCAGATTGCTCGCTCCCGGTCCCGAAATGGTCAGGTTCCTGTTGATGAGAATTTCGCCGCTGGTCAGCGTAATGGTGCCGCCGATTGAGGCGTCGATCGTCTCGTCTGGCGCCGCGTTGAGAATCGCATCGCGCAGCGAGCCAGGGCCGGCGTCGGCAGTCGACGTGACGGTGGCGGCCCGACCCGAATCGACCAGCAGAAGCCCCGTGAGGACCAAGAGAGTTGAAATAGCTTTTCTCATATTTTCGGATTTGCGCATAGAGTCCAATAATGCGACTCGCCTGCCTTAGCACGTGACATGCCGGTCCCACTTATGCGGAAAATGTCGGTTGGTAGAATCCGGGAAATTACTTGAGAGATGTCAGGATGCGCCCCGAGGAGGCCCCGGCAGATGTTAAGCGCCTCTCGCCCTGGCCGCAGCCATCCGGGCGACGTAGAGAGTGGAGTACTATATGTACTATAGTACTATAGTACAATAGTACAGGTACGTGGCTTTGCGGATATCTTAGAATCGAGAATCGGTCCTCGAGAACCTGGCATCGATGGCTCCACTGCCAGCGTCCAGATTTTGGATGCCCGATTTCAATTTTCCTAGACCAGGCGCGGTTCCGGTCACGGAATTCGGGCGCAGAACCCCTCGTTTGACCCGTTCACGCTTGCCCGGCACCTTCTTAACTCGGCGGATGTCCTGTTCTTGGTCAAGAATGAGACAGGTATGCCTTGTGCTATTGACATGTCTGAGGATAAGGCACCAGTGGCCCCGTAATGGACATAAAGACGCCTGCGACACATGACCAAAGACCGAGACACCATGACCAAGACCATTTCAAACCGAACGATGCGGGATAGCAAACGCTCTGAGCCAGCCGGAAGCCGAATTCGGTTTGTTCCGGTGATCGGAGGGGCGGTCCTTTTGCTTGGCTATCTCGCCTTTCGCGCGTCGAATTCGTCGCCGGCATCCGCCTCTAGCGATCCCGTCAACGCTGCGCCGCCGCAGTCTGTGGTCGTGGCCAAACGGTCTGGCACGGAACCGGCCGTGGTTCCCGTGGATCCGGTTCTGGACCCAGCGGTCGGCGCCTTGCCGGCTCAAGCCGCGCGGGAAAACGTGCCTTCGGCGGTGGCGCAGGAAGTCATCGCGCGTGTGGGGCAGCTGGACTTCTTCGCCGGGGGCCTTTCGCCACAGAAGACCGAGGAGCTGAAGCGCTCGTTCAAGCAGCTGGTGGAAGAGGGTGCAGGGGCGGTACCCGCCATCCGCGCATACCTCGATCGTTTTCAAGACATAGATTTTGACCCGTTCGGCGCCGCCAAACAGGTGGGCTACCCTTCCCTGCGCATGGGGATGCTCGATGCGCTTCGGCAGATCGGCACCCCTGAGGCCCTGGAGCTGTCCCTTCAAACCCTGCACACGACGGCCGACCCCCAGGAGATCGCGTTTTTGGCCAAAGGGCTGGAAAGACAATTGCCGCCCGACCAGTTCCGTTCGGTTGTCCTGGCGGCCGCCAGCGAAAGCCTGGAGCAGGCTCTCAGCGGTCAGTGGAGCGGGCGCAACGTCACGCCGCTCTTTGAAGTGTTGCAACGGTACGGTGACGAAGGGGTGATCGGTCTGCTGGAAAAGGCGTCCAGCAAATGGAACTTTTATGCGACCTTGGCGCTGGCCGGGATGCCGAACGGAGCGGGGATTCCCGCCTTGGTCCGGATGGTGCAGGACCAGGCTTCCGCGGCTGTGGGCAACGGCGACCTTGCCCTGCGTCCGTTGGCCCAGGCAGCCCTGCAGTTCCCCCAAGCCCGCGCCAGCCTCTTGGAACAGGCCCGCCTCAATCAGGTTCCGGAGAAGGCGTGGTCTGGGATCGCTGCGTCATTCCTCGGCAATTACATTCAGTACGGCAACCAGCTTTTTGGTAGCACCGCCCCGGCAGTGATGTGGTCAAAGGAACAAATTGACCTGCGATTCAATCTGATCGATCAGATGATCGCTGTCACCACCAGTCCCACCGGCAAGCAGGTGCTCCAAAACGCCCAGGCGCAAATGTTGAGCCGCCTACCCAAATCGTGAACGGCGTCAGCGATGCTGGCCTTCATGAATTCAAGACTGGCTGCTGCCCACGAATTTTATCCGGGCTGTTCATCCGGAGTGAGTTCCCCAGGCGACACCAGTCCAGGCCATGTTGGGTGATAAATCATACCGTGATGGTTGTGCCGTCGAACCTGGTGATCGTCCACGAGCCGCCTTCGTTGTAAGTCTTTTTCTGGTCCTGCAGGAGGCCGATGGCGACCTGTTCTCCCAGCCTCAGGGACTCCCAGTAATCACTGCGGTAGTGAATGCCCAGCGCGTTGCGGCCTTGGGCGATATTGGCCGCCAATTTGTTCAGTTCGTTGCCCACGGTCAGGGGCGGTCCGCTATAGGGTAGCAGCCCGGTGCCCTCGGCATTGGGCACCACTGGATGGGGGATGACGGTGGACTCATCGAACCACGCCTTCAGGATCGTCACACACGCGCCCGCCACGGTGGCATGGCCTGCACCGTAGGAGGGATGCGTCGGGGAGCCTTCGGGGATCGCGAGGGGTAACAGGTAGGAACCATAATTGGAGTAAACCGCACTCAGCGCGAGCGAGTTCAGCAGGTCGGAGTGGATCGGACGCCCGACCAGGCCGGTCAGGGTTTGGTGAACCAATCCCCCCATCGCCTCCGGGCGCAGGCGCCGGTGCACAAACCATTTCTGATACCACACGGCCTTCAGGGCACGCGTGGCTACTTCGGTGACCAGGCTCAGCACATGCGGTGCGCAGAAGGTGCCGAAGCAGGCGGTGTTGTTGAGCGACCAGTAGGGGTTGCCCGCGTCGAAGGGCGCGCCGCCCCCATGATACCAATCGCGCTGGCCCGGCGTGGCGAACAGGCCCAAGAGGATCAGGCAAGCCTGGTGGTAAGCCTGGTAGAGAGCGTCCATGTGGGCCCACTCACCCAGATCGCGCAAATTGCGGATGTAGCGCGGCGTCGGGTCCATGGCATAAGGTGGCGGAGTGAACCCGTTCTGGATCGCCAGCCAATCGCTATAAATGGTCAGGTACGCGACTCCGGGAACCATCGTGTAAAGTTGCTGCGGAACCAACATCGTGCCTTGCGGGATGTCCAGCCACAGGAACTGCGAGAGGTACGGTCCGACTAAATCCCCCGACGTGTTGCCTCGGAAGATCGTGCCAGCCGTGACTTGGCCCGCCGCCTTGGGCGCGCGAAAATCGCTGAAACCAGAAAGGTCTGCCGCGGCGGCGGCGATCAGGGGACTACTGTCGTAGTCTGAGAAATGGACGTCCCGCGCCCGCGCCATCCAATAGAGCTCGGCCAGTTCGCCCGCGGCTTGGGCGCTGGCAAGTGCAGGGGCCGGCGCTTGCGACAGCGCATGGGAATCGGGCCCTTCCAAATCGAACGCCAGCCCCGACTGCGGATTGGTCAGTTTGGCGCCCAGCCCCAACGGGATTGATTCGAAGTCTTCTCTGCGGCCGGTGGAGAGCGCAGTTAAGAGTGCGTTGTACGCGTTCAAATCCACTTCGCCAAGCGCGTTATGGGGCAGCCCCTTTGTGTAGTTGCCAATCTTACTTGGATACAAGGCTTCGTCGCCATTGCTGAGATGGGAAGGAACCGGTTGGTTGAATTCGAAGAGCGCAGCTTGCTGACGAATTCTGTAGGCATCCAGGCGACGCTGCACAGGGCTGGCTGCCGCTGGCAGAGCGTCAGAGGCCGCTTTGGCATCCGACCCGGCCAGCCGCGAAGATAAACCAACCACGTTGGTTGCGGCGCCCGCAGCCAGCACCCGGGCGACAAACGTACGCCGACTGCAAGGTCCGGGGCCGGTTTTCTTGCGCGATCCTTTCGGCGCGCCGCTCTTGTCGTTTGCTGAAGATTTCATATTCCTCCTTTGCTTTAAGAATTGGATTCGATCTGATGGGCCGCTGCTGCCATAAAGCAACAGCGTAGCTCTCCGGCCAGTTTCTGGAAGAACAAAACCAGCGCAGTCTCCGTCCTCTGATAAATTTGTAAACAACTCCGCCTGCAATAATGCACCACAACATTCCGACAACACACAGTCGGGCGCCCGTCTCATAAAAGTGGCAGTGGCCACAGTCGCAGCTGTGCCCATTATGATCCTCAGGGCGCGTTTCATTAATCAGGCGTGACAGTTGGGCCGGGACGAAGACGATGGCCTCGTGTTTGGCAATGCCTAGTCCCGAAATTGGGGGTCATGCCGGTTCCTCTACAATATCGGCTGACGCGGGAGCCTTCTTGACCATGGGCGATAGTGCCTTGGCGGAGTGTGGGTTGGGACGCGCGGGAGTAGAGTTCCGTTGCGATTCACTCGACAAAGATGAAGCACAGATGGTCTAAGTATAAGTGACTCCAGTGGCTCGCACCTCTCGCCAAAAATAAGCAGCCGGAACAGAAAGGCCACCAAGGAAGAGATGGCTCACGCACGGCGAGTCATCGGAGAACCATTCCCGGAACTGGTGCCGGTGTTCGGAGCGCACGGCGACTACGGCGGCCACCGCGCACCGCGTGACCACACGATTGCTTTCCGGTTGCAAGCTGAGCGCGGCAAATTTCGGTCGAACGTCGTCTGGCTCATGCCCGACTGGTTGAGCACGCTGACGGTTGCAGATGTCCAAGCCATGGTTGCCCGAGCCAACGGAAAGCGGAAATGAGCAACCCATGATTACACCAACCAAACACCACATGTCATGTTCAAGTGGGTGGTCTGGATTCAAATCGGGCTGAGCACGTCGACTAGCTTAGCTAGCTGGATTGTGATTTGGCCGAGGGAGATGAGATCGTGCTTCGCGTTGCGGATGTTGTGAAACCCGGCGCACCGAAGAAAGGAAGCCGGAGACCAGTGGGTGATACTCGCCGCCGCCAAAAGGCGTACGTGCGCCGGGCGAGGCGGTGATGAGCACGAGCCTGAGCTGTTGGCAAGCGACCGGAGAAGCAGCGACCGCGACGGGAATCAGCAAAGGGAACATCGCGAGAATGCCCGCGCCGCTGTGAGCGGACATCTCGTCCGCGAACAGCAACGCAGTCGGGAGATAAACCAAGAGCCAGAGTCCGTAGGCCCATGCTGGTCCTCGGCTGCGACGAACAATGAGCGCTTGAAGCGGATTCAGTTTGGTGTTGGATTTGGCAGTGTCCATACGCGCGATGTCGCAACGAACGATGGAACTGACCGACCCGGGCGGCCCAGCGCGTCCGCATCGGCAACTACCGTCGGTCGGCGGCGTTCGCTCCAGTGATCTTGTTAATGAGAGTCTGCGTAGACGTTGCTTATCGCATGAACCCAACAAGCGGCTTGCCCTTCGACTTACCTTCGCTTTCCTCAGGTTCGCTCAGGGCTGTCGGGCCTCTTGGGGTCGTGTCTCGGCATTCGACATTTTGTCGGAGCCGCTCATGCAATGGGGCGCAGAGGTTTCGCATTGTTGGACCTCTGGCGCGGTGCATCCTTCTCCGCTAAATCCGTGAGAATGGCGAAGACAAATCTGAGGCGGGTGCAGTTCAAGGATGAGCGGAAGTTTGGCTAAGAGTTCGTCTCGGATAATTTCCAATTGGTTTGGCAGAATTGCGTCACTCACCTCGTGACCCGGAAGAAGCGCTTGACCCAAAGGAGATAACCCAGCATCGGCAATATCCAGAACATTGAACACCACATCATGAAGGCGCTGGTCATCCATCCTTGCTGCTGAATCAGGTCAATCTGCGCCTGCGGGTAGCCAAGCTTTTTATACACCTCGACGATGTCCACGCGGGCAAAGGTCAGGACATTAGAGATGGCCAATACCATCATCACCGTGACCAGTGCCCACCACCCGACAACATTCAGTCGATACCAACTCCGACCGATCCAGAACAACAGACACGCCATCCCGATCATCGCGAGCGTGCCCGGCAGACCGGTCAGGAGCATGCCGAAGAACGGGAGCATGGCGAGTCCTGTCAGGAACGTCATTGATGGGAGGAACCTCGTTCATGAGTTGCAGCCTAATCAAGCGGGCCACCGCGTCAACCCAGTCCCGCGCTTGATCATAATCGTCATCCTCACGTGCCCACCAATGCCTACCCGCTAATGGCCACCCATCACCGCGTAGCCGGCTCGGCGCAAATCTTCCGCCAGGTCTTTCTCCATCTGCGTTGCGGCCTCGTGTGAAAGCAAAGAAGGCTTGTCTGGGCCAGGGGGTTAATGTTTGCTGTGGGCGTGCGCCAAGGACGCATGAAAGCCCCCGGCAGTCCGGCTTATGCTTTTTATCATTGCATGAGCCGAATCGTGGATCGTCAATTCTTGCTGGAGGAGCCGGAGCGGGATCAGTTCGAAAAGTTCATG
>DATLUX010000169.1:0-8050 GCA_035577805.1 Verrucomicrobiia bacterium
TACGGCACGGACAGCCTTTCTCTTTACAACACCAACGCCAGCGCCTCGCTGCCGCCCACGCCTAATATCAATTCGCTCTACGATTCAGGCGTGTTGTTCCGAAACGCCTACGCCTATCCCACCTGTTCGCCGACGCGCTCCTGCCTCCTGGCGGGCCGCTACGGTTTTCGAACTGGAGTCGGTTTGACGATCGATTACGCGACCTCCGACGTCGCTTTGCAGGCTAACGAACTGACCATCCCCGAAATCCTCACCGCCCATCCGCAACTCGGCTATCGGCACGGCAGCATTGGCAAATGGCACTTGGGGGGGCAGCCCACCGACCCCAACGTGCGCGGCGGCTGGGCGCACTTCAGCGGCTCGCTTCCCTGCTGTCTGGATGATTATTTTCGCTGGTCGAAAACGGTGAACGGCGTGACGACGATGAGCACCAATTACGCCACGACCGACAACGTGAACGACGCCATCACTTGGATTCGCCAGCAAGGAACGACCAACTGGTTTCTCTGGCTTGCCTTCAACGCCCCGCACGAACCGTTTCACAAACCACCGAACTCCCTTCATTCCTACGAAACTCTCCCCGCCGCACCAGGCCAGAATCTCCGTCCATACTACGAGGCGATGACTGAGGCGATGGACACGGAGTTGGGTCGACTGCTCGCTCACCTGGACCGCTCGAACACGGTCATCATCTTCATCGGTGACAACGGGACTCCGGGTGAAGTCATTCAGCCGCCCTATCCGTCCACGCGGGCGAAGTTCACGCTTTATGAAGGCGGCATTCGCGTGCCGATGATCATCTCCGGCCCGGTGGTGGCGAATCCGCGCCGCGAAAACACTAACCTGGTTCACGCGGTGGACCTCCTCGCGACCATTCTCGACCTGGCGGGCGCCAATCTTCAAGAGGTCCTTCCCACGAACATCATCAGTGATTCGCACAGCCTTTTGCCGATTCTAACCAACGGCCCCGTCCAACCACGAGAATGGGTGCTGTCCGAACAATTTGACAGGAGCTTGACGCCGGCGGAGCAAGGTCGCGCCATTCGCGACGAGAAATTCAAACTCATCCGTTTCAAGAGCGGCACGGAGCAGTTTTACAACCTGGTCGTGGATCCATACGAAACCACGAATCTCCTTGGCAACGCCTTGACCCCGGAGCAATCCACGAGTTACACGGCGCTCACCGCAACCCTCGCCGGGTTGCAGAATGTCCCGGAAGTCACCGGCTTTTCGTACGCCTCAAACCGCTTTGCTGTTTCGGTCGGCTACGTTCAAGGCGTGCAATTCTCCCTGCACCGTTCTCCGTCGCTCGGCAGCAGCACATGGACGAGAATCACACCGCTCTCCAAGACCAACAATTTTATCGTGACGCTGACAGACACCAACGCGGCGGGCGCTCAAAACTTTTATCGCGTTTCGGCGCCAGCGCGGTGAAGGAGAATCCGTGAAGATTTCTGCTCGAATGAGCGGATGGCGGGTTGTGGTGGTGAAACTATGTGTCTTCCAAAACAGCCTGCTTGGACTCGCTGAAAAAGCGAGGCGCACCCAACTCAAAACACACATCGAACTGACCAAACACAACCCAACCCTGATTAACACAGCCGCCGTGGAATTCAGCCCAGCTTTTTCGCGCGCTGGTCATTGGCTGTTTTTTCACAGGGACCGGCCGGGCGGCTTCGGTGGGCTGGACATCTGGGCCTCCTATCGCGAACATGTGCACGACGACTTTGATTGGCAGCCGCCGATCAACCTCAGCTCCGGGGTTAACTCGCCGTATGACGATGCCGGTCCGACTTTCTTCCAGGACGATGACACCGGCACCATCACGCTCTATTTCACGAGCAATCGGCCGGGCGTGGCCGGTGCGGCTGACATCTTCAGCGCAGTGATGAATCCTGACGGTTCGTTCGGTCCATCCGCGCTTGTCCCTGAACTCAACAGCCCCGGCCGTGACACCCGCACAGCCATTCGCCATGACGGGCTGGAGATTATCTTCCAATCGGACCGCACGGGAGGCATGGGCAGCGGCGATTTGTGGGTTTCTACCCGCGCGACCACGCTGGACGCTTGGTCCACGCCGGTGAACGCGGGGCCGTCAGTGAACACCATCTATTTCGATGGCGCTCCGGCACACTCCGCTGATGGCGAGACGCTCCTCTTCTACTCGAACCGTCCCGGAAGGGCAATTCCACGAGCGTGGCCTGGGGTGATTATGATAATGACGGGCGCATCGACCTGTTCATCGCGAACACCCAACGGTGGACTGAGAAGGGAATATACTGAAACCAACGGGAACGTGAATCGGTTCTTTCGTTTAAGACGGCCATAATCTCGTGGTCTCTGGGGTTTGTGAGTGACCGAAGCAATACCAATTAAGGCGTGCCGATCGTGCGACCGGGAGGCGGGTATTGGCGGGAAAAGTCTACCTGAGTGCCAAGTTCGACTTTACTTCGACTTAGACTCACTCTGCCAACCCCATCTTCTTTAGGAGCGCAACGAAGCGCGGGTCGGAGCGAATCTTGTCCCAGCCCGGGTCAACGTTAAGCCAAAGAAGAAGCTCCGATTTTTCCTGAAAGGCTCTGTCGAGCCAATGAAAAGCCTCGTCTGAGTAGCCGAGGTGCGCGTACAACTGGGCACGGTCCAAAGCCTCGACCCATGCAATCCATCTTCCATCTTTGCTCTGCGCGAATTCCAGCTTCTTTTGCCAGTAACCATCTTGACCTGCCTTGTCATACGCTCCACGAAGTTCGGCGTATGTTTGCGCTACCACGTCCGGCTTCAAGAACTCCGGCTTGTCACCTGGGGCGAGATCAGCTTTTTGAAATGCCGCGATGGCTGCGGGATAATCCCCCTTTTCTTCATAGGCGCGGCCCATCATCTGCATTGCCCAGTCCTGGTTCGGCAGCACCTCGATGGCCTTTTCAAAATACTGGATGGCTCGATCGTAACGCCGCGCGAAGAAAGGCGCAACGCCGACATTCACGTTTAACCCGTATCGGGTTGGGTCAAGTTGCTGTGCCTTCTTGTATTCCTGTTCCGCCTCGTCAAAGTTTCGCGTATAGGCCAACAACTTTGCCCGCCAGATGTGGGCGACTAACAGCTCCTGGTCGAATTCAAGAGCCAGCTTCAATTCCTTTTTTGCCTCGCCCGGCTTCCAGTCGTACGCGAGATGGATGTAGCCCTGAATGGCATGTCCCTCGGCCAGACGGCTGTCAATGGCCATGAGCTTATCCCTGGCCCACCTCATTTTTTCTTCCGCCGCTTTCGGCGGCAGGAATTGCGACGGTTGGCTGACAGCGCAGAGATCCGCGATACCCGCATATGCAGAGACACACCTGGGATCGATCTCCAGCGCTCGATTGAAACATTCCATGCCTTTCGCAAACCCTTCCTCCGTGATCTTGTAGTAGTGAAAGCGGCCTAATTTGCAGAGCATCGTCACTTCGGGATTCTCGGCCTGCTGGCGCAGGCTTCCCTCTGAATGGATCGAGGCATCCGTTCGACCAAGCTTGCGGGAGAACATCACCACACCGGCTGTCAGCAACATGAGTATGGCACCAGCGACCAGAATCCGTTTGGCGATAGTCAACTGCTGTTCCCGCATCCGCCGCTGCTTGAGCGATTGGCCGCGTTCCAACAGCGCCAGATCGGCGTGCAGTTCTTCGGCGGAGCGATAGCGTCGGGTCGGGTCTTTGGCGCACGCTTTGAGCACAATCTGATTGAACTCGGCCACAGCGCCCCGATCCGGCCAGGTGCGCAAATCTTCAGGCAGTTCGGCGAAACGGCGTCGGTCCAGGCCTGTGCTGATTTCGTAAAGCACCTTGCCCAAACTGTAGAGATCAGCTTGCGGCGTCCCCGGGCCTTCCGGTGGGATGTAGCCTTCCGTACCCACGATGGATTGGGTGTCGCCCGCTTCGGTGACCAGTCCGATGTCACCGAGCTTCGGCACGCCGTTCACAAAGATCACGTTGGACGGTTTGATGTCGCGGTGCACCAGCCCGTGCTGATGCAAGTGCGCCAACGCAGTCGCCAGCGAAAGACCTATTTGCACACAGTCCGGAATGGCGAGGCGGCCATGCTGTTCGATATCGTGACGGAGAGTGTGGGGAGAGTAATCAGTAATCAGTTGGTCCGTTGTCAGGCGGTCAGTCGTCAGTGGGGCAGGTTTTGGTGGGGGCACGATCCCTGAGGCTTCGGTCACTTCCGAAGACGGCTTACCGATTACTGAACACTGATTACTGATCACTGAGTCGGCCAGTTCCATCACATAGTAGAAGCAGCCGGCGGCGGCGTCCTTGCCCACGTGCAGGATGGCGAGCTGGCTGGGATGGGAACGGGAGATGGGCTCGAAGCGTTGGATGCCTTCGAACTCGCGTTCAAAAGGCCGTGGGTCTTGAAAGCGGCTGCGATAAATGATCTTCACCGCGCGCAAGCGTCCAAGGACATTGCGCGCCAGCCACACCTCGCCGTAACTCCCGCTGCCGATGCGCCGCAGCAGTTCATGGTCGGGCACGTTAGGCGGGTGGCCCGCTGGAGCGGCATTGTCCGCCGTCGGGGATTTCAGAACTGCGGGCGTTGGCTGTTGCCCGTTCACGGATGAGACTTTGCCACAATATCGTCTCGATGAGGAAGTCCGACTTTGCCTCCTTCGTCCGGGACGCGCAAGTTGGCCATGGCGAACACGGGCGTTGGAGGTGGACTAAAAGAGGAACAGGGTCCTCTCGCAGATACGCACTCTGCGCAAGCACCAGGATCCTTTTCCATCCGCGTCATCCGCGTCATCCGCGGTTCATCCCGATCCGAGCTCGGGCATGAGCGGCCGTCGGCCGCCAAACGCGGACAGACCTTCTAGATCTTCCAGGGCTTGCGCATCGGCTGGTTGAGGTAGCTGTTGGCGTCGGCGTCCGCGATAAACCGCTGTTTCTTCGGGTCAAGCCGCAGCACGCGCCCAGTTTGCATGGCCGTCTTGGCCAGGTTGACCAACGTGCAGGAGCGATGGCCGTTCAGTTCGTTTAACGCAAACTTCTTTCGCGTCTTCACGGCTTCTACGAAGTCCGTCAATTGCGGCTCCGGATCCGGGAGGCTGGCCAGTTGTTTGTCCAGATCCGGAATATCGGATTTGAAGCCGCGCATGATCTTTCCCTTGGGCCCCTGAATGAACGCGGCGGCCTTGTCGCGGTTTTCGCCGTCGAGAATGATTTCACAGCCGTCCTGATATTTAAGCCGGATTACCCGGAAAATGCCCACCGCATCGCGGTCTTGCTTGGGGGCGTCGGCTTCCACCTCAATCGGGCTCTCTTCGTCCTTGCCCAGGATGTATTGCACCGGATCGAGATAATGCTGGCCCATGTCGCCGAGACCGCCTCCATCGTAATCCCAGTAGCCGCGGAACGTGGCATGAACGCGGTGCGGGTGATACGGCTTGAACGGCGCCGGTCCCAGCCAGAAATCATAATCTAACTCGGGCGGAACCGGCTGCGGGACGAGATCGGTGCGGCCGACCCAATTGAATTTCCAATCGAAGCCGGTGGTGGCACTCAAGGTGACCTTGAGGGGCCAACCGAGCAAGCCGTGGCTGACCGTCTTTTTGATCGGCTTGGTGGTGGTGCCCATCCCGTAGAAACCGTCCTTAAACCGGAACCACGTATTTAACCGGAAGATCCGCTGGTACTTTTTGATCGCGGCCACAACGGCTTCCCCTTCGCCGATCGTGCGGGTCATGGGCTTCTCGCACCAGATATCCTTGCCGGCCTTGGCCGCCGCGATGCTGATCAGCGCATGCCAATGCGGCGGGGTGGGAATATGCACGATGTCGATATCCTTCCGAGCCAGCACCTCCCGGAAATCTTTGTAGCCTTTGACATCGGGCCCGCCGGCTTTCAGGGCGGTCGCCAGATGTTTTTGGTCGACGTCACACACGGCCAGCAATTTGCAGGCGGTGTTAATGCCCGTGACGTGGCCCATCCCCATGCCGCCGCAGCCGATGACCGCCCGCGTCAACACCTCACTGGGCGGCGTGTGACCGGCCCCACCCAACACATGGCGCGGGACGATGGTCAGAGTGGTCCAGGCCGCCATCGAAGTCTTAAGAAAGCTGCGGCGCGTGAAGAGATGTCGTTTATTCATAGGTGATCAAGTGGACTGCACAGGGACGACCAGGGAGCCGGGGCATTCAAGGAAAATAGGCCGGACGTGTCCAGCCCCTTAAGTGCCGCCTGGAATTTTCCGAAATTAACATTGACCTGGTCCAGCGCCTTGGACTAAGGTGCCGCCCCGTGAATTTGAACGTGAACACCGGACTGCTGCTGACCAACGCTCTGCTGCTGAGCAGAGCGGCAGCCGGGTGTTGACTCGATTTTAGAACCATCAACCCCACTGCCGAGCCCGGCGGTGGGGTTTTTGTTTTTTCAAACTAAAGCCGCGCCGCCATAACCGAGATAAAACACATGAAAAACCATCGAATCCTCATCTTCGACACGACGCTCCGTGACGGCGAGCAATGCCCGGGCGCCAGCATGAACCTCCGGGAGAAACTCGAAGTCGCGCGTCAACTGGCGCGCCTGAAGGTGGATATCATCGAGGCCGGCTTCCCCGTCATCAGCACAGGCGACTTCCAAGCCGTCCAGACCATCGCCCGCGAGATCAAAGGCCCCATCATCACCGGCCTCGCGCGATGTGTGGCCAAGGATATCGACGCCGCGGGTGCGGCCGTGAAACCTGCCGGAAAACGCGCGCGCATCCACGTTTTCCTCGCTACATCGAAGATCCATCGGGAGTTTAAACTCGGCAAAGCCCAGGATGAGATCCTCCGCCTGGCCGTCGACGGGGTGAGACGGGCCCGCACTTATGTGGAGGATGTCGAATTCTCGCCCGAGGACGGCTCACGCACCGAACCGGACTTTTTGATTCGGGTCTGCCGCGCGGCGATCAAGGCGGGAGCCACCACCATCAATATTCCGGACACGGTGGGTTGGGCGGTGCCCGACCAATTCGGGGAGTTGATCGGAAATCTTTACGGCGCGGTGCCGGAATTTCAATCGGGCCGCGCCATGATCAGCGTGCATTGTCACAATGATCTTGGCTTGGCCGTGGCCAATTCCCTGGCGGCAGTTCATCGCGGCGCGCGCCAGGTCGAATGCACGGTCAACGGGATCGGAGAACGCGCCGGCAATGCCTCCCTGGAGGAAATCGTGATGGCGCTCAAGACCCGGCGCGACTTTTATTCCGGGTTCACTTGCGGGGTGAACAGCCGCGAGATTGTCAAATCCTCGCGGCTCGTCTCGCGGATGAGCGGGTTGGTGGTGCAACGCAGCAAGGCGATCGTCGGCGAGAACGCCTTCGCCCATTCCAGCGGGATCCATCAGGACGGCATCCTCAAAAAGCGAGAGACTTACGAGATCATGGATCCACGCGAGGTCGGCTGGCATCAGACCGAATTGCCGCTCACCAAGCATAGCGGACGCGCCGCGCTCAAAGCGCGCTTGAAACATCTCGGGTTCAAAATGAGCGAGAATGACGTCATCGCCATCTTCGCGCGGTTCAAGGAAGTGGGCGACAAGAAGAAGTTCGTTTACGACGATGATCTCACGGCCTTGGTGGAAGGCCACATCACGGAAGTGCCCGAAACCTGGTCCCTCGAGTACCTGCATGTCACCAGCGGCAACCAGACCGTGCCCACCGCCACCGTGCGCCTCAAAAAAGTCGGCAAGAAATTCGAAGCCCACCAGGACGCCAGCATCGGCGACGGCCCGGTGGATGCCGCGCTCAAAGCCATGGACCGGATCACACGCACGCGGGGCAAACTGATGGATTACGAGCTCCGGGCAGTTTCGGAAGGCAAAGACGCGTTGGGCGAGGTGAGCGTGAAGGTGGACTTTGGCGCGGGCAAACTGGTGACAGGCAAGGGCGCGAGCACCGATGTGATCGAAGCCAGTGCGCGGGCCTACCTCAATGCCGTCAACCGGTTCCTGGGCAATGGCGAAACTAAGTCTGCGAAAGCCGTTCAGCCCTGAGGTGGGGTTCAGGGTTCAGGGTTCACGGTTCGGGGTTC
>DATLUX010000170.1:0-22781 GCA_035577805.1 Verrucomicrobiia bacterium
AAAAGAGCCCTCACCCCCAGCCCCTCTCCCATCGGATGGGAGAGGGTGGCCGCAGGCCGGGTGAGGGTCAGGTTCATGGGTAGCCTCCATCTGCTTTTGCACACGCATTGGGACCTTGAACCCTTCGTTCCCGAAGACGCCCCGTGTTTCCGCTTTCCGCTTTCCGCTTTCCGTTTTTCCCCTACGGTTCATGGAATAGCTGCGTGAACATTCCGCCCTCCGCCCTCCGCCCTCGATCAGAGCCTCCTGACGTCGGCTGCTACGGCTGGAACACCGCCCGGTAAAAGCGCTGGGGCCGGGTCAGGGACGGAGGGTCAGTGAACGAAACGGTGCCGTCGAGGTTCGTCACGGTCGCCACCGTTTGCCAGGCGCGAAGGTCTTCCGAGACATCCACGCGATAGCTGCGTCCGCTGGTGCCCTCGAGCCGGAGCGTGACGCGTCCGGACGGGTCACGCCGGATCCAGCCGAGGCTGATCGCTGCGTCCAACGGGGCCGAGATGTTAATGAAACAAAGCTTGTTGGCCAGTGCCCCGGCGCCATTGGACACGGTGAGACGGCCGTCCGTCACGGTAACCGTATTGGAGCCGCTGAACCAACGCACGGTCGAGTTGGGGATGCCGTTGACGATCGATTTGCCTTCAACGTCGTAGGTGAACACTGAGTTATTGTTGCGATTGGGATCGCCTGCCACCAAAAGGACATCGTAAGACCCATTGGGCACCGCGAGTTCCCAGATGCTGCCGGCGCCGGCAATCGTCGTTCGCGCAAAGGTGTCGTAACGTTGATCTGCCGAATTGCTGGCATTGCGATCGACCAGGTTGGTCGAGTTATCATGATCCCAGCCGTAGGTGAGTCCGCTGGCCCGCAGCCCAAAGACGGCGCCGGTATCCGCTTCGTACCCGGATGGAACAGGAGCGTTGGCGGGCTGGAAATTGATGAACGCGCCGGAGAATAGTGGGGTGGTCGCGCGACCAATGAGAGAAAACGGCGAGCTTCCCTGGGAATTGGTGGCGGCGATGCGATAAAAATAACTCGCGCCGGGCCTCAGGCCATTGTCGACATAACTGCGGGCAGCGGCAGGCAGGGAAACCAGCAGAGCGAAGGTGGCGCCATTGGTCGAGCGCTCGAGTCGGAATCCGTCCTGGTTCGTCGACCCGGCGCTCCATAACACGCTCACCTGGCTGCTCGCGATGGAAGTGGCGACGAAATCCAATGGCGCGTTGGGAGCGGAAAGCACCCGCACCGTAACCGGAGCAGAAGTGGTGACGCGACCCGACCCGTAAAGCGCCCGCGCGGTCAGCACGTAAATCCCATCCGGAACACCCGTCCATTCAACGGCGTAAGGCGCATCGATATCCTGGCCAATCGAAACTGCATCCCGCCAAAACACGACCTTGGAGGTGACCCAGTCGTTGGTGGTGACAGTGGCGCTGATCGGGATGGTTGCTGCGGGTCCGCGGAAAACGGTGCCGTCCGGCGGGCTCGTGAGGGTGACCACCGGCGGTGGCGGCGGGCAATCGGGAAAGAGCTGCACTTCTCTGGTGGTGGAGAGGCCGGCGGCGTCGGTGACGGTGAGAATCACCCGGTAATAGTAGGTGTCACCATCGCAGCCGATAGGGGAAAGGACGGTGGTGGTGGTGCATTGGTCGACGATGGGATTGGGGTGTTCGTGTTGGTTATGGTGCAGGATCGTTTGCCAGGCGCAGGTCAGCTGGCTGCTGTCATGTTCGGCATCACTGATAATGGCCGTGCATGGGTAGGTGGTGTCGGCAGTCATCGGATATTTCGCTCCATCCACCGGACTGGTAATCGTGACGTGCGGCGGAGTGTTGTTGACGGAGACGCTGACGTTGTTGGTGGCTTTGAGGCCGCCGGAGTCGGTGACCACGAGGGTGGCTGTGTAGAGGGTGGGGGCGGCCGAGGGAGCGTTGTAAACGTGAGTCGGGTTGGCGGTCGCGCTGTTGGCGGTGCCGTCGCCGAAATCCCAACTGTAGAGCAAGCCGGCGTTCTCGGGATCCGAGGAGCCCGTGCCCGTGAACTGTACGGTTAGCGGGGATGGCCCGAACTTCTTGTCGACGGAGGCCACGGCCAGCGGAGGCTGATTGTTCGAGGAGGTGTAACGGACCCGCTTGATGGCGTTGGTCCAGCTAATGTAATAGAGCCCGCCGTTGACGGGGTCGCTGGTCACGAACACCACCCCGCCGCCGCCGGTGGCGAAGTCCTCGATGCTGAGCGGCTTGTTGTTTGAATCAAACCTGATCTTCTTGATCCAGCCTTCGCCCCAATCGGCGTGGTAATACACATTGCGATAGTCCGCGGGAAAATCGGCGTTCATGTACCAGACGCCGCCGATGGAACAGTTGCCAGGGAAACTCGTGCCGGACACCGGCGAACCGCTCGCTCCGATGGTCGTGACCGTAGCGTTGGTTCCCGAGAAAGTCCCGGTCCGCGCCGGGCCGGTGTCATGCTTCCAGTCCATCGCGGGGCGGCGATGGACAAAGTGCGGGATCGAGGCGGGCACCGATTGCGACGTGTCACAAGGGTTGAGCCAGGAGATGGTTCCCAGGCTGTCCTGTTTGATGAGATCGCGGAAATAAAAGTAACGCTGCGTGCAGCCGCCCACATTATAAAGCGGGTTGGGCGCATCCTCATTGCCGACATTTGCGTTGTTATAGCTGGACTGAACTTCGAGACCTTCGAAGTTGGGCCAGCCGAAATTCTGGCCCGGCCCGGTGCACACGTTGAGGTCTTCCCACGTTCGCCAACCCACATCACCGATGTAAAGGACGCCGGGGTTGGCATCGGCCGGATTGGTGCTGCCGGTTCCTGGCTGGAGCGTGATCCGGCTCGGGTTTCTCAAGCCCAAGGCCCAAACCCGGGACTTGGCGGAATGCGGTCGCGCCGGATCGTAGAAGGGATTGCTCGGCACGCCGTCGCCGCTGGCCGGATCCAGACGCAGAATCTTGCCGTTCAATGAATCAACCATCTGGGCGCGGAATGCTCCGACGTTTTCGCGTGGCTGAATGATCCCGTCGCTCAGGGCCTGTTCCCAGTAGGTTTCGTTCGCGCTGCCCACGTCGGCCGACGAATAGCTGGCGCCGTCACCGCAGGAGAGCAATAACGTGCCGTCCGTCCCAAACAACACACTGCCCGACCCGTGCGATTGATGCAGACTGGGGATACCATTCGCGATGCTTTCGCCCAGCAAAACCTTGCGACTGGCTGGGTCCACCGAGCGGAACCCATCTGAAGCCCGCGCCGTATAACGAGTCAAACGCGAGATGGTAGCCATGTAATACTCGTCCACCGCCGGGTCATACGTCGGCGTCCCGAAATATTTCGCATGATGATGATCCACCATGTAGAACAGGTAGACATAACCGTTCTGGTAGAAATTGGGGTGCAGACAAAACCCCAGGAGCCCGAAGTCCCGCCACCCGCCCACCTCTTCACGCAGATCGATGAAGGGAGTAGCGCTCTTGACTCCATTCTCGACCATCCAGACTTTGCCGGTGCGTTCCCAGGCATACATGCGGCCGTCGACGGCAAACGTCAGGCCGACGACCTCGTTCCAGCCGCCGGCGACGGTTGACTCCAGGAAGCCAGAGGGCAGGGAGGCTGCCTCGATGGTATCGGCGCAGAGTTGGAACAACAGAAACAGCAGGACCGGGCAGCGCAACTGGGACAAGGTCAGGTTCGCGCGGGCGGCCCAAGGCTCCGTTCCTACCCGACGTGATGCGGCCGAAGTCCGCCTGACAACAGAGGATAAGAATGGATTCATGGGCTATTGGCCAAGGCGAACCGCGATTGAAACCCTGCCATGGAGCCTGGTTCGTCCTGAAGGCGAGGTGTGGATCTGCCTTCGGGGGCAGGAGCCATTTTCGGGCTTCGTGGTGTCGTGTTGACTATTCACCGGATGTCTGCGCCGGTCCCTGGTAAAGCGGAGTTACGGCTAAGCGAAGCTGAATTCGCTGAAAAAAGCGAGCGGATTATCACGGCGGCGGCAACCCGGGCGCATTCACGCACTGCCCCCGCACAAGGCAGTTCGGGGCGCGGCGTTTACGCCGCTTCATCGTCCGTCGGCTCCAGGACCAAGGAACTATCTATCTAACGCTTCCTCCGATCCCCATCTTGAAGCGGCCTAAAGCTAAAGGCCGCGATCCCGGGGGCAGTAACCAAACGCGCCCTACGGCGCCTGAAGCTGAAGGCTTCTACGGTTTCAAATAAAGGGGAATAATCTAGGAAAGGTTGCCGGGAAGCGGTCCCGTTATCGTTGCGCTTGCCGCCGGGCGGCGAGCAGCTTCACGGCTTCATCGGCGATCACACCCGCCAGGATGACCGCGCCGATGATGGCGAGTTCAAGGTGCGTGGGGATGCCCAGGATATTAATGGCGTTGTAAAGCACCCGCAACACGGCTGTGCCAATCAACACTCCCAGGATCGTGCCTTCGCCGCCGCGAAGACTGCATCCGCCCAGGACGGCCGCGGCAATGGCGTACAACTCGAAGAATTCCCCGGAGCCTGATGGTTGAATTGAGTTCAGATCCAACGAAAACAGGATGCCGCCGATCCCGGCGAGGAGCGAACAGATCACGTAAGCCAGGATCTTCATTCGATCCGTGTTGATGCCGCTATAACGGGCCGCGGTCTCGTTGCGGCCCAAGGCCAGCAGGTAACGCCCCCAGATCGTGCGATTCAGGAAAATTGCGGCGAGCACCGCGATGGTCAGCAAAAAGAAAAATGGCGCGGGCAAGGCAAACGTCCCGGTGATGGACAGCTTGCCGATGGCCAGTTGGCGGAGGTTTTCGTAGTCGTTGCCGAAGCCCAGGTTTTGGTCATCCGTGATATAGCGGGCGATGCCTCGATAAAGCAACAAGCCGCAGAGTGTGACGACAAAGGGTTGCAGGCGGATCTTGGTGATGAGAAGGCCATGCGCCAGGCCAATCAGACCGGAGAGCAGCAGCACCGCCGCCAAGGTGGCCGGCACACTCCAGTGCTGTTGCGTGAGCAGACGCGCCATCACACAACCCACCAGGCCGATGACCGACCCGATCGATAGATCAATTCCACCGGTGATGATCACGAAAGCCACTCCAATGCTCAGGATGCCGAAGAGCGAAGTCCAATGAACCAGGTTCTGTAGATTATACGCGCTCACGAATTGTGGATTCGCGAAGGCCGTGATGGTGAACACGGTGATCAGCAGACCGAATATCCCAAGAACCTTCTTCATAAAAGCGGATCAGCTCGAGTTGCGTTCATGGGGGAGCCCAATCTGACAAGGACGGCCCTCCAACTTTTGGACGCGCATTGGGACCGTGAACCCACCAATCTAACGTAGCAGCCGAGGTCACGAGGCTCTGATCTTTTTTCCGACGAACGTGTTGGGATAGAGTGAGCCTCCTTACGTCGGCTGCTACCTGTGAGGGTCGGTGCATGGAGAGCGGCATTCAGCATTCGGCCCTCCCAGTAGCCAGGTTCATCACCGCCTCCTCCGTCAGCTCGGTTCGAGCCAGTTCGCCGGTGATGCGGCCCTCATGCATCACGAGCGCCCGGTCGCTCATGCGCAGGATCTCTTCCATTTCGCTGCTGACGAAGAGTATGGCCACGCCGCGTTCGGCGAGTTGCTCCATCAGCCGGTAGATCTCTTGCTTGGCGCCAACGTCGATGCCGCGGGTGGGTTCATCGAGCAGGAGCACGCGCGGGTCCAAAGCCAGCCATTTCGCCAGCGCGACCTTTTGTTGATTGCCACCGGAAAGAAACTGGACCCACTGCCGTAGGTTCGGAGTTTTCACGCCCAGCTGGCGCGTCATGCGTTCGGCGAGCTCGGACTCGCGCACTCGATTCACGAACCCGGCCCGTTGTTCGCGCCATAAACTGGCTAAGGTGGTGTTTTCACGCACCGCCATTTCCAGGATGACGCCTTGTTGCTTGCGATCTTCGGGAACCAGGGCGAGTCCAGCCCGGATGGCATCCAGCGGTGAACTCAACTGTAAATGCCGGCCGGCCAGGTAAATCTGGCCTCCGCGCAGCGGATCGATCCCGAACAGCACGCGCAGCAGTTCCGTGCGCCCCGCGCCGACCAACCCGGCGACCCCGACAATTTCACCTGGGCGGATCCTGAAGCTGAGCGCCCGGCCCGGGTAGGCCGGCGTGTTGAGGTTGCGGGCTTCGAGCAACGGTTCTCCCCGGCCGTGGCCTAATCGATCGTGCTGGCCCAGGGCGCGTCCCACCATGAGCTTTACCATGGCATCATGATGAATCTGGTCGCGCGCCAGTTCGCCGGCGTTCTCGCCGTCGCGCAGCACCAGGACGCGATCGGCCAGTTCCCGCACTTCGCCGAGTCGATGGGAGATGTAGACAACGCTCACGCCGCGGCTGCGCAAATCTTTCACTACGCGGTAGAGTTGTTCGGTTTCATGTTGGCTGAGCGAAGACGTGGGCTCATCCATGATCAATACGCGCGCCTGCGTGCTGAGGGCTTTGGCAATCTCCACCAATTGTTGGTGTCCGAGGGAAAGCGATCCGACCAGCGTGCGCGGCGAGCAATCGAGCCCCACCTGTTGGATGTACCGGCGCGACTCGATTTCCAGGCGGCGCCGTTGGATCAGGCCGCAGCGGCGCGGTTCGCGTCCGAGGAACACATTGGCGGCGACGTCCAGGTTATCGGCCAGATTCAGCTCCTGATGGATGAGGGCCAGCCCGAGACGTTCGGCAGTTCGGACGTTGTCGATGCGGACCGGCTGGCCTTCCAGCAGGATCTCGCCGCTGTCCGGAGTTTGGACTCCGGCCAGGATCTTCATGAGGGTGCTTTTGCCCGCGCCGTTTTCGCCGATCACCGCCAGGACTTCGCCGGGCTGAAGGGTAAGGGAGACGTTATGCAACGCGCGCACGCCTGGGAATCGTTTGCAAAGGGCGCGTGCTTCGAGGAGCGGAGGCATGGAGGACAGGAGAATCAGGCCAAGGCCAGACAGACACCCGCGGCCATGCATGGGCAGTGGCGTCCGGCTGCTTCCAGCCCGCGGACTGCATCGTGTTGCTTCATCCCGGGCCGCAACTTTACTTGCCCATCTCCTGCATCTTTTTCAGTTCGGCCCAGAACTTCTCCACGTTGGCCTTGCGCACTTCCTGGATCGCCACTTCCAGAAAACCATGGCGCGGAAGCACGGAACGATCGCCGTTGGCCAGGGCTTTGAGGATACGGACAGATTCGTAGCCGTAGTAGTAAGGTTGCTGGCTGATGGTGCCGTGGACATGACCGTCGATGATGCCTTGCAGCACGGCGTTCTGCTCATCGAAGCTGACGATCTTGATCTGGCCGAGTTTGCGCGCCTCCTTCACGGCTTCGAGGCATTGGGGGGAGTTGTAGGCGAACAAACCCACCATGCAGGCCAAGTCGGGAATGGAAGCCATGGCATCCTGCGCGTTGGCCTTGGCTCGCGCATAATCGAAATTGTCGGTGCGGGTATCCACGACCAGGTAGGGAGACTCGCGGCTGGAGATGGCCCGGCCGGGCGGCGAGTAAGTAATTTTGTCCAACGCTTGCAAAGGCCGGTTCATTAATTCATCGATCACGCCTTGGCGCCGTTGCTGAGCGTTGAGTTGCTCCAGTCGGCCAACGAACAGCATCACCTTGCCGCCTTTAGGCAACGCTTCCTTCACCAGCTTTCCCGCTGCTCGCCCGGCTTTGTAGTTATCCATGCCGACGAAACAGAGGCGCTTGCTGTCGGGGGCATCGGAATCATGCGTAATCACCGGACAACGGGCCGCAGCCTCGTTGATCAGCCCGACCTGGTTTTTGGCGTCGATCGGACTGATGGCGATGCCATCGATGCCGCGAGCCAGCAGGCCTTCCACCATGCGCTTTTGATCGACAATGCCTTTGGGGGGCATCAGCACGTCGCACTCGATGCCAAATTCTTTCTCCGCTGCGCGGACGCCGGCCGCGGCCGTGTTCCAAAACGGGTCGACACCATTGGTGACATAAGCGATCCGCTTCTTTTTAGCGCCTGCGCCACCGCCCGCGTCGGCTCCGCCGCCTCCCGCGGCCAGCAGAGCTGAAGGTTGATCGAACGGGCTCAAGGCGAAGATCAGGAGCGCGGCCAACAGGAGCACCAGGCGGGATTTGGAGTATTTCATAGTTTGCCTCTTGTCCGTGCGGTTCACGCCACCGTCAGGCCGCCGTTAATGTGCAGATTCTGGCCGCTGATGAATGAGGCCGCGTCGCTGGCCAGGAACACGACGGCGCCGCCCACGTCGTCCGGCACGCCCCAGCGCTGCATGGGAACCAGGGCGTGGTAAGCGTCTTTCTCCGATTGCGGATCTTGCGCGTGGCGTTCGACCGGGATCCAGCCGGGGGCGATCATGTTGACCGTGATATTCCAGGGGGCAAGTTCCGTGGCCAGACTGCGATGGAAGCCGTTTTGTCCCCCTTTGGCCGCCACATACGCGGTGAAGTTCGGCACCCCGCGGGCCACGACTTCGGAACCGATGTTGATGATCCGGCCCCAGCGCTGCTCTTTCATGTGCGGCAGACAGGCGCGCGTGAGCAGAAACGGGCTTTTGATGAAGAAATCGACCATCGACTGGAAGAATGTCCAGTCGTATTTCTCGATCGGTTTGTGAGGCTGGTCGCAGGTGGCGTTGATGACCAGGATATCCACCGGGCCAAGTTGGCCGGCGATCTGGCGGTGCAACCGTTGCACTTCGTCTTCCTTCGTCACGTCGGCGCGCACCAGCATCCCGGTCAACTTTTCTTTGGTGAACTCGCTGAAGGCCCGTTCAGCGGTCTCCTGGCTGTTGTAATAATTAAAGGCGACTTTAGCTCCCGCGCGTCCCAAGGCCACCGCCATCGCGCGCCCTAGTCCGCGGCTGCTGCCTGTCACTAGAGCCACGCGACCGGCCAATGAAAATGGATTGGAGACACTCATGGAATGGTCAAATGAGGCTAGGCCGGTCCCGGGAGCCAGTGCAATGTCAAAACGACGCGGAAGGTAAGAACGGGAAAGCGGAAAGCGGAAAGCGGAAAGCGGAAAGCGGAAGCGGAAAGCGGAAAGCGGAAAGCGGAAAGCGGAAATTGGCAAGCGTTGTTGCGTTTGTTGCAACGTAGCCGCCGGGTGAAAGTGCCTCGGAACACTGCAGCGCAGCACGGACTCTCTGGGCGGCAGGTGCAGCCCGAGGTTGAGCGCGCTTGTGACCACATAACCGAGCGCCGGCGTAGAGCGAGGTCAGACAAGAAGCTCGACGGACCGGCGGACGATTTGCCAGATTGCGTCGCGGAACTATGGCCGGCTAAGCTCTCATGCCCTGGGCAGGGAGGTCGGCACGGCAGGATACTTAGATGAATGTGGACTTGATCAATGACAATGAGGAGGATTGGTCTGACGTCACTGCGCACTACGAGTACTTGCTGGAGCATAAGAAAATCCTCAAACGACTGGACATGAAGGAATGAAGGCGGACCAGGCGCTGGACTGAGCAGGTCACAGATCTTGCTAGCACTGCAGGGGATGGCTGGGGCCGGCGATGGCTTTTGGAGACGCGGAGGCTGGCCGGCCAAGGGATCAACAAAACGAGAACGTTTTCCGCCGGGCGGTGTCGAAGCAAAAGCAATGATTCAGCCTTACTCGGCGAATCCTGGGCTGGGTCAGTCGTCCGGCGAGGAAAGGAGTGAATCGTAGGGTTAGTCGGCAAGGTTCGTGCTAACCCGGGGAACAGGCCATGAACGAAATCTCACCGCAGGAGGTCAGTGCGCTGTATGCGCGTCTTACTCAGGAACTCAACAAGGTCATCGTGGGCCAGGACCACATTGTGCGTCTGCTTTTGGTCAGTTTATTCGCGCGCGGCCATTGTCTTTTGGTCGGGGTCCCTGGGTTGGCCAAGACTTTGATCGTGCGCACGCTGGCGGAGATCCTGCAGCTCAGCTTTAAACGGATCCAGTTCACGCCCGACCTGATGCCGGCCGACATCATCGGTTCGGAAGTTTTGCAAGAGCAGGAACGCCGCCTGGAATACGAGTACAAACCGGGCCCGGTCTTTGCCAACCTCATCCTGGCCGACGAAATTAACCGCACTCCGCCAAAGACGCAGGCGGCGTTGCTGGAAGCGATGCAGGAACACAAGGTAACCGTCGGTGGCCAATCCCGGCCGTTACCTGATCCGTTCCTGGTGGTGGCGACGCAGAATCCCATCGAACAGGAAGGCACCTATCCCTTGCCGGAAGCGCAATTGGATCGGTTCATGTTCTCGTTGACGCTCGATTACCCTTCCAAAGCCGAGGAGATCGAGATCGTGAAACGCACGACACTGCGCGGGCTGCCCACCTTAACGCCGACGGTGGCCGCGGAGGATCTGTTGCGAGTGCAGCGGTTGGTCCTGGCCGCACCGGTGTCGGATCATGTGATTGATTATGCTGTGTCGCTGGCCGCGGCGACGCGGCCTGGCCCCGGCGTGCCGCTGGCGGCGAAGGAGTTTGTGGAATGGGGCGCGGGGCCGCGGGCCTCGCAATACCTGATTCTTGGCGCCAAAGCCCTGGCGTTGTTGTCGGGACGAATCAGCCCGGAAACGTCCGATGTGCGGGAGGTGGCGTTGCCCGTCTTGCAACACCGCGTGATTGCCAATTACCGGGCCACAGGCGCCGGGAAGAAATCGCGCGACATCGTGCAAGCGATTGTGCATCTGGTGAAGGAGGAGAGCTATTGAACCCGCAGGACCCACGCCTTCCGCCGGTGCTGGGGGGCGCGACCGTGACGACATCGTCGTCGCCGCCGCCGTTGCCATCTGCGTCGTTGCCACTGCGCTTGCGTCCTTCGGCGACCTGGTCGCCCCCGCCGCCGTTGCCCGCGGTGAACGCCGATCCGCTGCTGGTTCCGGAAGAACTGGAACGCTTCAAGAACCTGCTCGTGTTTGCCCGCTCCACCGTGGAAGGCTATTTCGTGGGCAAACATCGGTCGCCGTACCGCGGGTCATCCGTTGAATTTGCGGACTACAAGGAATACGTGCCAGGCGACGAAGTGAGCCGGATCGATTGGCGCGCCTTCGGCCGTTCGCGCCGTTTATTCGTGCGCCAATATGAAGCCGAAACCGACATGGTCATCTACCTGTTGGTGGATGTGAGCGCATCGATGAATTATCCGGCGTCGCGCCGGCTTTCGAAATACCGGTTGGCCGCCAAGATCGCGGCCGCGCTGGCCTATCTGATGGTGCGCCAGGGCGACAAGGCCGCGCTGGTGTTGTTCGCGAAAACCCTGAACCATTTTCGACCGCCCGGCGGCACCCGCCGGCATCTGCATCATCTCATCGCCGACCTGGAAGCCGTCACGCCAGCGGCGGAGACAGGCATCGCCCAGGCACTGCGCGAGTGCAATCCCTTGTTCAAGAAGCGAGGGCGCCTGGTCATCCTCTCGGATTTCTGGGATGACACGCCGGACGTGTTTGATGCGCTGGCGCAATTTCTGCACCGCAAGTTTGAGGTGCTGTTGCTGCAGGTGCTGCATCCTGATGAATTGAATCTGCCGCCGGCGCAGACGGCGCGTTTCGAGGACATGGAGACGGGCGAGCGACTGGAGGTTGAGCCCGAGGAGATTCGCGCCGCCTATCGTCAGGCAGCCCGGCAACGGGTGGAGGATATCGCTCGCGAAGCGAACCACCGGCGCATCACCCACGCGCTGATCGACACGCGCCAACCCTACTTGGAGGCCATCGAAGCGTACCTCGGTTTCCGCGGACGCGCCTTGCTGACTGGACGCTGAGAGTTGTGCCATGTCTTTTCTCAGCCCAGCTCTGTTTGCTGTTCTGGCGCCTCTGCTTTTCCTGCCGTTGTTCATTCATCTCCTGAGCAAAGGATTCCCGAAACAATTCAAGTTTCCCTCGCTCGAACTGCTCAAGCAGACGACCGCGCGCCGTTCCAAGCTCCATCGCTGGCGGCATTGGATCCTGATCCTCTTGCGCACGGCTTTTCTGCTGTTGTTAGCGCTGGCCTTCCTGATGCCGGTGCTCCGTAAATTCGGCAACGACCCGGCGGCCCAGGGCGGACGAACCGTTCTGATCGTCCTTGATCACTCGGCCAGCATGGAACATCGCGGGGACGGCCCGCCTTCGCGCGAACGCGCTGCTCACGAAGCGGCCAAGTTGATTGATTCACTCGGCGTGGAGGATGTGGTGAATGTGTTGCTGCTGGGCGCGAATCCCACCACGTGCTTCGTGGATTTCTCCAAGGACCATGCGATGGCTCGTCAGTTCGTGGCCCGGCTCAAACCGGGTTTCACCCGAGGCGACGTCAATCTCGCCAATACCCTGGCCGGGCGCCTGATCTCCAAGAACGCTTCCCGGCCTGAGGTCTGTTATATCTCCGACTTCCAGCGCAAGAATTGGGCGAATGCCGACTTCACGAGCTTACCGGCGGCGGCGAAATTATTTTTCGTCGATGTCGGGCCCACGCGTCGCGACAACCATGCGGTCCTCGATGCGCATCCGGCCGAAACGCAGATCCTGGCGGGGGATACGGTCGCGATTGCCGTTGCGCTCGGGAACTTCAGCGGTGAACCGTTCAACGGCCGCGTCACGGTCACGGTAGATCGACGTTTCAGTTTTGATCAGGAAGTCTCGATCGCGCCCTGGTCGCAAAGTCGGGTGACAGTGCCGGTCTCGGCCGGCGGCCCGGGAACCCATCTTTGCGAGGTGCAGCTTCCGCCCGACGCGTTGGAATGCGACGATCGCTTTCATCTAACGCTGACGGTGCGGGACAAGGAGGAAGTGTTAATCGTGACGGATGGAGCGCACGATCAGAAGAGCGGGGCGTATTTTCTGAAGACCGCGCTCAATCCGTTCGAAAACGAAGCCGGCTCCTTGTTGCCGCGGGTAATTGGGACGTCGGAGCTGACGGCCAGTCGCCTGGCGGGTGTGCGCAAGGTTTTCTTCACCCAAATTGCGGCTCTGCCGGAGTCGGCGGCGGCGGCCATCGCTACGTTTCTGCTGCAAGGCGGCGCCTTGATCTATTTTCTCGATGGCAACGCCGAGGTGCAGAATCTGGCGGCGCTGGAACGTGTCCTCGGCCCGAACACGATGCCTTTGCGTTTGGCGCAACGGCGCACGGCCAACCAGGTCGGCCAGGGCGCCCAACAGGTGGTCCGCGGAGATTTCAAGTCGCCCTATCTGAAGTTGTTTCAAGGAGCCGCCCGACAGAACCTGGCTTTGCTGGAGTTCTACGATTACTACCAGGCTGGCGCGACGCGGGCCGGCGGCGTGGTTTTGTCCTACGCCGATGATTCGCCGGCGCTGGCCTCGCTGCATCATGGGCAGGGCACCATGCTGCTGCTCAACTTCTCCGCCGGCGAACTTTCCAGCAACCTGGCGCGCCAACGGATCTTTCCGGCCTGGATCCAGGAACTGGTTAAGGCCACCACGGCCGACGAGGCGCCGCTGGCGGCACACGTTGTGGGCGAACCGTTGCAAACCGAGATCTGGCGCAGCGAGATGCGCAATGACGATTTCAAAAGTCCATCCGGCTCAACCGTGGCGGTCAAGCGCGAGCCGACCGGAGACCGTTACCGGATCTCATTCACCCCCGATCAATTGGGTTTTTACACACTGGGCGCGGCGCGTCCGACCTGCGCGTTTGGCATTAATGCCAGTGCGGATGAGGCAGACCTGCGCCCGATCGAGAAAGATGTGTTGCCGAAGGAATTCGCCTCCGAAAGGGAGGCACATTTTGTGGCGGGTGCGGAAGAATTCCAGGAGCTGGCCAAAGGACGTCCGTTGTATCAGTGGTTTATCCTGGGGGCGCTGGTGGTTTTGCTGATGGAGAGCGGTTTTCAATTATTACTGCGGAGGGCCGCGGCATGAATGAGTCGCCAGCCACCTCGGCGCTGGTGTTCGATCCGATCTTGCCGGTTGCGGTCATTGCCTTGGCGGGCGTGCTGATGCTGGCGCTAACCGTTCATGCGTACCTGCGGTTGGGCACGATTCTATCCAGCGGACGGCGCGTGGTTTTGTTATGCTTTCGATTGTTGGGGATCGGGTTGGTGGTCGTGTTGCTGCTGCAGCCTTCGCGGCGCGAAACGTTGCCGCCGCCGAATCGGGAGCACGTGACGGCCGTAGCGATCGATTCGTCCGGCAGCATGAAACAGCGCGACATGGAAGCAGGCACGCGGCTGGATGCAGCCAAACGGTTACTGACGGACGCCGGCGTGGTGGGCGGTGACGGTCTACCGACCAACGCTCGGCTGCGGCTCTACCAGTTCGGAGCGGATGCGCAAGCGGTGAGAGGTTCAGTGCTGGCGCTGGAGGCTGCGGGTGCTTCCACCCGGTTGCATCGGACGATTACCACGATTTTGCAGGCTCAGGACGGACGGGAAGCCATCAACGCGCTCATCCTGCTTTCCGATGGGCACGATCATGAACTGGTGAATCCCGCCAAGACGGGAGCGGCCGCCCGCGGGCGGCAGGTGCCAATCTACGCGGTCGCTCTGGGCAAACAGGGCCGGGTGCGCGATGTCTCGGCGCGAATTTCGGGCTACCAACCTTATTGTTACGTCAGACAAAAAGCGCGTGTGTCCGCCACGTTGCGGCTGGTCGGATGCGAATTTGAAACGCTCAACGTGCAATTGCTGCGGGGCGGTCAGGTGACGCAAACGAAGCGTCTGAACGCGGATGAATTCCAGGAGTTATCGGTTGAATTCGAGGTGGTGGAGCCGGAGATCGGCCAATACGAGTATGAAGTGCGGGTGCAACCGCTCGATGGCGAGGTCGACTCCGCCAACAACAGCGCGATCACGTATCTCAACGTCATTGATCAACAAATCAAGGTGCTCGTATTGGAGGGTGATCCTTACTGGGACACCACCTTTCTGCACCGTTCTCTGATGCGCAATGAGAAGTTCGATGTCCATGTGCTGATCCGCTATGGGAAAGATAAAGTGCGCGCGATCCGCAAGACTGCAACCCAGGAAGAATTGCGCGCGCCGGCGACGCTCGATCAGTTCGCGCATTACGACGTGATCGTGCTCGGCCGCGGCGTGGACGGCCTGCTGGACGCCGGTCAGCTTTCGTTACTCGAGCAATACGTGAAGGACCGCAGCGGCACGGTGATTTTTAGCCGCGGCCGCGCTTTCGCGGCGTCCGCCGCCGTGGGCGAGCTCGAACCGGTGCTTTGGGGTGACCGCAAACACGAGCGGGTTCGGATCGATGCCGCGCCGGACGGACGCGGTTTGGCCGCCATCCGGACGCTGACTGAGGGGAGTGGCGGACTGGAAGGGTTACCGGACGTATTCAACGGGCGGGAAGCGTCGCAGGTTCGCACCCTCACGGCGACGCTGGTGCAGACTGCTGCGGAGGACGGCGCATCGTGGCCAGCCATCGTGCATCGCCGTTATGGAGGCGGCCAGGTGCTGAGCGTGGGCGTGGACGGCCTCTGGCGCTGGGGCCTCAATGCCAAGATCGACGGCGTCAATGCGCCCTTCGACCGGTTTTGGGACCAACTCGTGCTGTGGCTGGTGGCGGGACGCGACATCATGCCCAGCCGGCAATTTTCGTTCCGGCCGAATTCGGCCAATGTCCTGCTCGGCGAGAAGGTGCATTTCCGTCTGGCCATGCGGCAGCCGGATGAACGGATTAAATCGGTGCCGGTGACCCTGCTTCTGGGTGAGAAAGAGGTCGGGCGCGCGAATCTGAGCACGACTCAGGGCGAGGTCAGCCGGTTGACGGGAGAATTCCTGCCCGAACGCGTAGGACGCTATCGGGCGCAAGCCAGGTTGCCGGACGGCACGATGGAGGAATCGCGATTCATCGTGTTCAATGAGAATCTCGAGGAGACAGAAGTGACAACGGACATCGGTTGCCTGCGGCGCTTGTGCGAAAGCAGCGGCGGACGCCTGCTCGAACCGCGCGAATTAGGGCGTTTGTTCGAGGAATTGAACCGGGACAAGATGGATGCCACGCCGAAAACGTTGTTGAAACCGATCTGGAATGTCGCTTGGGTTTTTTACGCGGCGACATTATGGTTCGGCCTGGATTGGTTTTTGCGCCGCCGTTGGGGATTATGTTGAAACACCCGAAGAGCGTCCTGGATCGCCTGCGGGCAGCCGATCGTGCGCATCAGCGCGAACGAGGCGCGGGGTTCTTACTGCGCACCTTCAAGCACGGCTGCGCCGTCGTCCTGGCTTTGTTCGTGGCGGACGTGATCCTGCATTTGAACGCGGGTTGGCGTCTGGCCTGGCTGCTCGCGCTGGCGGCTGGTGTGCTCGCGCTCCTCATCGCAAGTTGGTACCTCGCCTTCGTCCACCGCAATCCCTTGGAACAGATCGCGCGCTTTTTGGAAGCACGCCATCCGAAGCTCGGCTCGCGTTTGATCAATCTACTTCAACTGCAGACGCAAATCAGCGATCCGACGCTTTCGCCGGAAACCCGGGAATTGGCGCGCCAGGCGGTGCAGGAATATCAGGCGGGCCTGGAGACAGTTCCGCTGGAGGCGCTGGCGTGGACCGGCGAAGTGCGCCGGCACCTGGGCCGGGCTGCTTGGGCTTTGGCGATTTTTTCGGCGGTGCTGGCTGCGTTTTTCCGTGTCAGCGCGGTTGAGATTGCGCGTTTTGCGGATCCGTTTGGGGATCATCCGCCTTATTCCTTTACACGGCTGGAGATCATCGAGCCGGGCGGGTTAGGGACGAATGTGTTGTATGGGAAGGGCCTGGTCGTGCGGGTCAAGGCTTCCGGCCATGCGCCGAAAGAGGTTTTTCTTACCTCATTCCCAGCCGCTCATCCGGAACAGGCGGTTACCGTGCCGATGTTCGATAAGGCGGGGGCGAACTTCGATCAGTTGTTGGATAAAGTTCGCGAAGAAATGGTGATCTACGCGCACACCAAGGATCGGACGAGTCTTTCCAAGCAGGCGCGGATCGGAGTGATCCTCACGCCCCAACTGGAGAACGTGTGGGTGCGGGTGCAGCCGCCGGCTTACACCGGTTTGAAAGGGGAAGAGAAACCTTACACGTTCCAGGGCGTGCAGGCGTTGCAAGGCAGCGAAGTCCATTTTCGGCTGCGGTCCAACCGGCCGCTCCGGGAGGGAGCGGTCGAGCTCAACGTCGGCGACCAGAACCCGCAACGGGCCTTGCTCAAACCGTCCGCTGAAACGGAGGTGTCCGGTTCAATGATCGCCCAGGAAACCGGCCGGTTACGGTTCGGCCTGACGGACTTGGCGGGCCTCCAAGCCCAAGGCGAACGGGAAAGCGCGTTCACGGTCACATTCGATTTGCCTCCCGAGGTGCGGCTCGTGGAACCGGAGCGCGATTCGTTTGTCGCGATGGATTTCAAAGTCCAGGCCCGGATCGAAGCCGACGATGATTACGGGCTGCGTCTAGCCCGGCTGCACCGGGGATTGAATGGGACGTATTCGCCTCCGAAAACCAGCGCCTACCAGGCCGTCGTGCGGCACATCGCGGAAACCACTGAACTGGACATCGGCCGCCTCGGCGTGCAACCCGGGGATGTGATCTCGCTCTTCGCCGAGGCCGTGGACACCGCCCCGGAACCGCACGGCGCCCGCAGCCAAACCGTCCGGCTGACGGTGATCAGTGTCGATGAGTATAACGATTTTCTCCGCGAACAAACCGACCTGGCCGACGCCCAGTTGAAATACGAATCGCTGCGCGATGACCTCCAGGAGCTGGTCGCGCAACAAAAGAAACTGGGCGCCGAAAGTGAGCAACTCAAGCAACGCCTGCAAAAGGCAGAAGCCAAGGACGCCGAATCGCTCGCGCGCGACTTGGATCGGCTGTTGGCCGCGCAGAATGAATTAAATCAGAAGCTCAACCAGCACGCCGAACGCATGGACAATTTTGTGCGCGAACACCCGGTCTACGACGTCGAGAAAGAACTCGAAAAAGTCCTGCAGGAACAGGCCGGGAATGTCCGGCGCAGCGCCAGCACGAACAACGCGGCCGCCGGCGAACTGGCCCGGCGCAGTTCACCTCCCCAAGGTCCCCGCCAGGTATCTCCCGAGATGCTCGATGAATTCAAACGGCAATCGGACCAACAAGTGACGCGTTTGGGGGACGCCCAGGAAGCCGCCGAGAAACAAGTCCTGGAACCGCTCCAGGACATGGGCGCCATGCAGGAGTTGGTCAAAGACTTCAACCAGTTCGAAGCCCTTTATCGCGCCCAGCAGGAGCTTGCTGCCCAGGCCCAAGCTTACAATCGCCCCGGCGATCTCGGTCGCGAAGATCAATTGGCCCTCAAGGAGCTCGCCGCCACCCAGAAACAGGTCGGCGAAATGCTCGATACCTTGACCGACAAACTCCGCGATGACGCCCACGCCGCCGAGCGTTTGTTCCCCAAGGCCGCTGCCAGCGGGAGCCGGCTCGCCGATCAGATCGCCGAGTTGCGCATGCCGCCTCTGGCCCGCGAAGCCACCGGCCGCATGCTGGCCGCAGAAGGCGATCGTTCCTTTAGCGCCGCGGACCGGTTGCGTAGTGAAATGGAAAAACTCTTCGGCCAATGCCAGGGCGGTAACTGCCCATCGCAGGGCGAACTCGATCAGTATCTACAACTGCAACGCGGCCTGCAGCCGGGGAAAAACTTTGCGCAAATGTCGCGCAGCCGGAAGTTTGACCGTCCTGGTCCTCCGGGCTTTGGCCGCGGTCAGGGCGAAGGGACGGGCGGCCGTGCTGGTTACGCGGTCACCGATGCTTCCAAGCCGCCGGTCTTAGGTAATGAATTCACCCCGAGCCGCAGCAGCGCCACCGCCAAGCAATCGGCCCGTCAGGGCAAAGGGGCCGGAGCGCTGGCGGGCGTCCCCGGAGCGCCCGACCCGGGCCAGGCGGATGTGCTCAAAGGACTTAAGCCGATCGATCGTCAATCCGGCGCCGTTGCGACCGAAGGAGCGATCGAAGGGTATCACGATGTCGTAGAAGGTTACTTCAAAGCCATCACCACGGGGAAAAAGCAGTGAAACCACTCTTGCCATACCCGCAGCGGCTCGCGAGACCGTGGGTAGCTTCCATCTGCTTTTGCACACGCATTGGGACCTTGAACCCTTCGTTCCCGAAGACGCCCCCGTGTTTCCGCTTTCTGCTTTCCGCTTTCCGCTTTCCGCTTTTCCCCAACGGTTCATGGGTGGTTTGGCGACATGCTCTCGCCATCGCCATCTTGCTCATGAGCGGCCCGGCGGCTGTCGTCATCGCTCAGACCACCACCCCCACGCCTGTGCCCACGCGCAGGCCTGCGTCTACGCCTGCGCTGGCGCCGGCAACCGCCCCGGAACCCACCCGGATTATCACCCCCACCAGCAAACCCGAGTTCGCCTCCGCGTCTGACCTCACCCTGCTGCAGTGCGGCAACTTGATCTATGCCGGAAACCAAAGCTCGGTCTGTTTCGCGGACCGTTTCCTGGCGGATGCCGCGCAACAAACCAATCTGCGGGTGAACAAGAAGTTTTGTCCGGTGCGTTTGGATGCGGACACCGTTTTCGACTTTCCGTTCTGCGTCATGTCGGGCAACGAAGGCTTCTCCTTTTCGGACAAGGAACGGAAGCAGCTGAAGAAGTATCTGACGCAGGGCGGCTTCCTGTTGGTGAGCCCGGGTTGTTCGGATCAGAACTGGGACAGGGCCTTTCGGCAGGAGCTCAAGGTGTGTTTCCCGGAGACCGCGTTGAAGACGATCCCGATGTCGCATCCGATTTTTTCCCTGGTCAACGTGATCCCGCGTTTGACGGAGAAACATGGGAAGCCGGCGGTTTTGGAGGGGCTGGAGATCAACGGGCGCCTGGTGTTGGTGTACTCGAAGGAAGGGCTCAACGACGTGGAACATGCCAAGGGTTGTTGTTGCTGTGGCGGCAACGAACTTCGTGATCCCGCGCGCATCAACGTGAATGTGTTTACCTACGCCGTGCTTTATTAAGACCAAGAGGCCCCTGCTTGCTGCCGTGCATGCGCGTGCTGCTCTGACTCTGCTGGCTTTGGCCTGGACGACGCTGGCGGCCGGGACCGGTTGCCGCTCGCAAGCCAATCGCGCCGCGATCGAGTTGCCGATCTATTTTACCTGCGACACACGCGGGCGATTGGAGCCTTGCGGCTGTTTCACCGGACAATTTGGCGGCTTAACGCGCCTGAAAACGGTGCTCGACGCCGACCGTTCACCGGCGGGGCTGCGTCTGGATGTGGGGGATGCGATCGCGGGGTCTCAGGATTACGATGTGATCGAATATGGCTACATGCTGCGCGCCTTCCGCGCGATGAACTATGACGCGCTCAATGTCGGCCAGCGCGAGGCCAGGCTGTCCGCCGCGCAGCTGCGTCGGATCAAGCACGACTCGCCGGTGCCTATCCTGAGCGCCAATCTGATCGAAGGCGCCACCGGCAAACCGCTCTTCGAACCGTGGCGCCTCATCGAACGCGGCGGCTTCCGCATCGTCATTATTGGCCTGCTCGATCCGCATGCTCTGAGCGAACCGGCCGGCGACGGCCTGGCCGTTGAAGACATGGAGCCCGCCTTAACCCGTTGTCTGGCGGAAGTGCGCGCGCGCGCCGACTTGGTCGTGCTGCTGGCGTTCGCGGACGAGGTGGCCCTGACCCGGCTCGCCCAACGGTTCTATGAGGCTCACGTCATTCTCGGAGGCAAAGTGCGGCAACCGGCCCAGGAATTAGGCAAAGAAAACCGCAGCCTGATTTACTTCGTGACCAATGAATCCCGGGCGCTGGGTCTGTTGCGGATGCGGCTGACCCGCGGGCGTTCTCCAGTATCGTCCACCAACGAGATCCGTCTCCTGCACGATCGGATCCCTCAGGACCCGGCCTTGCGCGAGTTGGCCCAAGCGTACCGTGATGAAATCCGGCGCACCCGCCTGAACGTCGATGAGCCCGGACGCGCCGGCGAAGAATCCGTGCCTGGCGTCCGCGGCGCCGCTGAATACGTGGGCAACGCTACCTGCCTGAAGTGTCATCCAACGGCTTCTGCGGTCTGGAGCAAATCCGGCCATGCCACGGCGTTTGCGTCCCTGGTCGAGCGCAAGGCCGATGCGGATCCGAAGTGCGTGGGCTGTCACACGATCGGGTTCGGAACGCGCACAGGTTATCGGCGCGAATCTGGTGAGAGCAAGCTGGTCGACGTGGGTTGCGAGAGTTGCCATGGACCGGGGAGTCTCCACGCGCAACGTCGTGACGGCGGCTCTTCAAACGAATTCACCTATCGCCCCCTGGACGCGGGAGACTGTCAGAAGTGTCATTATGGAGAATTTAGTCGCCCGTTCAATTGGAACGACTTTTGGCCGCCGATCCGGCATGGCAAAGAAACTCAAGCCGCCGCCGCGGCAGCAGGTGGAAACTTCCCATGAACCGACCCTCAGGTAGCAGCCGACGTCAGGAGGCTCACTCTATCCCGGCGCGTTCGTCGGGAAAGAGATCAGAGCCTCGTTACCTCGGCTGCTACGTCAGATTTGGGTTGGGTTCATGGCCCCAAATGCGCGTGCACGTCATGTGCAGGTGGAAGCTCTCCATGAAACAACTCTTGTTGCTCATTCTCGGGTGGGTCGCTCTGCTGCTGCCGGTCCGCGCCGCCGTGCCGCCTGGTTGGAGCACGAACCTCGCGACCACGCTGGCCACGGGTGATGACCACTCACCGCCGCTCCTGCTCTATTTCACCGCCAGTTGGTGCGCACCGTGCCAGATGATGGCCCGAACCACTCTCACCAATGACACGGTTCGAGAGACGCTCGAGGGCTTCAAACGCGTCGCGCTCGACATCGATGAACATGGCCCGGTCGCGCAACGCTACGAGATCCGCGCGGTGCCCACCTTTCTTATCCTCATGCCTTCCGGGGAACCTGTTGCTATCACCACCGGTTATCAGGACGCGGGAACTTTCGTGGCCTGGTTGACCAACGGGATCAGCGAGGTCACCGCGGCGTTGACCAGGAAAACAGAGGTCGAACGGAAGCTCGCCGAAGTGGATGAGTGGCTCAAGGGCAACGATGCCGCCACGCTCCGTCGGGCAGCCGGTGAGTTGGCCGAGCTGTGCGCCGAGCGCAGCGAGAAAACCTGGAAACCGGCGCTCGAACGCCTGACCGCGCTGGCGCGCCGCGATCCGCTCTACGTTCTGGACCTGCTCAATCATCCGCGGTTGGTCGTCCGGATTCAGATGGCCAATCTGCTGCGAACGCAACTGGGCGAAGGCTTCGCCGTCGACCCTTGGAGTAACGCCGGCGCACGCACCAACGCCATCGCGCCATGGCGCGAGAAGCTCGCCGCGCACCAACCCTAGCAGCCGTCACAGGAGAACAGCGTGGAAGGGTTGACGGGCATAATACCGTTAAGCCGACCCGATCAGCAAATGTAGAGGTCTCTGAAGCGCGCTCAGCACCTACCACGCCGAAGGCGTGGATGTAGACCAGCCCAGGGCAAGCCCGTCCCGCCCAGCGGGCGGGAGGCGCCGCCCTGGGATCATGTGTCATAACCAACGACACCGCCCCATCGGGGCGGAGGAGTCACCGACACGCAAGAGGATCGTCCTTTGGGTTGCCCGCAACATTCGAAGCTCGTCGCGGAACGGCATCTTGCAGAAGGATCTCAATGCACTCGGGCGAATTGAAAATCTCCTCCGCCCCGATGGGGCGGGATAATGTTTGTGCTGCTCGATCCCAGGGCGGCGCCCGCTAGCTAGAGCTTGTCCCGAAAAGGGCGATTTCGGCCTTTGTCGGAAACTTCGTCGGAAACTTTGTCGAGGACTTTGTGACAATGTTGGGATTTCGACAAAGTTTGCGACAAAGATTCCGACAAAGTTTGTCCCGAGAACGTTCC
>DATLUX010000171.1:0-9804 GCA_035577805.1 Verrucomicrobiia bacterium
GTATCCTTCGTCGTCTCCTGGCTCGACTCCGCGCCGTCCTCCAGACGCTCCAATTCCTTTGCACCCGGCGTCAGGATGACACCCGTCACGCCATAGCCGTCGGTCGTCATGGCGCTTTGGCAAAATCCAATCGCGCGCGCGCGCCGTCCCATCCAATCGGCCGGAGACAAGCCCGAAGCATCCGCCACCTCGACGCGCACGTGGCCGGCCCCGGCGCTGAGCTCCAGCAACAACCCCGGCGGTTGCGGGCGCAGGAACGTCACCAGCCCTTCCACCGCCGCCCACTGCGCGGCCTCGTCGTTCCGCAACACTTGGCCGATGGCGATCCGACGCGGCTCAGGCAAGGTCGCCTGGCCAATCACATCCAGCCGCAACGTCGGTCTGCCGACATACAGACTGCTCCCATCATCGGAGGCGAGATGGAAGGTGTAGAGGCCTTCGCGCAATATCTCCAGCTCCCCGCTGAATTGCAGCGCCACATTCTCGGCGCGCGTCGTCAGGCTCAGGTCTAGGTTCGCCGCGACTCCGCTCCGGACGGGCGTTAAACCACCGAACTCGGGCAGGACTTCCCAGGTTCCTTCGTAACAACGCCACTCCAATCCGTTCTCCGGTTGCCTGGATGCAGCCGCCCCCGCCGGGCCTGAAGCTCGAAACAAGACCTGGTCCGGAATCCGTTGTCGGGTTACGCCTGGCCCTTCGTATTGCAGTTCCAGGCCAGCCTTTTCCACCCCGTTAAACCACTCCACTCGAATCGGCTGGCGTCCCGCTGACAAATAGACCGCGCCCGATTTTCCGACCATGGCGTGGATGCCGTCGTTATCTACGACCGCGCCATTGGCGCCCAAGCGGATACTGGCGCCGCGCCGCGCGATGGTCGCGTAGCCCTGCACGCGGACGCGCTGTCCCGAGGCCACCGACGTGCCACGACAATCCATTTCCAACTCGGCCGCACCGGACCAATCTTGCAAAACCAATCGGCCCTGCCTTCGGCTGGCCCACCAGACAGCGCCTTCCAAAACAATCGCCTGCGCAACGCTCGACGCTTGAGAAGCTAATTGGCGGAGCTGCGCGACATTCGTGATGGCCGGAGCCTCCAGTGAACCAAACGAAGACGCCGCCGGGATGGTCAGGGCGGCGGCCAGGACGACCGAAGCCGTTTCTCCAACTTTCCGGCGCCTGCCGCCACCGAACCAAAGCACCGCACCGTGCCGGTGCAGCACGTGAGATTCTTCGGGCATGGCGCAGCAGCGTATCGGACGGCGCGCATTTTTGCACTGCGAAACTCGCCTGTTCCAGTGCGGAGTGCGGAGTACGGAATGCGGAATGCGGAATGCCAATGGCGAATGGCGAATGGCGAATGGCGAATGGCGAATGGCGAATGACGAATGACGAATGACGAATGACGAATGACGAATGGCGAATACCGAATGACGAATGACGAATGGCGAATACCGAATGACGAATGGCGAATGGCGAATACCGAATGGCGAATGGCGAATGACGAATGACGAATGGCGAATGACGAATGGCGAATGACGAATGGCGAATGACGAATGACGAATGACGAATGGCGAATGCGGAAGGCCCCCCACCCGGGCTCGCTTAATGCGCTTTAGCTGCTTTGGACAAAAGCCCACGGCGGCGATGGTTGAGCGATTGCTTCGCCACCGGATGCATCCTTGGTATCGGGCGACGCGAACCGTTCTTCTCCGCTCGCCCTCCAGGCTGGCGCGGCAGTGGCCAGAAGCCGTTCAATCGATCGGCGTGGTTGAGACAGTAGGTGATCTGGGCGGTGCGCCGGCGCAGCAACCAATGCCTAAATCGCGCCAACCGCCGGGCACGCCGATGGTGCCTGCGCGTATATTTGTCCAGCCGCGCCAGAAACACGTCGGTGTCCTGCACGTCGCCCATCATCGATTGAAAGTCTTGCAAGGCGGCGATCCGAGCCGGAGTCACTCCCAGGAGGATTGGTTGCAAGGCTTCCACCATATAACGGAATTTCTTGAAGGCGACGCGGGTTCGATGAATGGAGTTGGCGGAGCCCGGATCCATGGCGCGCTGCCGATCGACTGTCCGTTCGAAGGCTTCCTGAACCCCGCGCAGGACGGCGGTGCGATGGGGCGTCCGCTGGGCTGGCTGAGCGCCGACGCGTGCCAACTGCCGGGCCAAACCTTCGAAGACTTTTTCCAGGCGGCGAATCTTGACTCCACGCAAGCGGCGGGCGGCGGCTTTGAGACACTGCTTTTCACGTTCGAGCAGCATCTGATGGAAACCTTTGGTCTCGGGAAATTCCCGGGCGAGTTTCGATAGCACCAGCAATTGCACATGCGTATCGCGCAGCGGCCGGAGTGCGTCCAGATGTTGCTTGAGCTGGCTGCGGGTTTTCTTGAGCTGGGTTTGTCCGATGAAGATGTTCAGCAGCTCAACCAGGGAAAGCAGACGGCGCGTCTCCACGCGGGTGGCATGAACGGATTTTTCCGAACCGCGCTGCCGACATCGCTTGAGGGCCCGGCGATAACGTTTGCGCCGCTCCTTGAGCGACGCCTGTAAGGTGACTTCCCAATCTTTCATTTGACGTGATCCGGCATCGTCCGAGGATGAATTGCTTGCCCCAGGCAACGGTTCACGCTTCATTCTGAGCTCGGTGCGGATGGATTTCACGGATTTTAATTGGTTTTAGCCGGGCCGGTTCAGACCGCAAACGCAAACCGCCTCCTCCGCCTCCTCCGCCTCCTCATGGCCGTGGACCCGCGGAGGGGTCCTCCTCGCTGTCCGTGGAAACGCGTGCGGCCAGCAGACCGCGTACTCGTCGAACCAACTCCTGGGGACTAAAGGGTTTGCTCAGAAAATCGTCCGCACCAACGGACATCGCATTCAAACGCGCCATCTGTCCGCTTAACGCCGTGATGACCAGCACCGGGACTCGCCCGGTCGACGGCTGCGAGCGCAATATCTCGCAGACCGAAAAACCGTCGATCCCGTCCAGCATCAGATCTAGAACGATCAGGTCCGGCAGGAAACGACGGGCTTTATTCAATGCGTCCAACCCGGTCACCGCGGTTTTGATCTCATAACCATCGGCGCCCAGATTGTAGGCCATCATCTCCAGCATGTCCGTCTCATCATCCACCAACAAAAGCCTTGAACCCATATTCCATGGGTAACACGTCCGAGTTCAGTCCGACAATGACGGCACGGTGAAAGAACCGTGACGAAGAGAAGACGAAGGGAAAAGGGGAAAAGCGGAAAGCGGAAAGCGGAAAGCGGGAACCATCACCCGGCCTTGCGGCCACCCTCTCCCACTCGCCTCGGCGAAGCCTCCGGCGTAGCCAGGGTCGCATGGGAGAGGGGCTGGGGGGGTTCTTTTGCGTGTAAGTTCATGGCCCCAATGTCCGTGCACATGATGTGCAAGTAGAAGCTACGCATGAACCGACTCCATCAGGTAGAAGCCTGCCCTGGCTCGAAGAGTCACTCGTTCACAAAGACAAATGTCCCGAGTTTCGACACGGTCAGGATGTCCGGACGTCCGTCCCCGGTGACGTCCGCGACGGTGAGCTGGACGCCTACACCCGAGTGGTCATCGATCAGGTGCGGCACGAACTTCGCCCCACCGTGGCCGTCGCGCCGCAGTTGGAACCAGTACAACACGGGCGGGGCATCGGGCTCGATATCCTGGGGCGGCGGGTGCGCCCACATCCGTTTGCCCACGATGATGTCGCGCAGGCCGTCGCCGTCGAGATCCGCGAGGGCCAGAGCGTGAGGTTGGGAGAAACACACGCCAAACTTTGCCTCCGCGCTGCGATCGGCCATGAGCAGGTGTTCCTGGAATGTGATCATCTCGCCCCGCTTGACCTGCTCGAACCAGGCCAGACCCCACCCATGCGCGTTCAGTGAGGTGATGATGTCCGGCAGGCCGTCGCCATTGACGTCATAAGCGAACATCTGGGCCCCGCCTTTGTCCTTGGAGAACACGAACGGGTGCGCAACCCACGGCGCGCGTCCTGACGCGGGTTGTTCCCACCAGCCGTCGTTGAGAATGAGATCGAGGCGTCCATCGCCGTTCACATCCCCAATCCCGGTGCCGTGATAAAACTGGTCCCACTTCCCGGGCGCAGTGACGGGTTGGAAACGCCAGGGCCGATCGGGTGCGGACCAATCCGGCCTGAGCAACCCCCACTGATCCTCCCAGTGAGCCACCAATTCCGGTCGTCCATCGCCGTCCACATCGGCGAAAGGCGGGGACTCGCCTCTGATCCGTTCGAAGACGAAGTGTTTCTTCCAGAGGCCGGGTGCGCCGCGCGGATTCTCATACCAATAGGCGGCATGCAGATGCACGCGGCCCAACACGAGGATGTCCGGCCAACCGTCGCCATTAAAATCCCAGACGTAACTAAACAACGAATCGGTGGGCGCTGGCCGGGTCGGGAAACTCTTGGCCGGATAGAACTCATGTTTGGCGGTGAAGCTCGGCCCTTCATACCAGAACGGTCCGGCTACAATGTCCGGTTTGCCGTCGCGATTGAAATCTCCCGTGTTGATTCCGTCGCAATAATAGTCCCCGTTTAGAACAAGCTTGCGAAAGGTGGGGAGCGTCGCGCTGAGGCCTGAGGCAGCGCGGCCACAAGTGGCGACCGCGAGCGTTATCGCGAGCAGCAAACGCGTCCTGCAGGCAAACCTCATCATCTTTGATCCTTGGCTGCTTTAACATCATTTGTCGCGTTTAGCCAAGCCGGCTCTTCCATCACCAATCTCCTCTCCCCGCGTGGAAGGTTCGCTGGCCAACTCGAGCACGAGCTGCGCCACTCCCTCTCCCCTCAACGGGGAGAGGGTTGGGGTGAGGGGTGAGAACGGTAGGTTGCTCGCATGCTGGGATTGATCGCTTACGCGCTCTCGCAGTGTCTTCGTCGCACAGCAAAGCTCGCGCCGCGCGTTTCTGGATGCTAGCTTCGGCCAAGTGATTCGCGGACCTCTACCAACGTTTTTACTCTCGATCCTCATCGTCGTGGGCTCCCACGGCTCCACCAGGCGGCCGACCAAAGCATCTCATGCTGGGAGGTGGCAAGGGAATTTGGGGCAAGGGAATTTCCGGAACCGGCACGGCATGGTGCATCGAGAAATGGTTTCTTGAATAGAAGCTAAAGGGGGCCGCCATTCCCTTGCCCCCAATTCCCTTGCCCAACCGCCGCGCTGGTGGGAGTGGGCCAATTCCCGAGCCTAAGGCTCACGACAAAGCATCTCAGGCATTTGAATGCCGCGCCTACTGCGATCATCCGTGGCCCGCGGCCTTTCTGCTTGTCCGGTTGCACCGGGCCCGTCATGCTTTTGGGTGCTGTGAACAGCCCAATTGCCATCGGCCAACGGCATCCTGCCAGGCTACGCCTGTGGATTGTTTACGGTGGCATGCTGCTGGGGCTGATCCTGGTCACGCTTGGGGCCGGCTCCGTGGATGCTCGTGATGCGGGCACCCCCGTCACGACGATGGTGAACCAGTATTGTATCCGTTGCCACGACGCGGAAGTGAAGAAGGGCGGCCTGGACCTCGAAACCTTAAGCCACACGGACATCGCCCAACATTCCGCCGACTGGGAACGGGTGGCGCGCAAGCTGCGCGCTCGCCAAATGCCCCCGGCCGGAAAGGAACGTCCGGACGAACCCACTTACGAGAGCGTCCTGGCCCGAGTAGAATCCGCTTTGGATCGAGCCGCCGCCAGGCATCCGAACCCGGGCCGGACGGACACCTTCCGCCGGTTAACCCGCACGGAATATCAGAATGCCATTCGGGATTTGTTGGCGCTAGACATCGATGCGGCGGCGTTACTGCCGAAAGATGAAGCGAGCCACGGCTTCGACAACGTGACCGTGGCGGATCTATCGCCCACGTTATTGACCCGTTACATCTCCGCGGCCGAAAAGATCAGCCGGCTCGCAGTCGGTGCCCCGCACCGAGCGGTGAGTGGAGATACCATTCGGGTGCGGCCGGATCTGACCCAAGAAGAACACGTGGACGGCTTGCCGCCAGGAACTCGGGGTGGGGTCCTGTTGCCGTACACGTTTCCGCAAGCCGGGGAGTATGAGATCCAGATTCGCCTGACCCGCGATCGCAATGAAGAGATCGAAGGACTGCACGAAGCGCATGAGCTTGAGGTGCTCCTGGATCGGGAACGGCTGAAGCTCTTTACGGTGAAGCCACCGCCCCACGACAATAAGAACTACGAGCTGGTCGATGCGGGGCTAAAACTGCGTGTGCCCGTCTCGGCCGGTCCGCATCAACTAGGTGTAACCTTCCTGAAGAATCCCACGGAGCTGGTGGAAACGAAACGACAGCCGTACAATGCCCATTTCAACATGCACCGGCACCCGCGTTTGACGCCGGCCATTTATCAGATCTCCATCAACGGCCCCTACGAAACGCCCAACCCCGCTTCTCAAGACAACATCAGCCGCGGCGACAAAGGCGACACCGATACGCCCAGCCGCCGCCGGATCTTTGTGGCGCGCCCCGCGAAGGCTGCCGAAGAGGAAGCCTGCGCACAACGCATCCTTTCCACCTTGATGCGCCGCGCCTGCCGCCGGGAAGTAACGAGGGCTGATTGCGCGCGCCCGATGGATTTCTATCGTAAAGCGCGGGCCCAGGACGGGTTCGAGGCGGGCATCGAAGCGGGCTTGAGCGCGATCTTGATGAGCCCCGAATTCCTCTTTCGCGTGGAACAGGACCCGGCCAACGTGGCGCCCCACACCACTTATCGCCTCAGCGACGTCGCGATGGCCTCGCGCCTCTCCTTCTTCCTGTGGAGCAGCATCCCGGATGACGAACTGCTCAACGTCGCCATTCGCGGCGAGCTGCACCGCCCGAAAGTGCGCGAGCAACAAGTGCGCCGGATGCTGGCGGATCCGCGCTCGAGCAGTCTGGCCGGCAACTTCGCGGGCCAATGGCTGCACTTGCGCAACCTGGACTCGATCACGCCGGACCTGCGCCTGTTTCCGGACTTCGATGACAACCTGCGTCAAGCCTTCCGCCGTGAAACCGAGTTGTTTTTCGAGAGTGTGGTGCGCGAAGACCGCAGCGCGCTCGACCTGTTGAAAGCCGATTACACCTTCCTCAACGAACGCCTGGCCAAGCATTACGGGATTCCAAACATCTACGGGAGCCGCTTCCGGCGTGTTGCTCTCGATCCATCCACGCAACGGGGCGGGTTACTGCGCCAGGGCAGCATCCTGACCGTAACGTCCTACGCCACGCGCACGTCGCCGGTGTTGCGCGGGCATTGGGTTCTTAACAACCTGCTCGGCACCCCGCCGCCCCCGCCGCCGCCCAACGTGCCGGCGTTAAGCGACAACACCGTCGCCGCTTCGCTCCCGATGCGAGCGCGCCTGACGGAGCATCGGATCAACGCCGCGTGCGCCAATTGCCATAACCTCATGGACCCGGTGGGCTTTGCCCTGGAAAATTTTGATGCCATTGGCCGCTGGCGAACGGTGGAAGATGGTCAACCGATCGACGATGCGGGCGGCTTGCCGGATGGCCAAACTTGCACCGGCGTGGCCGGGCTCGAGGACGGCTTGCGCCATCGCCCGGAACTGTTCCTCAGCACGTTGACGGAGAAACTGCTCACGTTTGCTTTGGGCCGCGGGGTGGAATGGTATGATGCTCCGGCCGTGCGGCAGATCGTGCGCAACGCCCAGGCCAATGACGCTCGTTTTTCCTCGTTGATTCTCAGTATCGCCAACAGCACCCCCTTCACCATGAGGAGCTCCCCATGATCATTACGAAAAAAGCCATGCCCCGCCGCACGTTTCTGCGCGGCATGGGCGCCACCCTGGCCTTGCCTTTGCTGGACGCGATGGTTCCAGCCGCGACGCCCCTCGCCCATACCCCGGCCAACCCGGTGCGCCGGCTCGGCTTCGTTTTTATGCCGATGGGCTGCGATCAATCCCGCTGGACGCCGCGCAGTGAAACAACCCTCGACGAGCTCTCGCCTATTCTCAGTTCGCTGGCGCCCGTCCGCGAACACATCACTGCCATCAGCAATCTGGAACTGCAGAACGCCTACCCGGGCACTCATGCTACTTCCAACGCAGCGTTCCTCAGCGCGGCCAAGGCCAAACTCACCGAGAGCTCCGATTATTATCTGGCGACCACCGTCGACCAAATCGCCGCCCAACAGATTGGCCAGGAGACCCAGCTGCCCTCGCTGGAACTCGCGATGGACCTGCTGCAAACGGTCGGCCAATGCGACAACGGCTATGCGTGCGTTTATCAAAACAACCTCTCCTGGTCCTCTCCGACAACGCCGTTGCCGGCCGAAGCCCATCCGCGCATCGTTTTCGAAAGTCTCTTCGGCGAAGGGGGGAGTCTCTCCGACCGGATGGCCGCGTTGCGTAAACGGGCCAGCTTGCTGGACTCGTTCAACGAAGAGATCGCCCGGCTGCAACGGCAACTCGGACCCGGCGATCGCGCGCGCGTTACCCAGTACCTGGACACAGTCCGTGAAGTGGAACGTCGCATTCAGAAAGCAGAAGCGGACGCCGCCAACCATCCCTTGCCTGATTTGGATCGGCCGATGGGCGTGCCGGCGTCGTATGCCGACCATGCCCGGCTCATGTTCGATCTGCAGGTGTTGGCTCTGCAGGGTGATGTCACTCGCGTCATCACCTTCCAGCTCGCGCGCGAAACCAGCAACCGAACCTATCCTGAGATCGGAGTGCCTGATCCGCATCATCCGCTTTCCCATCACGGCAATGATCCGGAAAAGATCGCCAAGATGGCGAAGATCAATCAATTCCACGTCTCTTTGTTTGCAGAATTCGTGCAGAAACTTAAAGCCACGCCCGAAGGCAACGGCACGCTGCTGGATCATTCGCTTTATCTTTACGGCAGCGGCATGGGCAACCCCAATGTGCATGATCATACCAATCTTCCCATCCTCGTCGCTGGCGGCGCCGCCGGCCGGATGAAAGGCGGTCGTCACATCCGCTTTAAGGAAGCAACGCCCCTGGCCAATCTCCATCTCACCTTGCTCGACAAGGCGGGTGTGCACCTGGATTCATTCGCGGACAGTCGCGGAAAGATCGACGATCTGTTTACACCCTTGTCTGTGTGAGAATACAGCCATGAACCGTGGGGGAAAAGCGGAAGGCGGCCTGCCACGGCGTAGTCGTAGGGCGAAGCCGGGAAAGCGGAAAGCGAAAACGCGCGAATCGTCCCGCCTTCGCCTGCGGGCTACGGCCGGGCAGGCCTCGTCCTCGTGCTCGTCCTTCGTCCTCGATTTTGGGGCCGTCTTCGGAACGATTGGTTCAAGGTCCCAATGCGCGTCCGAAATTCGGAGGTCGGGGCTCTCCATGAACCTGACCTTCGGGAACTCACAACTCTTGGCCTTCTCACCCCACCCCGGCCCTCTCCCCGTTGAGGCCGTTGAGGGGAGAGGGAGCAGTTCAAGGCCCCAATGTGCGTCCGAAATTCGGAGGTCGAAGCTCTCCATGAACCGACCCCCAGGTAGCAGCCGACGTCAGGAGGCTCACTCTACCCCAACGCGTTCTCCGGGAAAAAGATCAGAGCCTCGTGACCTCGGCTGCTACATGAGATCGGGTTGGGTTCTTGGGGCCAATGCGCATCCGAAATTCGGAGGTCGAAGCTCTCCATGAACCTGACCTTCGGGAACTCACAACTCTTGGCCTTCTCACCCCTCACGGCACGGAGCACAGACATGGGTAACACAATGAGCATAGACATGGGTAACACTTTTACGCTCATTGCCCCGGATTTACGGGGACATGTCAAAAGCACTTTTGGGAATAGCGCGACGG
>DATLUX010000172.1:0-12456 GCA_035577805.1 Verrucomicrobiia bacterium
CCCGCTCGGGTTCTTCCAGCAAGAAGCGACGATCCACGATTCGGCTCATGCAATGATAAAAAGCATAAGCCGGACTGCCGGGGGCTTCATGCGTCCTTGGCGCACCCCCACAGCTAACCTCAACCCCCGCCCAACAGACAAGCTTTCTCTACTTTCCTACAACGGACCTGTCCCCTTATTCGTCCTACAACGGACCTGTCCCCTTATTCCGCAAACAAGTTTTTGGAGACCGTAAGCAGACATAAATTGACCAACTTCCGCTTTGAGGCTATTTAACGCTCACTGCGATAGAGCAAAGCAATTAAAGACCGGAAAATGAAGTTCGTAGTAGGCAACGGTAATTGGGGGAATGAGATTAGGGAGCAAACAACAGCGATAAGTCCTGCCTATTGGACTGAATTTCAGCCCTTAGGCGCCAGCGAGATTGCGGTGATTGAGCGGGAGATCAATCGCAAATTACCGGAAGATTTCGCCGAGTTTCTTAAGACCTTTGGTTGCGGACGATTCCCTGCGCCATTCTACGGCGGATTCTGGCCTCCAAAAGATATCCTCACTGGTTGCGTCGGGGCCTTAACAATTGCACTGGCATTGGCAGACATCAAAGATGTTTCCTACGAAGCTATCCGGCGTCTCTACATTAGTCGCGGTGCGGAGAACCCTGCCCCGGATCGCATTACCGAAGATGTGTTCTTATTGGACGACTTAAACGTTTTGGATCTCTTCATCGTGGGTGACGATGGAGCTTGCGGCTATCGCGCGCTCTTCGTTGGAAGGCAGCCGGGACCACTGGGTTACTGTAATATCGCTCCTGGTCCGAGTATTGTAGACCGTGCGAAGGATTTTTCCGAAGGCCTCGAGCTAATGTTTGCAAGTCACTCGCGAATTCAGGAACTGCGGCGTCAAAGATAAGGACTCTGAGGAGATTCAGGACTCAGGGGAGACCTCATACTCATTTGCAGACACCGATGGAGACGGGCTGTCGGATGTTGAGGAGCGCATATTTGTTCAGGGTCGTGTTAGCGCCCTAACCGCTGATACGGATGGTGATGGGCTGTGGGACGGCGACGAAGATTCTGATCGCGACTTGTTAACCCTGAACCCTGAACCCCGAACCCTGAACCCTGAACCCTGAACCGTCCGGCATCATCGAAGTTCGATATACTTTCTTCCTGGCGTTTGCGCTTGTTCAGGCAGAGACATGAGCACAAACGCGGTCAAATTCTACCGTTCGCGCCGGGAGCAACTCCTGCCACGCCGCCCATTATGTCGGGCATATCCGGTGCCCGGCCGGCAAGCACCTGATTCACAGCCCCAACCTGCCGACAGGCATGGAGTTTACGCCGGTCAACCCGGAGTCGGGCCACACCTGGGACAGCTATTTCCTGCGGTGACTGCGGTCACCCACGCGATCGCTCAATCCTACCGCCGATTGACCCGCCTTGGCGATTTCCGTCCGCAGCCAGGCGCGGGCACCAGACCACCACACCTTGGCGGTGGGCACGGCGATGCCAAGAGCCGCCGCTGTGTCCTCGAAACTCATCCCGGCGAAATAGCGCAGCTTGACCAGTTCGGCCTTCCGCTGATCGACCTGGGCGAGCTTCTCCAGCGCATCGCTCACGTCGAGCAACTGCTGGTCTGGCGCCGGAGCGGGAATATCCAGATCATCGGCATCAAGCCGATCAGCGCCGGCACCTCGCTTGGCGGCCAGACGTCGGCGGGCTCGATCCACCAGAATTCGCCGCATCGCTTCGGCCGCTGCGGCAAAAAAATGGGCCCGGCCATTCCAGGCCCGGTTTTCGGCGCCGGCAACTTTGAGCCACGCCTCGTGAACGAGCGCCGTGGGTTGCAGAGTGTGCTGGCGTTGTTCCCCCGCGAGCCGATGCGCGGCCAGCTGGCGCAGCTCGTTATAGACCAACGGCAGCAATTCTTCCGCTGCTTTGGGATCGCCGGACTCGATGGCGCTGAGCAACTGGGTGACGTTGCCGGACATGGGGCAGAGTGTAACCAAGCCGGCCCCGTGCGGCCAGTCCGAACGCACGGCGCGACAGGAATAATGAACACTGCGCCACGCCGCTACGGGCATGTGGACACGCTGAGCGGGCACCGCCGGCAGGCCATGCCTTGCTGTTTCCTCGGAACAATTCAACCTCAACCTAAACCTCAATGAATATGACGTTGCAGCATCTAGGTCTTGTGTTAATGGGCATCCTCGTGGTGGCCACAGAGGAGCTTCCTTGCCCTGCCGCTCAGAACAGGACGTTCGCCGTGAGTGTGGCGCGCCGCGACTTGCGTCCGCTGGGACTCGTGACGGTGCAGCTGTCCGGCGCGATCACTCTCCAAGGGGTCACGGACGATACTGGACGCGTGGCCTTCCCCGGTTTGCCTTCTGCGGGTGCAATCACAGTCACCCCGTCGCGCTCCGGATTTCGATTTGAGCCGCCCCAACTCACGATTCCAGGCTCGGCGAACCCGGCCACGGCGGCGTTTACGGCGTTTCCCACCGCAACGGATTTGGCGCTGTCCATTGAGACAGACGAGGCGAATCCGCGAGTCGGCGGGTTGGTGAACGGAGTGATCACGTTGCGCAATCTTGGCGCGGCGGCGGCGACCGACATCGCCGTGGCGTGCGGTTCGTTGCCGGGCCTTGTCTTGGAGTCCCGGCAGACGGCCCAGGGCAGCCTCGAGACTCGAGGGTATGACACGCTCTGGACGCTGCCGCAGCTCGATCCCGGTGCTTCAGCGCAACTCCAGTACCAGTCCCGAGCGACACTGCCTGACGCCAACGTCCTGGTGATCGCGCTGATCGAGGAGATGGACCAAACGGACACCAATCCGCTCAACGACTCGGTTCAGCTCATCACGCCAACGCGCCCGGCCCAAGCCCGGCTCAGTCTAGCCATGACGATCAATCCGGCCACGGCCAAGGTGGGCGAAACCATTCCCGTCCAGCTCACCGTTCGGAACGAGGGCCCGCAGGACGCGACGCAAATCGCGATTCGCAGTTACACCCCGCCGGGCGCGTCGTTGTTCCCTGCGCCCGGGCCGACGGGATTGGGCAGCAGCGTGGTGATCCCGCGCCTGGCGCCGGGGGCGCAAGTGCAGCTGAACGGCTCCATGGTGGTGCGCCTGGCTGGCACCTTTACCCTCATCGCGAATGTCACTTCCTTCGAGCAACAGTTGCCGCCGGGCGCCGCCTGGCCGGAAGCACGCGCCAATTACACGGTGCAACCGGCGTTCTCGCACCTCACCTTGTTTGCTTTCACCGATCCGCCAAACCCGCGTGTCGGCGATGACGTCAACGTCATGTACGTTGTCCGGAACGACGGCCCGGATGCGGTCACCGGCTTGCGGCTCTTCACGAGGGCAGACTACCGGCTGGAATCATACTATCGGTTTCCTGACCCGGATCCTCCGGTCCCGCCCGTGCCGGGGCCGTTCGTGTTCGGCGATGTGATCCCAGCCGGTGCCTACACCTACCAGTGGTCTCGCTATTTGGTCAAAGAAGCGGGCGTTCTCACGAATTACTTCACGGTTGAGTATCAGGACCAGCTTATCCCTAAGGCGGCCGATCACCCCGAATTGACCGTCTCCTTCAAGACGTTGCCGGCCGATGTTGCCTTGAGCCTGGATGCGAATCCGAAGGAACTTACCGTGAAGGCGGGTGACCCGGTCACGATTGAGTTTCCGGTTCACAACGACGGCCCGCAGCCGGCGCGCGGCATTTACGTGAGTTATAGCTCGCTCGGACTCGACACCGCGGACTTCGATGAAGTTATCCATGCCGACCGTGTGCTGCGACCAAGCAGCTCGGGTTATATCGACGTCGTGGAGCCGGGCGAAACGGTGCTCCTGCGCAAACATTTCGTTGGCTCGATGGCGGGTGTCTACACCAACGTTGCCGAAATCACCGGCGCCGCTGAGCGTCCGGATTTGCTCCTCCCGATCGCCGCGGAAACCATCCGGCTGCACGTCCTGCCCGGGCCGCCACCCGATCTGGCGATCTCGGTCAGCGTCGATCAACCGCAAGTCAACGTCGGCGAATACGCGATCTTCTTCGTCACGGTCACGAATCGCGCCGCCCAACCGGCGCTCGCGGTCATGGTGGGCGAGCCCGATTCCTTCGAAGTCGACTTCGCCCTGGAAACCGTGCGCAGCTATGGGCCAGGGGGCGATGATCGCATCTCCTCGGCCTGGCGGCGAACGATTCCGCGCATCGAACCCGGCGCGAGCTATTCGATGTCGCGCACGATGCGGATGCGCAAGCCCGGCCCGATTCCCTATTTGGCGAAGATCGAAGGGGTGAACGGCCTGCTCGAAGAGCAACTCCCGCCGTGGCGCGCAACCACGCAAGTTACCGGCGTGCAGGTCACCAGCGACATCGCGCCCGTGGTGGTGCCGGATCGCACGAACGTAAAGAATGGCGACCCGGTGAACTTCGCGGTCATCGGGCGCAATGTATCCTCGGGGCGGGTGGCCTCGCATGCCGTGTTCGACTCGGCTGAGTCGGCGGGGTTTCAGATGCTCAACCCGGACCTGGGTGGTTACGGCTATTTTTGGGACACGATGCGGCCGCGCGATTTGGAGAGCAGCCGGGAGCCGTATTGGGAATGGTACGAGATTCGTCCTCAGCACGAGTTGATTTCGTGGATATCCACTTACGCCGTCGGCGAGGGCCAGTTCGCCGTGAGTGCCGAACTGACGCAGCTTGACCAACTCGACGGCCAGGCGAACAACGACCACGCGCTCGTCACGATCAACTCCGGGCCCGCAGCCACGAAAGTATCGGTGCAACAATCCATCCGTCCGCAGAATGCCCGCGTCGGCGATCTCGTGATGTTCACCACGGAGATCCGCAATGAAGGGCCGGATCGGGTCACCGGCTTGAGCCTCGTGGAAACGAGTTCGGCGAATCTTGAATTGAATCTCAGCCCCGCCGTGTACGGAATCAGCGGCGATCTGGCGACGTCGATCTGGGATCCCCTCGTGCGGTTGCCGGCGCTGCAGCCGGGCCAGAATTTTGTCTGGCAGCGCACCTATGTGGCGCGCTCAGCAGGCAACGCCTGGCGCAACGTGCGGGTCGAGCGTTTTGACCAAACGGCGCTGGCGCCGCTGCCGGAGAGCAAGGCCGAGCTGGACGTCCAACCGGCACAAGCCGACCTCGAATTGCAGTTCCTCGAGGCGCCGACGGTCGCGCAAGTGAACATGCCGACGCTGGTCGGGGTGCGCGTCCGCAACCTCGGCCCCGCTGTCGCCACCGGCGTGAAGGTGGCCGTCAACGTGCCGGCGGACGCGCTCTACTTGGGCGGATTCGTCTACGGCCCGCGGGCCACTTACGTGCTTTTCGAATGGAACGCGTTTCAAACCGCACTGCTGCCCGGCGAGTCTGCGAGTGTCTTTTTCTATGTCACTCCAACTCGCGGTGGCGCCGCAACCGGCTGGGTGCAAGTCCAGCAATTGGATCAGGTGGACCCGAATCCTGCCAACGACACCTTGTCATGGACGCTCAAGATTGGCCCTGAGCCGCCGATCCCGTCGATCCTGCGCGTGCGCAAAGTGCGGACGGATTTCTTCCATCAGACATCGATCGCCGAAGTCGAAATCGATCAAGCCGCGTTGAATCGCCTCGCGCCCCTGACCACGTTCTATCTGGAGCGTTCGTCGAATCTGCGCGATTGGGAATACCTGCGGCTCGTCGGTTTAACTCCACTGGCGCCCGTCACGTTTACCGATCACGCCGCTCCCGGCGCAACCATGCAGATGTATCGCTTGCGCTCGATTTGGTGAACCAGGCTGCTCCAGTGAACGCGCGGCGCATTAACGCACTGCCCCCGAACCGGCGACCTTCGCACGTGCTTAACACGCTGAGCAGCTAGAATCCCCCTCTGCCCTCAACGGGGAGAGGGCCGGGGTGGGGAGAAGGGCTGAAAGTACCTCCCTCCGGGGCAGTGTCCGAATGCACCCGTGAACGCGTCGGTTGCGTCCTGGTTCGAGTTAGGGCACGCTTGGCGGCGCGTCACTGAGCGGCGACGTTAGTTGCGGCTCGCGTATGTCACTCCCATCAAGCTTTCTGTTTCACATGCTGGACGAGACGAAGAAGCAGTTCACGCCGAATAGTGAGTCGGCAGGCGACGTGACGGCTACCCGGTCCAGCGCTCACATCCTTGCCTTCTCCACATCGAACTTCGATGCAATGAAGAAGTTCTTAGCCGATTTCGGCTTCATCGTCGTCGAGGGCCACGATCAGTTGCTCCCACTTTTCACCGACAAGCGCGGTGCAAGGGTTTCGCGAGGAAGCTTTCAGTTTCAGTTGGAGGAGAGCGATGACCCAAAACACCGGGCGTGCTTCAACCTCTTCCTCACCGATTTCTCAGGCGAGGAACTTGAGCGGGTTCAGGCCCTCGGCTACACATTGAAGCATGAGATTTCGATTTACGGCGAGTCTCATTCGATTGAGACGCCGGACGGTGGGACGTTTGAGTTATGAGCATCATGCCCCGTGGCCGGCCGTCGCTGAGCCGCGGCCGTTAGCCCAGAAAAAGCCATATGCGTTACCACATCGGACTAGCCGACGCGAAGGCGATTCCTACCGCTGTTATTCGAGGTCGCGTGCTGCCGCAAGAGCTGTCGAAGTTCGTCCCCGCCGCGTGCGGCGAAGTCTGGTCGTTCATCCGTTCCGCCGGTCTCCGACGCCCGGGACGCCACATCGCACTGTATTTTGACACGCAAGGGACGGTTGAGGTTGGCGCGGAGGTATCAGAACCGTTTGTCAGCAACGATCGGGTTCATTGCTCACAGTTGCCCGTCGGTCGCGTGGCGACGACGACTCATTTCGGCCCTTATGCGCGTCTGAGCGAGGCCCATGCCGAGATTCGCCAGTGGTGCACTGATCACGGACATCGGCGTTCGGATGTTTGTTGGGAGATTTATGGGCATTGGGACGAGAGTTGGAATGCCGATCCCTCCAAGATACGCACCGATGTTTTCCACCTGCTCGAAAACGATCCCCAACCACGTTAGAACATGAAAGCTGTCCTCCTATCATTCCTGGCTTTTGTTGCGATTGTGGGCTCCGGTCCAGCTCAAACGGACGCGAATAGCACCCGTAGGATCTCAATCGCAGAAGTCGGGACCGTGAGGTTGGAGGTAGAGCAACCGACGTTCAAGAACGAAGATCGATCACCGTTGGCCCGGCGTGCTGAGCCGCGTCGTTAACCGGCAGTAGCTCGTCCCAATGCAAACAGTCACTTGCCCAACCTGCGGTCGAAGTTGGCCTGAGAATTATTGCCCGGAGTGTGCCCGGACAATCGACCGCACCGCGGTTCCAGCGCCTACGAGAACGGAGAATGATACGGCACAGTCGGCGACACCTGTTTCGCGCAGACCCGCTCGACGCGTATTCCGCCGCGTGTTCATCATCGCATTGCTGTTCCAGTTGTCTTTCTACTTTCTTTATTGGATTCTTGGCACAGACCGAGCCACGAGTTCGTTCAACACGTTCGGGAATACCTATGCTTTGTTCTACTATCCAGCAGTTGTCTGCATGTGGGCGCTGGTAGGAGCGTTGCACTTGGAGGAGGGCCTTCGGCTAGCGGTGGTCGGATTGCTCTTCGGCCCGCTAATTGGGATCGCGGGTTATTCTTTCATCGTTGCCATTGCCGTCGCGTTCTGGCAGGGCATCAGGAGACACCGTGAACGTTCTGCAGCCTAACCAGCCTGCATCCGGTGTTGGCGATCCTCGAACGGCTTGGCGAGTGGACCAAGCCGGGATTGGGATGTTTTGGAGGGATTAGCGGGATCAGTTCTTGGACAATCGATAGAAGCTGGGCCCGGTGCCGACTGACAAGCTCACGCAGGCCATTCCACCGTTGAGTCCCAGCTGAACCCCCACCGCGGTCCTAACGCGGAAATGGATCGCGTTGGTCAATTCGGCGGCCTATACTCTGGCTTGTGCATCACCCGAACAGCGTGTTTCTGCACCTACTCCCGCTGCGACCTTGGATTCCGTGGCTGCGAGGCTGGCAGCCGGTCCTTGAGCGAGGGCAGCGCGTCCGGCCGCCGGAGCGGTCGGCTGGTCGCGGCGGTCGGTGGCGGCATTGGCTGAGTGGGTGCTTGGCGGCTTGGGCACTCCAGACGTTTTGGTACAGCGTGCAAGGAGAACAGGTCCTGACCCAGCCTTTCTGCGGAGTGACCTTGATCGCTCGCAGCGAGCTGACGCCAAGGCCGTTGTCGATGCACATTGCCATTATCGATCTCCGCACACCGGGGCTTCGGTTCAAACTCACGCCGCCGGCCGGAACACGCGATACCCAGCGGCAGTCGCCGCTCGATTTTCTGCGCCGGGAGCGGGCACAACTCTGCATCAACACACACTTTTATTTGCCCTACGTGACCCTTGAGACCGATGCGAACGTGGTCGGGCTGGCGGCTTCCGATGGCCGCGTTTATTCGCCATTTGAAGCGCAACCTATCGGAACCAATTATCAGGATCAGAGCTATGCCATCCTTCCATTTGCGCCGGCCTTCAACATCGATGCTTCGAATCATGCCAGCGTCGTGCATTGGGATCCCGCCTACGCCGACAACCGGCACGTGCGTGAACCGGTTATCTTATGGACGGCCTTTTCCGGCAGCGCGCAAGTGGTCCAAGATGGACAACTTTCCATTCCGGCGTATAGCGGCGGTCCTTCTGGGTTGACTCCGACCAATGGCTACTCCGATTCAGCTTCGTGGTATAACGTCCTCCGGGCCCGCACCATCGCGGGTCTCACTGGGGATCACCAGACCCTGGTGTTGTTCACGGTGGACGAACTTGGTGGCAGCCAGGGCATGACCGTCGCGGAAGCGGCCGAGCTTTTGATCCGGGACTATCAAGTCCATGACGCATTGAATCTCGATGGAGATGGCTCGACCCAGATGGCGATCGAGGATCCAGCCACGCACGTCGGGCGCCTGTTCAATACCGCCCTCGGCGGCGCCGAGGGACGTCCGGTCGGATGCACCCTGGCGATATTTGCGCCGGACGCGGGACTCCCTAACGAGCCTAGGCTTGCCGTCGGGTGGATGAACCAGGATCAACTTCATCTTTGGTGGCGCGCGTCCGGCATCGAATGGGAACTACAACAAGCGCAATCCCCGCTCTCGTTGACGTGGCGACGTTGTGAACTTGAGCCGTCTCTCGCCGGTGAGTGCTGGCAAGTCATCTTGTCACCGCACGAACCAGCGGCATTTTACCGGCTTGCCCTGAAGCTCCCGTAGCCGATCAACCACCTAGTGGGACGGCAGCTATCAAAGCTGGCGAAATCAATTCGAGTTCCAGCCACGGTGTTGAGTATAACTCGACTTCGGGAGTGCTCACGCTGATCAGGGCGCGTCTGGTGACGACTAATTCCAGCTCGAAGGCGCTGTACCTCACAAATGGGGCGACGTCGGGACAAGCTCCTTTGAGATTGGTTCATTGCATTACAATAGTTCGTCAGGAGCAGCCGTTGATGGCATCGTCGGTGGTCTCGTAGGCCTATACGGTCAACTTCTCTCCAACCTTGCCGTTAACAATGTCACATGTCAGATCTATGCCGCTCCCACACCCGACGGGAATGTGACTTGACGACCGTTCGGCAGCTCACGGCAGGTGGAGGGGAGCCAGGGAGGTGGCAAGGGAATTTGGGGCAAGGGAATTTCCGGAACCCACATGGTTGCATTGAGAAGTGGGTTCTTGAATAGAAATATCAAAAAGGCCGCCGCTACAGTTCGGGATTCAAAGCTGGAACGTGGGGTAGGAACTTCCAACCCGTTACGGCCGGCGCACCAGCCGCAATGAAGCTGCATCAAACCAGACTTCGCCCTGGCGGGCGCGCAGTTCGCACACCAACTCCTTTTCTTCACTGCCGGGAGTGACCTCGAAATCGTGTTCCAGCTGAGTCCAGCTCAGGTCTCCAGTCAGTTGGTTGGTGCGTTTCTCGCCCGAGATGCGGATCCCGACGCCGTTGCCTTGCTCGACTTTGTTCGTCAAGAGAGCCACGTGGGCGACACGCGCCAAGGCTTGAAATCGGTAATGACCTTCCTCCAACAGGATCTTGGAACGCCAGGATCCGATGCAATCGCCCTGGCTGACTTGCAGATGCAAGGTGGCTTTTCCATCGAGCTTGGGCCGATCCGAAACCACTTCGCCGCGGTCTTTTTTGAATTGCCAACCTGTTGGATGTGCAATCCCGTTGGTGTCGAAAGCCAGAGGCAACGGTTCCGGAGTTGCCAACTGCTGGGCGATGTTCGCGGCGCGGGCGATGATGTGATTGCACATCTCGTTGGCGCCTTTCTGGAATTCCTTGGCTTCGTCCGGTGTGCGCGCGGCGGCGACGAGCCGCGCGGCGGCCATTTGCACGCGATTGGTCAGAATGTGGACTTGGAACAAGTTGGTGAAGAGTTGCCCGCGCAATTCCTTGAAGCGCCGCCACCCGGCCGGCGTTTGTAGCACCGCCTTGGTCAGGATGCTGGCCCGCGGCGGTTGCATCGAGACGCCGGGGTTGGCGTAGGCCCAATCGATGCCGTGCGCAATCATGGTGAATCGGCCGGTCGCCGGGTCATGGTAAATCCGGTAGTTATTGCGATTCATGGCATAGCCGTCGGTGTGCGAGGTGAACAATTCGATCACCAGATGCGCCAGGTACCGATCGACCTCAAACACCTCTTGCAACCGTTGCCAGCGTTCGATCGGATCCATTATCTGAGCCGCCTGCACTAACTGCTTGCGGTCCGCCTGGTCGCCGTTCGGGGGGCCGCCGTCCTGATCCATGTTGGAATCGATGTCAGCCAGATACGCTTCATAGAGGTTCCCCTTGGTGTTCTCGAAGTGTTGTTTGAGAAAATCCTTGTTCATCGCCTCGACCAGAACGTAGAGACCCAAGGGGCGTCCGTTGAACTCCACAAACGCGTGCGTCACGTGGGAGGCAGGAACTCCGGCCTCGCGAAACATCTGCGTGGCGATGTACTCCGCCAGATAGGTGTTGTCCTGACTCGCATTGTTCAACATGAACTTGGTCAGACCAGCGTAAGTCTGATGCGTCTTGTTCAGATCGAACTTCACCGAAAAACTCGGCTTCTCATGTAACGGCCGGAAACTGCCCATTCCTTTCAGGCGCACTCCCACCTCCGACAACGTTCGTGTCCCGTCCGTGAAGCTCGCCCGGACATAAGTCCGATTGTCTTTCTGCAAAGCCGACAGGGCCGGCTCCGTGACCGTGATGCGAAACGTGCGCACCTTCCCATCCGTAAACAACGATGGCCGATCGGCGGACAGCTTGGATGGCACAGGTTCGGCCGCCACGATTGGGGATTCGATCCGGACGACACTGAACAACAGCGCGAGATACACACCAACGTGAAGAATGGCAGCAGCAGGCAGTCGATACATCGGCTGTTTACGATGCGCTGCGAAGGCGCCTAGAGCAAGCCCGAGCGTGGTTTCCGGTTCCCGGTTCCCGGTTCAGGGTTCAGGGTTCCCGGTTCCCGGTTGAACGTTGAAAACTCTGTAGCCCCAATGAGCAATGAGCAATGCGCAATGAGCAATGAGCAATGCGCAATCCTGCGCGTCCGAAAAATCGTGAGATCCGGGAACCGACCCTCAACCGCCTGCGCCGCCGAAGCCGCTATAGCCCCCTTTCGCGCGTGAACCGTGAACCGTGAACCGTACCGTGAACCGTGAACCGTGAACCCCGAACCCTGAACCGTGAACCGGAAACCCTGAACCGAAAGATATGTTTCTTTTGCCCCGAAGTCCGCTATGGTGCGTCAGGACAATCCCAGCCGGGCGATGACCAATCCAAACCAGAGTTTTGTAAAAGCGGTCCGCGACCGTGTTGCGGAGGTGGTGGTAGGACAAGATACCGTAGTGGAGCGCATGATGATCGCTTTATTGACGGGCGGGCACCTGCTGTTGTTGGGCGTGCCGGGTATTGCCAAGACGCTTCTGGTCAATGCCATCGCCAAGGCGGTCGCTCTGCAATTCAGCCGCGTCCAGTTCACCATCGACATGTTGCCGTCGGACATTCTGGGCTCGGAGATCCTGGATCAATCGACCAGCCAGTTCAGAACGCACAAGGGGCCTGTGTTCACCAATTTGCTGCTGGCCGACGAGATCAACCGTGCGGCGCCCAAGGTCCAGAGCGCGCTGCTGGAAGCCATGCAGGAACGCAAGGTCACCATCGGCAACACCAGTTACCCGTTGCCCGTGCCGTTCCTCGTCATCGCTACTCAGAACCCGATCGAGCAATCCGGCACCTTCGAACTGCCCGAGGCCCAGCTCGACCGCTTCATGCTCCGGATCCGGCTTGGCTATCCCCAGCCGATCGAGGAGGTGGTGATCCTCGACGAGCAGAAGCGGTCGCATCCGCTCGACGAGCTCGACGTCGTCTGCTCGGTCGACGAGCTGCGCGGGATGCAGGACGCGATCCGCGACATCTA